>DAITNL010000292.1:0-1218 GCA_036834665.1 Candidatus Competibacteraceae bacterium | reverse complement strand
TGCCGCTGAGCAGGCGCACCCACTGGTACTGGATGGTGTTGGTGTCCTGGAACTCATCGATCAGCAGGTGCTGGAAGCGCGCCCGATAACGGTCCAGCAGTTCCGGATGATCCCGCCACAGTTCATAGGCGCGCAGCAGCAATTCGCCAAAATCGACCAGCCCGCCGCGGGCGCATTCCTGTTGATAGAGGGTATAGATCTGCCGGTACTGGCGTTGCACCGGGTTGCCGTCGTCGCTCAGATGCGCCGGGCGCTGGCCCTCATCCTTGCAGCGGCTGATGAAGGCGGCGCACTGCGCGGGTGGCCACTTCTTGTCATCCAGATTCAACCCGCGCAGGATGCGTTTGAGCAGGCGATTCTGATCGTCGCTGTCGAGGATCTGGAAGGCCTGCGGCAGGCCCGCTTCCTGCCAGTGCATGCGCAGCAGACGATGGGCGATGCCGTGAAAGGTGCCGATCCACAGCCGGTCAGACGGCTGATCGAGCATCTGCGCGACCCGACCGCGCATCTCGGCGGCGGCCTTGTTGGTGAAGGTCACCGCCAGGATCGACCAGGGCGAAGCCTTTTCCTGAGCCAGCAACCAGGCGATGCGCCGGGTCAGCACCCGGGTTTTGCCACTGCCGGCACCGGCCAGCACCCGTATCGGTCCCAGCGGTGCGCTGACCGCCTCGCGCTGGGGTTCATTGAGATCAGTGAGAATCGCGGAAATGTCCATGGCCGGGCATTCTAGCAGACCCGGCGCCGGGCCTTGTGACCCCCGTTTTTGCCACCGTAGCGGGATCATGCACATGGCAGCGAACTTTATTTTCCTGGACCGCAGCCGGCCGCTGCTGCTGCTGGCCGGTGTCATCACCGCCGCACTGGGCATCGCCTCGCGGCAGTACGCCAGCCTGCTGCCGGAGCTGATTGCCCGCTATGCCGGCGACACGCTGTGGGCGCTGGCGGCCTTCATCGGCTGCGCGCTGCTGGCGCCGCATGGCCGGCGTAGCCGCCTGGCACTGGCGGCGCTGCTGCTGGCCTATGCGGTGGAAATCAGTCAGCTTTACCATGCCGCCTGGCTCGATGCCCTGCGCAATACGCGCATCGGCGGCCTGCTGCTCGGCCATGGTTTTTTATGGAGCGATCTGTTGTGCTACACCGTGGGCGTTGGCCTGGCTGTGGCGCTGGAGCCGCTCTGGACGCGCCCGGCCCGCCGCGCCGCTGCCTGATCAGCGGGTC
>DAITNL010000291.1:0-1362 GCA_036834665.1 Candidatus Competibacteraceae bacterium | reverse complement strand
TGATAAAATCACTTTTGGTTAGGGTATGCGGTTGTGTCAAGAAGACCCGGAAGAACACATAAAACCCGCCGGGCGTTTTTTGCGAAAGCAGTAGGGCAGGGGGTGCCCGAACTCAAGCGCGTGGAGCAACACAGCCACCTGTCGGTACGCCGGCGGGGTTGCGGTGAAGCGCGAATTTTCGGATTGATGAGTCGAGGATAGACCGAGGCGAAATCAATCACGGTGAAACTCCAACTGGTCCATGCCGCGATGGCCTGCGTATAATCGCGCCATGCAAGCACTCAATACGATTCAACTTCTCATAGTCCTGGCACCGCCGCTGCTGCTGGCGATCACCCTGCATGAAGTCGCGCATGGCTGGGTAGCGTTGCGCTGCGGCGATACCACCGCCAAGGCTCAGGGTCGGCTCAGCCTCAATCCGCTGCGCCATGTCGATCCGATCGGCACAGTGCTGGTGCCGGCGGTGATGGCGGTGCTCGGCGGTTTCATCTTCGGCTGGGCCAAGCCGGTGCCGGTCAATTATCACCGCCTGCGCCAGCCCAAGCGCGACATGGCGCTGGTGGCGCTGGCTGGACCGGTGTCCAACCTGCTGATGGCGCTGGGCTGGGCGGGGGTGGCCGTGGTTGGCCATGGTCTGCAGATGCTGCCTTGGCTGGGCGAGCCGCTGCTGTTGATGGGTGTGTCCGGGGTGAGCGTTAACGTCATGCTCGGTGTGCTCAATCTGGTGCCGATTCCGCCGCTGGACGGTTCGCGGGTGCTGGCCGGCCTGTTGCCGGATCGCGCCGGTCAGGTCATGGCCCAGATCGAGCCCTATGGTCTGATCATTCTGGTGCTGCTGCTGGCCAGCGGCCTGCTGAACCTGATGCCAATCGTCAACAGCATTCGTCACCTGATTCTGAATCTGTTTTTCTGACCCTCTTCTGCTTCCCTTCCGAGCCAAGCGTTGTCATCCATGGAAATTACCCTCACCGGCATCACCACCACCGGCACGCCGCATCTGGGCAACTATGTCGGCGCGATCCTGCCCGCGATTGAAGCCAGCCGCCGCCAGGACGTGCAATCGTTCTACTTCCTGGCGGATTACCACGCCCTGATCAAATGCCAGGATCCGGCCCAGGTGCACCGCTCCCGGCTGGAAGTGGCCGCGACCTGGCTGGCGCTGGGCCTGGATGTCGATAACGTCATCTTCTACGCCCAGAGCGATATTCCGGACATTATGGAACTGACCTGGATCATCACCTGCGTCACTGCCAAGGGCCTGATGAACCGCGCCCACGCCTACAAGGCGGCAGTGGCCGAGAATCTGGCGGATCCCGATGGCGATCCCGACAAGGGCGTGACCATGGGCCTGTTCAGTTACCC
>DAITNL010000290.1:0-1621 GCA_036834665.1 Candidatus Competibacteraceae bacterium | reverse complement strand
TCGCCGCTGGCACAGGCTGGCACCCAGACGCGAATCGGGTCCTCGGATGGGCGCGCAGTGAACAGCGGTGGCAGGGCAAGCTGCCCGAGTATCTCGAAGGCCTCTGGGTTGCGGAAGAATTCAGTAACGCCAATCAAAAACTCCCCAACCAGCAGGTTCACCTCCAGCGGCACATGCCGCAGGTATTGGTAGTAGTCCTCGATCTGCGTAATCTGCTGTACCGCCATGCGCCGGGCAATACGCCGCTGGACGGTTTTTCGCTTGTACTGGGAGAAGTCATGGCCGGTCCGGGCGCGCATCAGGATAAAAATTCGATGCAGCATGCTATCCGCCGAGGAGGCTATGGAAGCCTGCGCCGTATCTCTGAACAGGTGCAGGCAGCGCAGCAGGTAGGCGGGCATTTGTTCCGGCGGCAGGATCTGATCGATGCAGCCGGTGGCGATGGCGCTTTGCGGCATGGAGGAATGTGCGGCGGTGGTCGGTGTCTGGGCCAGGGTCAGGCTACCTTCAGCCTTGAGAATGCGCACCCCGTGCGCGCCATCGCTGCCGCTGCCTGATAGAACAATGCCAACGGCGCGTTCACCCTGGTCCTGGGCCAGTGACTGGAAAAAGTGATCAATGGCCAGGCGCGGACCGGGCACGGTATCCAGCGGCGTCAGGTGAAAAATACCGTGCAGCAGGTCGAGGTTGTGGTTCGGCGGAATTGCATAAACGCAGTTGGGCTTGGCGTGCTGGCCTTCTTCGATCTCCTGCACGGGCAATGTCGTGTGACGCTGGGCCAGCTCGGCGAGCAGGCTGCTCTGGTGAGGATCGAGGTGCTGCACCAGCACGAAGGCCATGCCGGTATCGGCTGGCACTGCGGCCAGAAAGCGGGCGAAGGCATCCTGGCCACCGGCGGACGCGCCCAGCCCGACGATGACCGGTACCGTGTCAAGGTTCGCTTCCAGTGATTGATCGTGATCTTGCATGGGCGGCAACGTATGAACTATCCGGTTATGGCCTACGGGGGGCGAGCAAGAAGGGCAGGGTGGCACTCTGACTGGCCCAGTGATACTTTCCATAATGAGACAACCACATTATTTATGAAAAATAAAGATATTTTTGATTGTATGTCGCTTATTTGATTCTAAATATGAATACGCAACTGCGATCCGCCTATGCGCCGCACGCCTGCGCTGCTGCGCAACCCGGCAGCGGCTGTACAAACTGCAATTGATCCCGTATCGTGCCGCGCCTGAATTCAGACTGCTGCCCTTTTTCCGCCAATCTGCCCATCAGTTGCCGTGCGTGGCCGTACAAGATCCACCGGCCAGGGCAACCCGCCAATGCCGGTTGACGCCCGGCAGTGTGTATTCCGCCTACCGGAGAACCGGCCGATGACGACCTCCCTGCCCACTCCCTACTACCTGATCGATGAAGCGCGGCTGCGCCAGAACCTGGAAATCATCCAGCAGGTGCGCGAGCGATCCGGCGCGAAATCGGTGCTGGCCCTGAAGTGCTTTTCGACCTGGTGCGTGTTTGGCCTGATGCGCGAGTATATGGACGGCACCACCAGCAGCGCCCTGTATGAAGCGCGGCTTGGCTACGAGGAATTCGGCAAGGAAGTCCATGCCTATAGCGT
>DAITNL010000289.1:0-1663 GCA_036834665.1 Candidatus Competibacteraceae bacterium | reverse complement strand
GGCATGCGCCCCCGGTAGGCGTTTGCCGTCCCCTCGAACACATGGACCGGCACGAGATGCAGGCCGTTATCCGCGCCATTCGGGTACAGCGTCGTACTGCCATAGCCCATGGCGCTGTTGTTCGAGGCGGACTCTTTGTAAAACAGGACTGCCGCACCGACCTGCGTATAACTGCGCGCGATCCATTGCCCGGTGGTGTACGACGACCCGCGCGCAACACAGAAATGACAGCTCACACTATTTGAGATGGTCGAGCCGATCAACAGGCAGCGATAGGCATCGCCCGCCTTTGTCGACGGGAAATCGCCGAAGATATAACAGGGGCGTTGAGGGTATAGACTGCCGTAATCCCACTCGGGGAGCAGGTAGAACACGCTACCGTTGCCTACCAGTTGCCATGGGCGCGTCACGTTATCGGAATCGGATTTCAGCCAGTACACCGGCCCCGTCACACCGGTCCCGGTATCCACATCAGTCATGGTTTCGTACATCGTCGCCGTCATGTACCGCGCGTTGCTGTCATCGATGCGCAGATACAGCCGGGTGCCGGTCACGTCCTGACTGCGATAGACCGCCTTGTTGGTCCCGCTGTAGACCTTCTGCCAGCCCAGGGGCGCCATTTTGACCGTGATCGTACCAGTGGCCTCAGTCAGGGCTGTGGTGAGCGCAACGGTCAGGGTCGTGCTGCTGGGCGCGCTCAATACCCGGAAGGCGCCGTTAAACACAGCCTCGTTAGCGCCGGCAATTAGGACCGCCTCATCGACTTCAAAGCCGTGTGCGGTGACGGTGGTCACGGTGGCGACATTGGCCGCGACGCTGATCGAGGCCACGTTTTTGGCATTGAACCCGGTCACCAGACAGGCATCGAGCAGGGAAATCCCATAGCCCGCCGTGCCGGTATTCGCCGGTGCACCGCTCTGCGCGGAATGAAAGAACTGGATCATTGGGATTCTCCTGTTAGCCTATCAACCAAGCGCCACTTCCAGCTCTCCAGCCAGAAAAATTGGAATACTGCCTGCACCAATGGTTTTGCTGGCCGTCAAGGGCGCAATCACCCATGGATTGCCGGACTGATCAAAAAGGCAAAAATGGGTCACGGTGCCCCAACTGGCAGTAGCGGCGTTGAACTGCACATTGACGGCGTTGTAAAACACGGTTTGGCTGCTGGCGTTCTGGTCTACTCGCTTGCCCCAGTTTGCGCCTGGGTCGATGCGCGCGCGGGCGTAGCCTGTCCCGGATGCGGCGACTTCGGTGCCGCCGGTTCCGTCCTCACTGGGTGCGCCAGTAAAGAGGCCAATGGACCATTGGGTGATGGATGGCATGGCCGCACCAAGAAACAGCGTGCTGCCGATAGCGCTTTCAGCGTAGTTTGTGGCGTTCAAGGGTACGTTCTCCGAGGATCAGCCCGCCTTCAGGAATAGAATGCGGCGGGGATGGTGGAAGGATTTGGTTAAATCGCTCAACACGTCATCAACCTCATCGGCCAAATCTGGGCGGTTTTGCTTGATATAAGCGGCAAGTCCAGCGCGATGCTTGGCAGGGCTTTCCTCCAGTACTCGATCTACATCTGAACGGCGTAACTTGGACACCGAGTCGGCGGCGCTCTGGATCAGCATTTCGTAGCTAACCTCGGCAGGATTGGTCTTGCCTTCCGCTGCGGGCG
>DAITNL010000288.1:0-1665 GCA_036834665.1 Candidatus Competibacteraceae bacterium | reverse complement strand
ATAGAGCACGGCCAGGATGTCAGACTCGTCCTGCATCGACGCCACCATGCCGTGGGACCACAGGTCGTAGTCGATGCCGCTGCCTTCAAACATGTCGTCGAAGCGTTCCAACTGGTCCTCGTCCACATCCTGGCCGATACCGATCAGGACCAGCTTGATGGGCTTGCGCTTGCCGTCGGCGATGGTTTTGCCTACGCTCAGGCAGTACTTAATGCAGTCCGATTCGTCTTCGATGATGCCATCGGTGACGATGACGCCCATGGCCCAGTCCGCATCGTTGGCCACCTGCTCCACGCCATACCGGATGGCGGGCAGCAGTTTGGTGCCGCGCCCCCATTTCTCGCGTTTCGGGCCGCTGATGGTGGCTTTGGCCCAACCCGTATCGTCCAGCTCACCGATCATCTCGGTCTTGCTGCCATCTGGGCTGACCGCCCAATACAGCGCTGAGACTTTGCCGCTCTTGGTAACCGAGGTCAGGATTTCTCCCAGCTTGCGGGCGACGCTCTGCACGTAATTGGGTGCGGTATCGAACACCGTAGCGCCGCCGTACATGGCCTTCAGGGATGCCGACGCATCCAGCGCCAGGAATGCCTTGGAGTTGCCCTCACCGACCAGCACGTCGGGATCTGGCATGAAGCAGACAACGACATCGTGGGAGCCATCCTGATTGGCCAACACATTGACATCGGCCAGCGGGCGATTGGGTTTGCTGATTTTGGCCACGGTGAATCTCTCTATGGGCGACGGTTTGTAATTGAGATGGTGTTCTTGTTTGGCAGATGCCAGAGATCAAGAGTCGGGGGTTTTGAACCCGTCTCCAAAATTGACGGGCAACGAGGCGCAGCGGCGGCGCTTTTTCGAGGCTGTATAACGGTCTTCAAGCGAACTGGGCTGATGGGGTGGCGCAACCGAGTTAGGTGTTTCGATAGGTGCCGAGGTGCTCGCGCTATCACTTCCATCAAATATCGCTTGGGTGGGTACGCCGCGCTGTTTTTTCCGCGCTGTTTTTGGTGTGTCCGTGGTGACCCGTTGGCCCGCGTGATCGGCTCCATGACCGGTCGAGCTGCCGTCTGATTCCACCCGCGAGAGTTGGGCGGCGGATGGAACCGATGGCTGGTCCTGGGATTGCGGTTGCACGTCACTGACCTGAAAGATTTCACCGGGAAGGGTTGCTGGCGGTGGTGCTGCCAATGGTTCAGGGTCAGTGCGCACGGTCGGGCTGCTCATGTTGGCAAACAACCCGTTGGGTAGCTGATTCCGCTGCAGGCGCGGTGCCTTATCACGCACCGGGCGTCGAACCGGCGTTGGTTCGAGCGATGGCGTACTTGGCACAGGCGCAGTGCTCGTGCTGAACTCGGGCGGTGTGCTGCCGGGCGCTATCGGCTCGGGGGGTGAGGAAGCAAGCGGCGCGGTCGGTACAACGGTTGGCGGCAAAGATTCGACCGGCGGTGCCCAAAGAACCTGCCCCTGGCCGCATGGCGCTCCCGGCGACTCATCGGCATAGGCCGTGACCGCGATCCGACGTCGCAACGCCGCTGTGCTGAGCAGCAGGTGGCCATCGATGAGAAAATCCCGCGACAGCGCATCAATCTGCACCTGAAGATTGTTGACGCCCGCGCACAACTCGCTCGGAGTGACCTTCAAGCCCGAAATCTGCGATTCGAT
>DAITNL010000287.1:0-1773 GCA_036834665.1 Candidatus Competibacteraceae bacterium | reverse complement strand
CATTCTCCTGCGTGCGCTAAATAAGGCCATCGATAGTTTTGCCACGACCGAGACCGACTGGCGGGCTGCACAAGCGTTGGAATACCGGCGCTGGCGCGAGCAGATTAAGCAGGCGCTCAATGCCCTGACTTTCATGATCGACAGCGCCGATCATTATGCTCAGGAACCTACGCAATTGGCCGACGAGGCGGCTCAAGCCGCCAGTCAGTTGAGCGCGATTGAACAGCGTCTGGAAAGCCTCTCGGTGCAGAAAGCGGCGCTGCTAGTCGATTTGAACCGGACTGAAGCGGATGCAGTGACCTTGCAACGCGAAGTGGATCTGTTGGAGGCGCTGAAAGCGCTGGCTCTGTTTCGGGAAGCGATCAAGAACCGGATTGACGAACAACGTTTGCAGGCGTTCGCAGACAGTGAGCTGTGCCGTCATCAGACTCAGCAACGCCAGCGCCTTGAATCACTAGCCGGTCAGGTCACTGCTCAAATCCATGAAATGGAAGCGTTGCTCAAGGACAGCATGACGCTGACTGAGCAGGAATGGGCCATCCTGCACCAAGCGGCGACCCAGCCGAATACGAGGACCAGTGCATGACCCCGGATTTTGAATCGGTTGACGCCATGAAAGAACATCTGTCGCGGATCATCGATTGTCTAGTTGCGCATTCGGATACCGCCACTCCGGAACGGCTGTGGTTGCACCTTGGTCAGGGGTTGCGCGAGGCAGCCCCCCTGAATCCGCCACCGGCGTGGGCGGAGAGTTTGAACGAGGTGCTGATCGACTGGCATCAGCTCTTGTTCAGCGATAGCGCGCGGTTTCACGAAGTCTTCAACGAGCGCAACTGCTACACGTTTCAGGCGCAGTTTGCAGATCTGGATGGCGCACAACTGGCCAATGAGCTGGCCCGGGGTTCCCTGCTGGCGCAAACGCGCCGGATGGCCGAGGTACTCACTGCGGCGCTGCAAGCCGAACACTATCTGCTGCGCCTGGATCCTGCGTGGTTTGTGGTGTATGAGCAGCGCATCGATCTGGAATGGGCCGATCTGGAATGGCAATCGCCGCGTGAGCGATTATTGAAACGCTACGACCTCGGCGGGATGCATCCGGCCCTGCGCCAGCGTGAAATTCCGGCGGGCTTTTCCTGGGCAGCGGGCGTTACCCATGCCTACGCCTATTTGATCCTGCGCACGCTGACCCGCCTGCCGCCGGCTGCCAATCAGCAGTCGCTGCTGAACCAGATCGACCGTTTCCGGGTGTACAACCCGCGCCTGGAGCCGGACCTGCGCGCTTGGTTGCGCCAGTTTCTGCGCCTGCAGCCAGATAGCCAGGCTACGCCGCTGGACTGCTGGACGGCGCTGGAAACGACGATTAAGGTGTATGCAAACCGGCAGTTGGTGGCGACGGCTGGGTATGACCTTGGGGGCGACAGCGTTTATGGCCGGAACAAGCAGAACAATCGCAATGAAGATGTCTTTTTCACCTTGACGGAGTCCGGCGTTGCCCTGCTGGCGCTGGCGGATGGCGTCTCCACCGCGCAAGTCGGTACCGGTAAATTCGCTAGCATCACCATCGAGGAAGTGCAGGATAAGGAGCAGGACGTGTTACGGGCCGGGTTGCAAGCCCTGGCGCATCAGGAAGACTGGGAAGACGCGGGCTGGGCGTTGATCGAAGCATTTTTTGTAAAATGCCATCAGGCGGTCGCTGACAAGATTAATGGCTATCTTCCCGATCCGCCGCGACCACTCGACGGTGCCCTCATGTCCAGCACCCTGATTGTCGCC
>DAITNL010000286.1:0-2021 GCA_036834665.1 Candidatus Competibacteraceae bacterium | reverse complement strand
ATCGCCGCAACCGGCGATCAGAATGCGAGCCATGTCAAATCCTCAGTCCAGGAATGTTGAGCGGTGGAAACAGCATACAGCGGGAATGCGACGGCTGCGGGAGCAGTAGCCGCAATGGAGCCAGCGGAATTTGCGCGGCGCGTGCTCGACTGGTTTGACGCGCATGGCCGCACGCAGTTGCCCTGGCAGCAGAATCCGACACCGTATCGGGTCTGGGTGTCGGAGATCATGCTGCAGCAGACTCAGGTGGCTACCGTCATCCCGTACTATCAGCGCTTCATGGCGCGCTTTCCTGATATTGCTGCGCTGGCCAGCGCTGAACTGGATGAGGTGCTGCGATTGTGGGCCGGACTGGGCTATTACGCGCGTGCGCGGCATTTACATCAGGCGGCGCGGCGCGTGTGCGAGCAACAGGGTGGTGTGTTGCCGCTGGAGATTGACGCATTGCAGGCACTGCCGGGTATTGGCCGCTCGACCGCCGGGGCGATTCTGGCGCTGGCGGCCGGGCAGCGCCAACCGATTCTTGATGGTAATGTCAAACGGCTGTTGGCGCGCTTTGCCGCCGTTGCTGGCTGGCCCGGTCAACCGCAGGTGTTGGCGGCGCTGTGGGCGCTGGCGGAACGCTATACGCCTGCGCTGCGGGTCGCGGCCTATACGCAGGCGATGATGGATCTGGGTGCGCAGGTGTGTAGGCCACGCCGGCCGTTGTGTGCGGCGTGTCCGTTGCGGGAGGGCTGCGCCGCTGATCGTCAGGGACGGGTGGCGGAACTGCCCGCGCCCAGGCCGCGCCGGGAGTTGCCGGTGCGGACGACGCGGATGCTGTTGTTGCAGGCGCAGCCGGGTTGGGTATTGCTGGAGCAGCGCCCGCCGCTGGGCATCTGGGGTGGGCTGTGGAGCTTTCCCGAATGTCCGCTGGATGCGGATGTCATGGCCTGGTGCCAGACGCATTTGGGTCTGCGGGTACGGCTGGAAGCGCCGTGGCCGGTGTTGCGGCACGGTTTCAGTCACTTTTACCTGGACATCACGCCCCTGCCGGCCTGGGTGATCGGTCCGGCGGATCAGGTGATGGAAGGGCCGCCGCGGGTTTGGTATAACAGCCGGCGCCGCGATGAACGGGGTATGGCCGCGCCGGTGCAGCGCCTGTTGGCGGCATTGGCGGATACGGGTCCGCTCTTGAACACTTTCATGCAGGAGTAGGTGATGGCTCGAAGGGTGATGTGCGTCAAGCTGGGGATGGAAGGCGAGGGGCTGGATCGGCCGCCCTATCCGGGTGAGTTGGGCAAGCGGATCTTTGAGAACGTGTCGAAGGCGGCCTGGCAGCAGTGGTTGCGGCAGCAGACCATGCTGATCAACGAATATCGGCTGACGCTGTTTGAGCCGAAGGCGCGGCAGTTCCTGGAACAGCAGATGGAGCAGTTCTTCTTCGGGAGCGGCTCGACGCTGCCAGAGGGTTATACCCCACCAAAATCGTGAGCGTATGGCTTGACGTGCAGTGCGCAAACTGCTTAAATACGCGCCTCTTTCGAGAGTAGCAGTTTGGCCAGGTAGCTCAGTTGGTAGAGCAGCGGACTGAAAATCCGCGTGTCGTTGGTTCGATTCCGACCCTGGCCACCAAATAAATCAACGCCCAGCCCTTATCGGCTGGGCGTTTTTGTTTTGCCCGCAAGCGATGCGCGGTACGTTGATTCCAATGGTTTCCATATCCAGCGTGGAAACGATCAAGACGCGGTATTGATCCGTTCAGGGCCATCACGGCTGCGGGGCTTGAGGTGTCATGCGTGGGCCTGATGCGGTGGCTTTGAGGGTGATACGTGCCCTGCCATGGACCCTGCGGAACAGGGCCGGAATGCGGGCTGTTGGGGATCGGAACAGGCGGAATCAGACGGAACTCATGCAGGGGATGATACAGTGCCAGATGCTAAGGCCCGCATAATGCGGGCTTTTTCGTGGGCGGCGTTGGGAAAACGCTGTATCAGGATGAGACAGGATAGGGCTGAAAGTGATGTCGTTCAGGACACACT
>DAITNL010000285.1:1736-2132 GCA_036834665.1 Candidatus Competibacteraceae bacterium | reverse complement strand
AATCCGGAGATGGTTGAAGTAAAACGAAAAATTAACCCCAACAATATCGGCTATTCCAAGCATCCATTGTTTGCCGTCTATCACGGCATGAGGTCAAGATGCCACAACCCCAATCAAGAAAATTACCGGTTTTATGGGGCATTGGGCATTAGGGTATGCGAAGAATGGCTGTCAGGAATTCCGGCATTCCTAAAAGACATGGAAGAGAGCTGGCCAGGACCGGGGTACGACATTGACCGAATTGATCCGCTTGGCCACTACTGCAAGGAAAACTGCCGGTGGCTAAAAAGAAGCGACAACATCGCGCGCGCAAACAGAACGCGGCTTGGCATGCGCTACAAAGCGAGGCGCTGAAGTTGAACGTGCTTGCATCTACTGGAAACGTGGTCTATGATT
>DAITNL010000285.1:0-1726 GCA_036834665.1 Candidatus Competibacteraceae bacterium | reverse complement strand
TCGGCGCATGCAGAAGGAAACCCTGCTGGACCTGCTGTGTCAGGGGCAGTTCAATCAATCGGCGCGGGGAGCAGCAGCGGGGTGAACATGCTTGCATCTACTGGAAACGTGGTCTATGATTTTAATGCCCCTGCAGCAGCAGGGGCCGGGCGTGAGAACCTGGTACGAATAGGCGCAGCAGCGCCACTTGCGATACAGGCGCATTTTTTGCGCCTGCAACCTCTATGGCGGGCGGCGTTGGGCAGCCGAACGGCTGGCCGGTTCCTATTCCCGGTTCTCACCCCAACGTCGTCCGCCACCATCCCCGTGAGAAGGGATTGGCGGACTCTCTATCGAATAGGAGTCCCGCTATGTTAGAAGACCGCATCTATACCCTCTCTGAATTTCTGGCGATTCCGCCGCGTCCTAGCACCATCAAAAAGCATCGCTTTGAAATAGAGCTGCTACAAGGCGGCGGTTATTTCATCGAATGGGATCGCATCAACACCCACGAAAAGCTTATCCATTGGGTGCACCATCTGGTCGGGAAAAACTGGGTAACGACCGAAACCATTGACGACCTCATCAATGCCGTTGACCGCAAGTTCAGTCTGGGCATTGCGAAAGGGCCACGGGGGGCATGATGGCGTCTAATCCCGCTCCCGCAGCCGGAACTACAAACATGCTGCTCGCCGCTCTGGCTTATGCGCAACGATTGAATTGGCCAGTGTTTCCTGTCCATGGGATCAGCAATGGGCATTGCACATGTGGAAGCGTAACGTGTGATCGTCCGGGGAAACACCCGGTTGGTAAGCTGGTCCCGCATGGGCTGAAAGACGCCAGTCGCGACCCCGTGGTGATTACCGGCTGGTGGAAAGATGCACCGTGGGCCAATATCGGGGTGGTCACGGGGGCTGAGTCGGGGCTCGCTGTGCTCGATGTCGATACAATCAAAGGCGGGGATGACTCACTGTTCAGCCTGGAGCAGGATTACGGTAAATTGCCGGACACGGTTATGGCGCTGACCGGATCGGGCGGCTATCACTATCTGTTTGAGCATCCTGGCGGCAAAACCCGCATCAAGAACAGCGTGGATAATCTGGGCGTTGGTCTGGATATCCGTGGCGATGGCGGTTATATCGTGGTTGCCCCCAGCTTGCATATCAGCGGGCGGCAATACGCATGGGAAGAATCCTGCAAACCGCTATCGGCGACTATTGCGCCTCCCCCCCCGTGGCTGCTGGACAAGATCGAGGATCGACGAAAAACAAAAAGTGGCGGCGCTGAGCCCGCAGGAATCAGCCTCTCGCCGCTGGCCATTGCCCGGATTCGCGCTGCGCTGTTTTATATCCAGTGCGATGACCGGGACCAATGGCTGGAAACAGGGATGGCGCTGCACTCCACCGGCGCGGGGCAGCAGGCGTACGGGCTGTGGTGCGAATGGGCGCAGCAATCCGATAAATTCGATCTTGCGGATTCGGCGCGAGTCTGGAAGTCATTTAAGACGGGCGGCGGTATCACTCTCAAAACGGTTTATGCTCGCGCCCGGCTGGCCGGCTGGGTTGAGCCCAGTACTGAGGTAGAAGAGCCAGATATTTCCCCTGAATCCTGCGGGATCGAGGTGGACGAGGATTGGAAGGCCGGGCTGATCCAGAAAATAAATCGGCAGACAGGGGATGTTCTGATCCCGTGCCGAGCGCATAACCTGATCCTGATTCTGGAGCATGATATGATGTGGTCCGGTCGG
>DAITNL010000284.1:0-2153 GCA_036834665.1 Candidatus Competibacteraceae bacterium | reverse complement strand
ATCGGTGGAGGTGCCGCCCATGTCGAAGGTGATGATCCGGTCGAAGCCGGCGCGGACGGCGCTGCGGGCGGCGCCGACAATGCCGCCGGCTGGGCCGGACAGAACACTGTCCTTGCCCTGAAAATGACGGGCATCGGCCAGACCACCATTGGATTGCATGAACAGCAGCCGCGCATCGCCCAGTTCGCCGGCCACTCGATCCACGTAGCGGCGCAGAATCGGCGATAGATAGGCGTCCACTACGGTGGTGTCGCCGCGCCCGACCAGCTTCATCAGCGGGCTGACCTGATGCGAGGTGGAAATCTGAGTGAAGCCCATGGCGCGTGCCAGTTGCGCTGCTCGCCGCTCGTGATCCGGGTAGCGATAGCCGTGCATGAACACAATGGCGACGGCGCGGATACCGGCCCGGTAAGCATCGATCAGTGCCGCGCGGGTGCTGTCGGTATCGAAGGGGATGATGATGTCGCCATGCGCCGTGACCCGCTCGCTCACTTCCGCGACCCGCTCGTACAACAGCTCCGGCAGCACGATATGGCGGGCGAATAGCCTGGGCCGATTCTGATAGCCGATGCGCAGGGCGTCGCGAAAACCCCGGGTGATCAGCAGCAAAGTACGGTCGCCCTTGCGTTCCAATAGGGCATTGGTGGCGACGGTGGTGCCCATTTTCACCGCCGCGATGCATTCGGCGGGAATTGGCTGGTGCAAGGACAGGCCGAGCAACTGGCGAATGCCGTGCAGGGCCGCATCGGCGTAATGCTCGGGATTGTCCGAGAGCAGCTTATGGGTCACCAACTGGCCGTCGGGGCGGCGGGCAACGATATCGGTGAAGGTACCGCCACGGTCAATCCAGAACTGCCAGCGGGACGGGTCGGCAAGCGTAGGCACGGGAAGGTCAGGCATCGCGGTATCAGATCATGGAACAGGCGCTAGACTCTAACCAATCCCTGCAACGCTGAACAGCGACTCGCTGCGGCGAACCGTGAGAGGCTGTCCATGACCCTTCTGCTGCTGATTCTGCTGTTTATACTCGGCGCGATTTTCACACCGCGCTTCGTTCCCGAAACCAGAACCACGCGCGGTGGCCAGCCTATCACCCTCGGCTGGCTGCGCAGCGGAATCCGCGTCGCGCTGTCGCTGGCGGCGGTGTTCATGGTGCTGGCGACCTCCTTTGTCATCATCGATCAGGACAAGGTCGGCCATCTGAAGCTGATCTATGGCGTTAAGCAGTTGCCGTCGGGCCATATCATCGCCATGTCCGGCGAGGCTGGTCCGCAGGCGGAAATCCTCGGTCCCGGCTTTAACTTCAAGCCGCTGTTGAATCTGCTCTATGAGGTCGAGCAGTTACCGGTGACCGAGGTTCCCGAGGGCCACTACGGCTATCTGGTCGCCCGTGATGGGTTGCCGCTGCGCCCGGATCAGTTTCTCGCCGACGCCTGGCGCGATGAGCAGCGCATGCTTGATGCCGACTTTTTCCTCAACCAGGGCCAGGGGCAGAAGGGCCCACAACTGACTGTGCTCAAGCCCGGGCGCTATCGCCTCAATCAGTATCTGTTCGAGGTGCAGGCCAAGGGTGAGGCACTGCGCGCGACCTCGGTGCCGGCGGGTTTTGTCGCAGTGGTCAAAGCCAACGTCCGCGAGATTCCAGCCGAGAATTGCCAGCCGATCCACGATGAGCGCACCGAAAAGTCGTCAGTGCCCTTGGTGCCGCGTGGCTGTCGCGGGGTGTGGAGCGAGCCGCTGCTGCCGGGCACCTACTACCTCAACAAGCGCGCCTATGAAGTGGCGCTGGTCGATACCCGCATCCAGACCTGGCAATACCAGGGCGGCTACGTCAAGCGGCGCATCAATCTGACCCTGAATCAGAATGGCCAGATTGAACAGACCGCCGAGCGCGAGGATGTGGTGACGCCGCAGAATGCCGCCGATGTCGCCGTGCTGCTGCGGGTTGAAGGCTGGGAAATTCCGCAGGATCTGCGCGTGCTGGCTCAGGTGACGCCGGAGGATGCGCCCTTTGTGGTTGCCTCGGTCGGTGATCTGCAGGCAGTCGAGGACAAGATCATGACCCCGACGGTGCGCAGCATCGTGCGCAACGTCACCGGTTCCTATGTGGCGCCGGTCGATGCCCGGGGCGGCGATGTCACCCAGAGTGTGCA
>DAITNL010000283.1:0-2188 GCA_036834665.1 Candidatus Competibacteraceae bacterium | reverse complement strand
CCCTTGCCGGCTGCTGAATATCTGGGCAAGGTGGTGGGGATCGCCGATGGCGATACTCTGACCCTGCTGGTGCCGGATGGAGCCAGCTACAAGCAGGTCAAGGTGCGGCTGGGTGAGATCGATACCCCGGAATCCAAACAGCCCTATGGCGAACGCGCCAAGCAGGCCCTCTCCGATCTGGCCTACAACCAACAGGCGCGGGTGGTGGTGCAGGATACCGACAAATACGGTCGCACCGTGGGCCGTGTGTATGTTGGAAGTCTGGACGTGAACGCGGAACTGGTGAAACAGGGTGCGGCCTGGGTGTATCGCCAATACCTCTTGTGAATTGTGATCTTGGCGACAAATCGGTCGTTTTGTCACGCATGAACCACGACAAACCGCACAATTTGCGCATAAACTCGATCTTTTACAGTATCTTGCGATCTGTTACCGCCCGGCACAGCGTTTGCTGGCAACTGGGTGCGGCCGGCTGTCGGCGGCGACGGAACCGCATCCGTCCTTGCAGTCTTGCGGTTTACGGGGGAGTGAAATCTCATGATGTCCGGAAGTCCGACCTTCTCGTCCGGAAACCGCCAGCGCATGGCGCGTCGGCTGTCGGGATGGGCGTCGCTGCCGCTCGGCGCGTGCGGTTTGCCGGTCTCGGCCACGCCTGCGCACGTCACCGAAGCCAACCTGGTGCTGCCCAACCTCGGCGACCCCGCGCTCGCCAGCTTCTTCGGCGGCCTTTCGGGCTGGGTACTGCTGGCCTGGGGTCTACTGTTGTGCGTTGGCGGTCTGATTTTTGGCGCAGTCATCTACCATCGCATCCGCCGCCTGCCTACCCATGACTCGATGGCGGAGGTCAGCGAGCTGATCTACGAAACCTGCAAGACCTACATGCTGACCCAGGGCAAGTTTCTGCTGATCCTGGAAGGATTCATCGCAGTGATCATGGTCGGCTATTTCAGCGGCGTCCAGCGTCTGCCCGCCACCGAAGTGCTGCTGATCCTGGCCTTTTCGCTGATCGGCATCGCCGGCTCGATGGGGGTTGCCTGGTTCGGCATACGGGTCAACACCTTGGCCAACAGCCGCGTCGCCTTTGCCGCGCTGCGCGGCCGGGCGTACCCGGTGTACGCGATCCCGCTGCAATCGGGCATTTCCATCGGCATGCTGCTGATCTCGACCGAATTGCTGATCATGCTGGCGATCCTGCTGTTCGTGTCGCCGGCGCTGGCCGGCAAATGCTTCATCGGCTTCGCCATCGGCGAATCCCTCGGCGCGTCCGCCCTGCGCATCGCCGGCGGCATCTTTACCAAGATAGCCGACATTGGCTCCGACCTGATGAAGATCGTGTTCAAAATCAAGGAAGACGACGCCCGCAATCCCGGCGTGATTGCCGACTGCGCGGGCGACAACGCCGGCGATTCGGTCGGTCCTACCGCCGACGGTTTTGAGACCTACGGCGTGACCGGCGTGGCGCTGATCAGCTTCATCATGCTGGCCGTGCCCGAAGCTGCCGTGCAGGTGCAGTTGCTGGTGTGGATTTTCGTGATGCGCGTCATGATGATCGTCGCCTCCGGCGCTTCCTATCTGGGCAACGAAGCCCTCGCCAGGCACCGCTATGGCGACCGGGATCGCTTCGATTTCGAGGCCCCGCTCACGTCCCTGGTCTGGATCACCTCCGGCGTGTCGGTGGTGCTGACCTTCCTGGTGTCTTATCTGCTGATCGCTGACATCGCCATCAGCGGCAAGGTGTACGGCAACCTGTGGTGGCAACTGTCGCTGATCATCACCTTTGGCACCCTGGCCGGCGCCATCATCCCGGAGGTGGTCAAGGTTTTTACCTCGGTTCGTTCGAGCCACGTCCGCGAAGTCGTGACCGCCTCGCGTGAAGGCGGTGCCAGCCTGAACATTCTCGCCGGTCTGACCGCCGGCAACTTCTCCGCCTTCTGGATGGGCGTAGTGATCGTGAGCCTAATGTCCGGCGCCTATCTCGTGTCGCAGTACGACCTGGCCGCCGTCATCAACCCGGTGCCGGCCAAGGCCGCCATCATGGCCGCCGTGTTCTCGTTCGGCCTGGTCGCGTTCGGCTTCCTCGGCATGGGACCGGTGACCATCGCAGTGGACAGCTACGGACCGGTGACCGACAACGCACAGTCGGTTTTCGAACTTTCCACCATCGAGCAGTTGCCGGGGATCGGGGCAG
>DAITNL010000282.1:0-2300 GCA_036834665.1 Candidatus Competibacteraceae bacterium | reverse complement strand
CTCTACGCCGACGCCCCCAACCAACGCCCCACCTATCAAGCGCTGAGCGGCTTTCACCACAGCCTGGCGCTGGTCCAGCAAAACGGTAAGTGGGGGGCGATAGATACCACCGGGAATCTGCGCATTCCAACCACCTATGCGAAGTTGAAATTGTTGCCGTATGGCCATGTCGCCTTCCGCAACGAGCAGGGCAAGTGGGGCGTCCTGAACGCCGATAACCAGGTCGTCGTGCAACCGATCCATCTCGGCATTGACTCGTATGCGGACGGCATCCTGGGCGTCAACGGCATTCACCGGAGCAGTCGGCACTATATCAATGTCGCCACCGGCCAACCGCTCACGGCTGATACTTACCATTTTGCGCGGTCTTTTGAGCAAGGACTGGCGGCGGTGATGAAAGATGGCGCATGGTCGTACATCGATCAAAGCGGCAGTACCACCCTCACGCTGGACCCGCAGGTGTATCGCGCTTATTCCTTCACGCCCGAAGGGCTGGCGCTGGTGCGCTATGACGGGCCGCAGGGTACTTATGGCTATATCAATCAAAGCGGTCAGCCCGCATTTGCCGAGCAATTCCGCGTGGCCACAGATTTCTCGGAGAGACTGGCGGCGGTCTCGCCGGATGGTCTGAACTGGGGCTATATCAACCCCCAGGGCGAGTATGTCATTCAGCCGACGTACCGGATGGCTGCGCCCTTCAGCGAAGGGCTGGCGTCGGTACAACGCGAGGACGGGCGGCGAATTTATATCGACCAATCGGGCAACCAGGCCATCGCGGCGACCTTTGACGCCGCTGATTCGTTCTCGGATGGCATGGCGCTGGTTCATCAGGACCAGCAGAGTTGGTATATCGACACCAAAGGTCAGTCGTTAGCGATTGCCCTATCCAAAGCGGCGACAGCGACAGCGACAGCGACGGCCACCACGCAAAGTCGCACACTGGCTGGAACGGACAACTACCACCAACCGATGGATAGCAGTAATGGCATACAGTCGAATTTAGCCATCCCTTATCGCGGTGGAATGGCCATGTTCCGACTGATCAATTACACCGAAAAAGACTGGACGATCACGCTGGATAACAAAGGTGATAATAGTAGCAAGGCTAACTTTATTCCCGGCGCTCCCGCCAAGTTAAAGGCCGGAAGCAAGAGCGGTTCAACCTATACCGGCGGCTATAACACGTTTGTCGTCCAGTATCCCAGCGGACATCAATTTGGCCCGTCAGGTTCTTTCTCGGACTCCAAATTGTTTAGTTTAAAACTGGACAATGGTTCAAAAACCAACGTGACTTTCACCGGGTATTTGTCTTACAAGAATTCGAACACAGACACCAAGACGACCTTTTTGCAATATTTGGGAGATGCCGTCGGTATCCTCAAAGGTGTGGCTGACGTAGTGGAAGGCGCGGCAACCGGGAACGTACTGAATGTTGCATCGGGTCTCTATGATATCGGTGTGGGCATTTATGACACAGACAAAGATGCGACCAACAGCTTCTCAGTGGTTGATGACACAAAGTTCTATCCCGGTTTGGTCGGCAATAACATGAACTCTATCACGGGGGATTTTGCTGGAGACGATCAATACATTATCTCGGATGGGGGCTTCAACGAGGGCTATGTTGCTCAGGTCACGGTCACCCGGCCACCGTACAGTATCCCCGAGGTTCAGTTGCAGATCCATACCTATGCCGCCTTCTACGCCGTCAACGCTGCCAAGCTTCTCAATGATTATCGTGGCACTATGACTGCTACGAGTATAAAGACGGTTTCAGATGATCAGGCGCAAATGCTCAGTGGAGTTTTTGCTAATTTTACGGACTTACAGGACGATAGCCTGTGTTCCAATTCGTCGACCAACTATATGGACACCGCTTCGGCATTCGTGGTGACCCCGGCCAGCGGAAATTCAACGTCTTCCGATCAACCTGCCGCATTCTGGCAATATGCCAGCAGCTTCAGTGCGCAAACTGCTACCAATAATCAAAACTGGGCGGGTCATTTCTTCGCGAGATGCGGGGGAATTTACGGGACCTATTCTGCTGCCGCTACTGTCACCGCATCCTCAGCGCAGGATGGTTATCAAGCATCGTACGCCTATGACAATGACTCAAAAACTGAGTGGCGTGCTGCATCTTCTAACCAGGAAAGTCTGACCGTTGACTTTGGTGGCCCCCGTCAAGTCAAGGCGGTGGTTATTCATTGGGGTGATTCTCTGTCAACACAGATCAGCGTCGACGCTTCGTCTGATGGAAAAACCTGGCAAGGTGCTGGAGGTGCAAGTATAGGTGGTAGTAT
>DAITNL010000281.1:0-2374 GCA_036834665.1 Candidatus Competibacteraceae bacterium | reverse complement strand
TGGGCGGTGTGATAGGCACCGGCGAATGCTTCATCAGTTCGCCGCTCTGCGGTGAGTCGTTAAACAGCACGAGACTGGGATACGGCAGTGCGGCTCACGAAAACCACGGGCTAACCGGGCGAGATGACCGTTACCGCGAAAGCGAGAGCGCGTAAGCGCACCTCCGACCCCGGCTGGAGGGCCTCACGGCCAAACGCCGGGGACTGATTTTCAAGCATCGCTGGACGTCCTGCTCCATACCGATTCGCAGCGCCTTTGGGCGGGCGAATCGAGTCATTACGCAAGGGCTTCAGCCAGCGGGTTCGTCATACATCCATGTATTCCTTCTGGAGAGGGCATACCACCATGACCGTCCATCTTTACTTCTCGCTGATTCCCGAAGCGCTGATCGCCTCGATGCTCACGCCGGAACAGTTCGGGCAGTACTACGCCACGGGCCACAAGTACAAATCCAAAGGCCAGGCGATCTTTTTTGAAGTCGATCCCCACTTTCGCCACGACTTCTTCGCCATCGAGGAAGGCATCAAGCGCTGCGTGGCGCACCCGGACGGTACCCCGAAGAACTCGGTCTACATCTCGGTTTATCGCGTGCTGGAGCACCTGCCGGTCGACGCCCTGGGCCAGCTATACCTGAGCACCGCCTATGGCCACACCCTGGGCATCACGCGCAGCGACACACTGCCGACCTCCGAACCGGGCCTGTACCTGTATCAGGACCTGTCGCCGGTCAACAGCCTGGTGGTGAGCACGCAGGATCCGGTGGCCTATTACCACGGGGTCACCCGTCAGCCGGCCAAGTTCATTCGCTTCCCGGGACTGTGCTTCGTCGATCTGGGCCTGGGCGCGCTGGCCAACGATCCGGCACATGGGGCACTCGGCGATCTGCCCTACTCCTTCATGCATCACCTGCGCGAGGCACTGCTGGTGCTGGATCCACAGACCAAGCAGAGCAAGCTGGTGCATCGGGTGCATTCCCTGGAATTCCCCTACCGCATGATCAAGAGCGGCTTTTACATGGGCAATGGCGAGGATCTGGCGTTTTATCCGATGCCGTCCCATGACGTTCTGCGTCGCCAGCATCATCAGTGGTGGCGCTCGGCCAATCTGTAACGCTTGGAGCGGACAAAAAAACGGCCGGTGCTCGAGCACCGGCCGTTGCGTTTTCGCCTGCCGGCCGGTTCAGTAGGGCGGGCGATTGTAATAGCCGGGCGGCGGGCCGTAATCGGGAGAGGAGTTGTAATAGCCCTGGCGCTGCATGCGGCGAATCTGGCGCTGCTGGGCGTAGATCTGCTGGTCCTGATAGTCCATCTGGTTACCGATCGAGCCGCCAATCAGCGCACCGGCCACGCCACCGGCCACGGCACCGTTGTTATCGTCGAGCTGATGGCCGATCACTGCACCGGCGGTTGCGCCCGCCAACGCGCCATTTTGAGTGTGGTAATAGGGTGCACCGGGCGGCGCACAGGCCACGCTCAGGCTCAGGGCTGCGGTCATAAGGGCAAGTTTTAGAGCGGTAGGCATGGCGCTTCTCCAGCAGGCGTCCAGGAATTGTGGATCGGGTGGAAAAAACGGGCGGCGGACACGCGCTGGTATCCCCGCCCAAAACCCGCTGATTTCCACACGCGTCGGGGCTCAGTATCGGGCTGGGGCCATGAATGCGAACTGAACGTGCCTACAGCAGCGGGATGGGCAGCCAGAAGCGTCTCGTGCGACTCGCGTTGTCGGCCTGGATGCCGGCGTTGGCGCAGAAACGATGATAGGCAAATTCCAGTTTGGCGTTGGGTCTGGGCGTCATGCCCAGTAAGCAGCTCAGAATGTTGATTGCCTGACGGGTGTTCATGGCGCCGGCGTGGGCCTTGCAGTTTTCAATGCTGTTGTGGCGATAGCCGATGAAGCGGCTCGGCGCGAAACGCAGCGCACCATCGTTACCGTTCCAGGCCAGAAAGCAGCCGCCCTGACGCAATAGACGGTTGTGAAAAGCCTGCTCGCGGCTGTTCACCGAACACCGATAATGCTCCAGCGTCCACAGGTTGCGGCGCAGTTCGTCCAGATTGCTGACAAATTCCAGTGGCAGCACCTGGGTCGACAGGTGCGCACTGTCGGCAAAAATAAAGCTATCAAAGTGTCTGGTCATGGAATTTTCCTGTTGCAACTTTTCAATAGGGATATCGGCGTGGCGTCGTTGCCTCCCTCATCGCGTGAAGGCGAGTTGACTGTGCTTTTTGCTTAATCCAGAACCTGGATGGTGTGCCGCAATACATCTTTAAATATCAGAACAGGTTTTAGAGCAATCTCCGACAGATTAGCCGCCTAGATGAAACCTCTTGATGCCACATAAAGAATGGAACGCAGCACACTAGACCCGGAATCTGAA
>DAITNL010000280.1:0-2424 GCA_036834665.1 Candidatus Competibacteraceae bacterium | reverse complement strand
GGCGCGGCTGTGCTGGCGGGTGTTGACCCGCAGGGTGAACGGTGGCCGGGCATTGTTGGCGGCGACCAGACCGGGCCAGTCGTCCGGCCAGTCCCGGCGCAGGCATTGCAACAGCCAGAACGGGTGCGCGGTTTGCGCATCCTCGCGGGTCGCCAGGGCTGCAGTCAGTTCGGCACGCCGGCGCAGAGCATTACGCAGCAGTGCGTTACTCAAACCCGCCGCCCAGGGGCGCCGCAGGGTGTGCGCGGCGGCCACGGTTTCAGCAACGGCGGCGTGCTCGGGCATGCGTAGATGCCAGAGCTGATACAGGCCCACCAACAGCAGGGCGCGCACCGTGTGTTCACCGGGCGCCAGCGGGCGCTGCAGCAACAGATCCAGCAGCGCCTGCAGTTGTGGCTGCCAGCGGCACACGCCATAGCAGAGTTCCTGCAGCAGGCCGCGATCGCGTGGCGTGGTCCGCGCCAGCGCCGGCGGCAGCACGCTGGCCAATGACTGGCCCTCGCCCAGTACCGCAGCCAGGGTCCGGGCCGCCAGGGCGCGAATATTGGCCGCGCTCATGCGATCCTGCCCAGACGCCGGCCCAGCAGGCGGCGGGCATTCAGGAACGCTGCAGCCGGCAGCGGACGACCACCGGGCAGTTGCAGTTCCAGCAGATGCAGCACACCAGCACCGGTAGCCACCACGATGGATTCACGGGTTTCCCGCAGCACCGTACCCGGGGGCGCGCTGCTGGTTTCATCCTCGGCGCGGGCCCGCCAGATGCGCAGCATCGGGCCCTCATCGAGCGGCGTCTGCGCCACCGGCACCGGATTGAAGGCCAGCACCTGCCGTTCCAGATCCAGCGCCGGCCGCGACCAGTCCAGAGTCGCTTCGGCCTTGTCGAGCTTGGTTGCGTAGGTGGCCAGGGCGGCGTCCTGCGGTTCCGGCTGGAGGTGACCGGCCAGCAGCGCCGGCAGCACCGCCAGCAGGGTTTCGGCACCGAGCACGGCCAGACGCTCCTGCAGCGCGCCGGCGGTCATGCCGCGCGCGATCGGACAGGCGGCGCGGGCGTACACCGGCCCGGTATCGAGACCGGCCTCCATGTGCATGATGCACACGCCGCTTTCGGCATCACCGGCCAGCAGGGCACGCTGAATCGGCGCCGCACCGCGCCAGCGCGGCAGCAGCGAAGCATGGACATTGATGCAGCCCAGCCGGGGGATGGCCAGCACCGCCGGCGGCAGGATCAGGCCATAGGCCGCCACCACCAGCAGGTCCGGGGCCAGCGCCGCCAGTTCAGCCTGCACAGCAGCATCGCGCAGGGTTAACGGCTGATGAATCGGCAAGGCGGCAGCCAGCGCACGCTGCTTGACCGGACTCGGGCGCGGCTGGCGGCCCCGGCCAGCAGGCCGGTCGGGCTGGGTATAAACCGCAGTGAGTGGATACCCGGCCCGCAGCAGGGCATCAAGGCTGGGCACGGCGAATTCGGGAGTGCCGGCAAAGAGCAGGCGCAGCGGGGAGCTCATCATAATGCGGGTATCAGTTCAGGCGCGGCCCGGATGGCCGGGTCGCCGGTGAAGCGGCCGGGCCGGCCGCAGCGGCAGCGGCGTCCATCAATCAGGACGCGCGCGATTCATGACGGGACTGCTTCTCCAGCTTCTTGCGAATCCGGTCGCGCTTGAGCGTCGACAGATAATCGACGAACAGCCTGCCATCCAGGTGATCGAGTTCATGCTGGATGCACACCGCCAGCAGGCCGCTGGCGTCGATTTCAAAGGCATCGCCCCTGCGATCCAGGGCACTGACCCGCACCCGCTGGGCGCGACGCACCGTCTCGTAAAAGCCCGGCACTGACAGACACCCCTCCTCCATGTCATCCTCGCCCTCGCGTTCCAGCAGGGTGGGATTGATCAGCACCAGCGGCTGATTCTTGGCGTCGGACACGTCGATGACGATGATCCGGCGCTGGACATTCACCTGGGTCGCCGCCAGACCAATGCCCGGCGCCGCGTACATGGTTTCGAGCATGTCGTCGACCAGGGTGCGCACGCTGTCGTCAACCGTTTCCACCGGCAGCGCGGATTTGCGCAGGCGCGGATCGGGAAAATGCAGGATGGTCAATTGTGACATTGGCAACTCCGTGGGTGCCCCGCTCAAGGAGGCAGCAGTTAGCCGATTGGAAATCATACGAGAAACCCGCGCGCGGCGGCTATACTTTGCGCCATGGCAGCGATTCGCTACACTCCCGCCCGCTTCTCCGGAGGATGAGCAAGGACCATGAACACCCCGCGTTCCTCAAGGCCCCTCGGACCGGCTCTGTCGCTGGCGCTTGTGGTTCTGCTTGGCGCCTGCGCCCAGAATCCAGCGGCCACCGATGCATCCGGCAACCCCGGTGCAGCCGAGCCACCACCCCCACTGGGCGCCAGCGACAGAGCCGGTCCGAGG
>DAITNL010000279.1:0-2517 GCA_036834665.1 Candidatus Competibacteraceae bacterium | reverse complement strand
GCCAGCAGCGCCCGGGTATAGGGATGCGCCGGTTGCGCAAACACCTGCTGCGCCGGTCCCTCCTCCACCACCTGGCCATCCTTCATCACCAGCAGATGATGCGCCAGCGCCCGCACCACCCGCAGATCGTGACTGATGAACACATAGGCCAGTTGATAGCGGCGCTGCAGATCGCGCAACAGGTCCACCATCTGCGCCTGCACCGACACATCCAAGGCACTGGTCGGCTCGTCGAGAATCAGCAGACGCGGCTGCAGCACCAGAGCCCGGGCAATGGCGATGCGCTGCCGCTGGCCACCGGAGAATTCATGCGGATAACGGTCCTGGGTATCCGGGTCCAGCCCAACCTCGGTCAGCGCCTGGGCAATGCGCGCACGCTGCGCCAGTCGGTCCATGCGCGGCCCATGCACCTGCAGGCCCTCGGCGACAATCTCGCCCACCGACATGCGCGGGCTGAGCGAGCTGAACGGGTCCTGAAACACGATCTGCATTTCCCGGCGCAGCGGCCGCAGCAGCTTATCGGGCAGACCGTCGATGCGCTGCCCCTGAAACCGGATCGCCCCACTGCTGGACAGCAGCCGTAACAGCGCCAGACCGAGCGTCGTCTTGCCGGAACCGCTCTCGCCGACCACGCCCAGGGTTTGCCCGGCGCGCACCCAAACGCTGACCCCATCGACCGCCCTGAGCTGTTCGGTCACCCGCCCGAAC
The DNA here is from genome assembly GCA_036834665.1 of Candidatus Competibacteraceae bacterium. GTDB lineage: Bacteria > Pseudomonadota > Gammaproteobacteria > Competibacterales > Competibacteraceae > RXIX01. The sequence goes on along the minus strand of DAITNL010000279.1, from coordinate 1,809 downwards.
AGGCCATGCTTGAGCGGAAACCAGACCTTGAGCGCTTCCCCGCTCATGATCTCGGGCGCATCAGCGACTTCCGGCGGCGGCTCACCCCGGGGCTCAGCGGCCAGCAGTTGCTGGGTGTAGGGATGCCGGGGCGTGGCGAACAGCGTCGCGACCGGACCGGTTTCGACAATCTCGCCGTCGTGCATCACGCACACCCGGTCAGCCAGCTTGCGCACAATGCTCAGATCATGGGTGATGAACAGGATCGCCATTCCCAGGCGTGCCTGCAGATCCTTGAGCAGGGCCAGAATCTGCGCCTGAATGGTGACATCCAGCGCCGTGGTCGGCTCGTCGGCAATCAGCAAATCGGGATCGTTGGCCAGGGCCATGGCGATCATCACCCGCTGGCGCTGGCCACCGGACAGTTCATGCGGCAGAGCATTCAGGCGCCGTACCGCATCAGGCAGACCCACCAGATCCAGCAGTTCCAGAATCCGTGCCCGCAGCCGCGCCCCACTCAGGCCCTTGTGCAGGATCAGGGTTTCACTCAGCTGCCGCTCAATGGAATGCAGCGGGTTCAGCGAGCTCATCGGCTCCTGAAACACCATGGCAATCTGGTTGCCGCGAATCTCGCGCAGGCGTTGCGGTGATGCGCCCAGCAGTTCCTCGCCACGCAGGCGGATACTGCCACGCGGATGACGGGCGTGGGGATAGGGCAGCAGTTGCAGAATGGACAGCGCCGAAACCGACTTGCCGGAGCCGCTTTCGCCAACCAGCGCCAGCGTTTCGCCGCGATCGAGGGTAAAGGAGACCTGCTTGACCGCGGGCGTCTCACCAAAAGACACCGCCAGATCGCGCACGTCGAGAAGAGGAATGCGGGTCGCTTCTAACACCGTGGTGTTTGCCCTCAGTTCTTGGAATCCGCAGTGGGTGGAGCCGCGTCCGCCGCCAGATGCTCAGCCGGCGCGGTTGCGGACAAGGCGCGCAGCGCGGCCTTACGCTGCGATGGCGGCAATTGGCCAAGCGCTTCCGCAGCGTGGTAAAAGGCGGCGAAATCACCGCGCTCGCGCGCAAACAGCGCCCGGAACGCGGGCACCTGTTGATGATAGGTGGTGACACCGGCCAGCTTGGCATTGTTCAGATCCTGCGCGAACCAGCGATCATAGCCGGCATAGCCCGCCCAGTCCTGCTTGAGTTGCACGTAACGCGCCTGCAGTTCCACCAGAATGCGCTGCTTGGCGGCGCGCTTGGCGGCATCACTGTACGACGCGGCATAGACCGCAGCCAGTTGCTCACGGGTGGCAGTGGTCAGCGCCAGAAACTGCTCGCGGCGCTGCACTTCAGCGGCATATTCGGCCTGCGCGCGCGCCGTGCCGTGCTGCTGCAGCCAGCGCTGCGCGCCCAGTTGCCCGACTGCGGTCGCAAAGGCTTCGTTAAAGGCGGAATCGTCAGGAATGTACAGGCGCTGATGGGCCAGTTCGTGAAACAGCAGTTCCGCCAAGCGCCCGGTCGGCCAGCCGATAAAGGTATTCAGCAGCGGATCCTCGAACCAGCCCAGCGTTGAATAGGCGGGAATATCGGCAAGGTAGACATCGTCACCGGCAGCGCGCAGATCCTCGGCGAGACTCTCGGCGGCTTCAGCATCGAAATAGCCGCGATAACTCAGGCAACCGATCAGCCAGAAGCACCAGCGGCGCGGCTCCAGACTCAGTTCCGGCGCGGCGAACACGTTTTTCACCACCCAGGGCCGGCCAAGATCCGCATAATCGGCATAGCTGCCATTATCGGGCAGGGCCAGTTCAGTGCTGGCGAAAGCACGCAGGGCCTGCG
>DAITNL010000278.1:0-2535 GCA_036834665.1 Candidatus Competibacteraceae bacterium | reverse complement strand
AACCGGTGCGGGTTCGGTCGTTGCGGCAGCCGGGGCAGTGGCAGCCGGTGCGGGTTCAGGCTTGGGTTCGGGTTTTGCAACCGGTGGCGGCGCTGCAGGTGCCGCGACCACGGTTTCGGTGCTGGCTGCAGTCAAGTTGTCGAGCTTGAGCTGCAGGATTGCGCTGCCGCCACTGGCCGCCAGGGCCGAGGTATAGGCCGTCCGCGCCTTGTCGGTGTTTTTACCCGCCAGATACAGATCCCCACGCAGCTCCTCACGCTCGGCGGTCAGGCTGGCCGTCTTGATGGCATTGAGGATCTGCTCTGCGCCCGGCACATCACCGGCGGCAAAGCGCACCCGCGCCAGGCGCAGGCGGGCGATATCCTGTAATTCGCTGACCTTGGCGTTATCGATCACCCATTGCAACTGCTGGGCAGCGCTATTCATGTCACCGCCATCCGCCGCCAGCCTGGCCAGCCGCAGCCCTGTCAGGGCCGCGTAGGTGGATTGTGGCCACGCCTCGCGCAGCGCCTGACCACGCTGGCGGGCCTGCTCGGCATCGGGGCGCTCCACGGCTTCGATGAAGGCGTCGTACATCTGCGAAGCCTGTTCCGCCTTTTCGGTGCGGTAGCTGTTCCAGTACTGCCAGCCAAACAGGGCAATCACGCCCAGCACAATGCCGGCGATGATGCTGTTGCCGTTTTCACGCCACCAGCTTTTAAGGTCCTCGACGCGTTCGTCGTCGGTGTACTGTTCCATGCGATCGGTCCTTTGCGTATTTCGATTTAGGCGTCAAGCAGCGCGCGCAGATGAGCGGCAAGCTGGTTCTGGGGCAGGCTACGCTGTTCACCCTGGGCTTCGCGCAGCGGCTTGAGAGCAATGCTGCCGCTGCGCGCCTCGTCCTCGCCCAGGATCAGCGCGAAGCGGGCGCCACTGTGATCAGCGCGGCGAAACTGGGCCTTGAAACCGCCGCCGCCGCAGTGCATGCGCAGACGCAGTCCCGGCACCTGATCGCGCAGTTGTTCGGCCAGTGCCAGGCCCTGCTGCTGGGCGGCCTCACCGACCAGGATCAGATAGGCATCGGGGGTCTGATCGGCACCGGTCGCACCACGCGCAGCGAGCATCGCGACCAGGCGCTCCATGCCCATGGCAAAGCCTACGCCGGGCGTGGGCTGACCGCCGAGCTGTTCGATCAGGCCATCGTAGCGGCCACCGGCGCAGATCGTGCCCTGGGCGCCGAGCGTGTCAGTGACCCATTCAAAAACGGTCTGCGAATAATAGTCCAGGCCGCGCACCAGGCGTGGATTCACCTCGTAGGCGACGCCGGCGCTGTCCAGCAATGCGCGCAGCGCGGCAAAGTGCGCTGCTGATTCCGGATCCAGATGTTCGAGCAGCACCGGCGCCCCGGCGACCACCGCGCGCATCGCCGGGTTCTTGGTGTCGAGGATGCGCAGTGGATTGCTGTGCAGGCGGCGCTGGCTGTCCTCATCAAGTTCATCCTGGCGGGCGCTGAAATAGGCGACCAGCTGTTCCCGATAGGCAGCGCGGGCGGTGCTGGAGCCGAGTGAATTGATCTGCAGGGTGACCGCATCCAGGCCCAGTTGTCGCCACAGCCGTGCCGTCAGGCAGATCAACTCGGCGTCGATATCGGGACCGGCCATGCCATAGGCTTCGGCACCGACCTGATGAAACTGGCGATAGCGGCCCTTTTGCGGCTTTTCGTAGCGGAACATCGGCCCGGCATACCACAGGCGCTGGGTCTGGTTGTGCAGCAGGCCATGTTCGAGGCAGGCGCGCACGCAGCCGGCGGTGCCCTCGGGGCGCAGGGTCAGACTCTCACCGTTGCGGTCGTCGAAGGTATACATCTCCTTTTCGACGATGTCGGTGACTTCGCCGATCGAGCGGGCGAACAGCTCGGTTTTCTCGGCGATTGGCAGGCGGATTTCCTGGTAGCCATACCCGGTAAGCAGGCTGCGGATGGTGGTTTCCAGCGCCTGCCAGTGCGCGGATTCACCGGGCAGGATATCGTTCATGCCACGGATGGCTTGCAACTGCTTGGCCATGATCAGAGGGGTCCGAAAAGTGGGCGGGTCGGGCGCGGCCGCGCCTTGGGTTTAGAGAGGGCTTTGATCCAGGGTGAAGCGGCTGACCGTGCCCCGGCGCGGTACATACACGGCGGTATCGACCGGTTTTTCACCCAGGGTCAGGCGTGCAGCAGGCGCATTGCCCAGGGTGACCGAGAAGGGTGGGGTGCCGGAGACCGTCTGGCTGCTGCGCGCCTTCATCAGGCCATTGAGCAGGATCTTGCCCTGGGCATCCTTCACCTCGACCCAGCAGTCACCGCTGAATTCCATGGCCAGCCGGGTTTCGCCGGGCAGGCTGGCCGGTAGAGCGGCTGGGGGTGCAGCGCTATCCGGGGCCGGCGGCGTTTCCGTGCCGGACGCGGCGCTGGTGTTGGCGGTGTCGATGCCGGGAACGCTGGGCGGCGCTGGCGCATCCGGCACAGTGGTGACCGGAGGGGTGTCCAGCATCGGAGGCGGGGGTTCCGTATTGGGG
>DAITNL010000277.1:0-2539 GCA_036834665.1 Candidatus Competibacteraceae bacterium | reverse complement strand
AAACTGCGCGGTAGTTTGATTGAAGTGGTTTCAATCCTTGTTGTATTGGATTGGGTATTCAAACCGCATTTTGCATAAAATCGCTTGAGAGTCAACCACAAAGCCATCTTCACCCGACCTTATTTTTGCCATTTTTACCCCCGAAAACGCGCGAAAAAGTCCTGAAATCAGCCTGCTTTGCATCAAAATTTTCAGATAAAAACAATTATAGTCAATAGGTTGAAGATGCGCAGCATGGTCCAGCCAATAATTTTTCCTCAGCAGTGTTCCAGTAGGGCCCGCGCAGGGTAGCGGCCTCATGCAGACTGTTTAATGATCCAGATCATCGCGATGCAGAACGAGCGGGATGGTGAGCGCGTGCGTTCTAGGGCATATGGAACACGCCAGGGGCAAGCACCAGCCGCCCCAGATGCCACACCCGCCAGCGTCGGCACGATCACCGTTCCCTCAGCAACCTCCCCGCGAACGTTCAGGTTTCAGTTGTGATAGACATGCAAAGCAGCAGCGTCATTGCTATTATTTTGTGACTTTTGCTCAATTTCCTCAACTTTGTCAATTTTGCAATAGGCAAGAGTCAAGTCCATCACCAGATCCTTATGCTGGGCTGACAGATAACGATAACTATCAAGCAGCTTCCGTTCATCCATGGATATCACGCTGGATTCGGAAACCTGATTGCCACCATCGACAGGCTGATCCATCCAGAGCATGGGCAGGCTCAACGCGCCCTCGATTTGCCGCGCAATCACATCGCCCATTTCACGGAAGCCGGTGAGGATATGGCTGATTTGTGCGACTGCAACACCCGTCGCCTCGCTGAAATCGCGCTGCGTCGGGTAGTTGCATAGCAAGCGCCGCAGATTTTCGCGGCGGCGTCGCCTGAGTTCGATGAGATAGTCCATTTCCTCACACTATCAAAAGATATTTAACAAGTAAAATATCAAAAGATATTGAAAAATACATATCTTGTGATATAACTCATGTATGAACCTGATTACCTTTTTCGAGACACACACCGTTTACGAAATCACCGAGGTCGCCATCAGGGCAGGAACCACCATCGGCTACCTCAAGCTGTGCAAGTACGGAAAGCGGCGCATGAGCGCCGACCTTGCGATCTGGCTGGAGCACGTTACACAAGGCGAGCTGACCGCCTGCGAACTACGCCCAGACCTTCCATGGCCCAACAGTCAGAGGCTCCTATGAACTTGAAAAAGATCATTCACGCTTTCGCCGCACGAAACCAGGGGCTAGGAGTGCCTCTCAGTATCAGGATGGAGGATCAGCCATGAGCCGCATCCGCACCATCAAACCCGAATTTTGGATCAGCGAACAGGTGATGAACTGTTCACATTCGGCACGGCTGCTGTTCATCGGTCTGTGGAACTTCTGTGACGATGGCGGCGTGCATCCCGCCAATATCAGAAAGCTCAAGGCTGAAGTCTTTCCCGGCGACGATGTGACCCTGACCGATGTTGAAGGCTGGATGAAGGAACTGATCAGCCAGAAGCTCGTTGCGGAGTTCACGGCGCAATACAACAACGAATCCTGCACCTTCTGGTTTGTCACCGGATGGAAGCACCAAAGGATCGACAAGCCCTATCTGAAATACCCGGATCACAAGGAACAGCAGGCATCTGCTTCAACTGCTTCGGCTGCTGCGACCACTCCACAACCATTCGACGAGCATTCGACGACCATTCCACGAACGGTCGAAGAGCATTCGACTCAAGTAGTGGAAGGTAAAGGAAAGGAAGGGAAGGGAGTGGAGGAGGAGGACGCGCAAGCGCTCGACGCGCAAGCGCTCGACACACACGGGGACGAGCCTGCTGTTCTCACACCGGACGCCATGCCTACGGCGGAACCGGTCAAGTGCTTCGACTCCGCTCAGCACAAGAAGCAGCAGCGCAAGAGGGACGAGCCGATGCCCGATTGCCCGGACTGGCTGAACCCGTCGATCTGGCAGCAGTTCGTCGAGCACCGCAAGGCCAAGCGCAAGCCGCTCAGTGTCCGGGGCGCAGAAATCACGCTGCGCGATCTGGCAAGGGCGCGCGACTGTGGCCACGATCCAGCGGTGCTGATCGAGACGGCCATTGCCCACGGCTGGACCGGCTGTGTATTCGCCGACCGGCATTACAGTCCAAACGGCGTGGCCACCAGTGCCGAGCGTAGCCGAAGCAGCAGAGGCAACCCCAAAACAGTGAACAGGGCCAAGGTCAGCATTCCCATGGACCCGGAGGCCGCGAAGTTCAACGCCATCCTGCTCAACCTCAACCGAACCGTGATCGAAGGCGAGGCTAGCCATGAACTCCACTGACGAAACCGCGTTTACCGCCATGATGGCCAAGACCTGGCGCTTCTACCGCATTCCGCTCAGTGGCGAGGATGTGGCCGACTGGTTTGACCTGCTGCGCGACTTCCCGATTGAGGCCGTAGCCAACGCCTTCAAGCGCCATCTGGCTGATCCGAAGGCCGGGCAGTACCTGCCCAAGCCCGTAGACATCCTGCGGCACCTGCCAGGGGCTGTATGTCGCGATGG
>DAITNL010000276.1:0-2611 GCA_036834665.1 Candidatus Competibacteraceae bacterium | reverse complement strand
CCCAACAACGCCTGCTCAGCACCGCCGTCGCCCAGAGCAGCGCCTCCATCGTCATGACCAACACCGCAGGCAACATCATCTTCGTCAATGACGCCTTCACCCGCACCACCGGCTACAGCCGCAACGAGGCGCTCGGCCAGAATCCGCGCCTGCTGCAATCCGGGGCCACCCCGTCGGCTACCTACCAGAGCCTCTGGAACACCATCATGGCGGGCCAGACCTGGCAGGGCGAATTGCTGAACAAGAAGAAAAATGGCGAGCTGTACTGGGAATCGGCCAGCATTTCCCCGGTCACCGACGATACCGGCCAGATCACCCACTTCATCGCCGTCAAGGAAGACATCAGCGCGCGCAAGCACGATCAGGAACAGCTCAGCTACGCCAAGGAACAGGCCGAGGCCGCCAGTAGAGCCAAGAGCCAGTTTCTCGCCACCATGTCCCACGAAATCCGCACGCCCATGAACAGCATTCTGGGCATGGCGCAACTGCTGCTCACTCCAGACCTGAGCATGCAAAAGCAGCAGGACTATATCCGCACCCTGCTCAACTCCGGCCAGACCCTGCTCACCCTGCTCAACGACATTCTCGACCTGTCCAAGGTTGAAGCCGGCCGGCTGGAACTGGTACCCACAGCCTTTAGCCCCGCGCAGGTGATCCACGAAACTGCGGCCCTGTTCGCCGAGGCAACCCAGGATAAGCACCTGCGCCTGGAAGCGGTCTGGAACGGCCCGGACACGCAGCGCTACCGTGCCGATCCGATCCGCCTGCGCCAGATGCTCTCGAATCTGCTCAGCAATGCCCTGAAATTCACTGCGCAGGGCTTTGTGCGCCTTGAAGGCAGCGAGGTCGAACGTGATGCCGACCAGGCCATGCTGCTGTTTGTCATCAGTGACAGTGGCATCGGCATTGCCCGCGAACAGCAGCAGTTGCTGTTCCAGCCCTTTACCCAGGTAGACAGTTCCTCGACCCGTCGCTTTGGCGGCAGCGGTCTGGGCCTATCGATTGTCCGCAGTCTCGCCCAGTTGATGGGCGGCGAAGCCGGCGTCGATAGCGAGATCGGACACGGCGCCCGTTTCTGGATTCGCATCCGCGCCGAAGTGCTCGCCGCCGGTCAGGAGCCGGAGCAGAACCGGAATGGCAGTGAAACCGGGGCGCAAGACGGCAGCGCCCAGGCTGGGTCCAGCGCGTCTATTCTGGTGGTCGAGGATAATCCCGTGAATCGCAAGGTGGTCAAGGCGATGCTGACCCGGCTTGGTCACCAGACGTGCAGCGTCGCCGATGGCCAGGCAGCGGTCGAGACCCTGACCGACGGCGCAACGCCCAGGCCCGATCTGGTGCTGATGGATTGTCAGATGCCGGTGATGGACGGGTTCACGGCGACTGCCCGGATTCGTGCCTGGGAAGCAGCGCAGCAGCGACCGCGCCTGCCGATCGTGGCCCTGACCGCCAGCGCGTTTCAGGAGGATCGCGATCGCTGTCAGGACGCGGGCATGGATGATTTCCTAAGCAAGCCGGTCAGTCTGGATGACCTGCGCACACTGCTGGAGCGCTGGCTGGCTCCGGCAAACGCGGTACCGACCACCCCGATAGTGCACACACCCGAAGCAACACCGATTGAAGACCCGCACGCGCTACGTCCGCTGGATTTGGATCAACTGCGCCCCCTGGCGGCGGAAATCGAAACACTGCTTGCCCGCAACCGCTTCAACGCACTGAAAAAATTTCGCATGCTGCAGGAGCTGACCGCTGGTAGCGCGGTCGAGGCCGATATCGCCGACATTGGCCGGCAGGTGTCTGCCCTGCAGTTTGAAGCAGCGCTGGAACGCTGGCGACCGCTGGCGCGCGCCCAGGGCTGGATCAGGGATAAGGCCGAGAAGGCTGACGGGACAGCAGAAAGGATCGGTTGCCCGCCGGCGCCGGAATAATGGCTGTCCAGGCTTGTTTAGGGCATGACGATGCCGTGTTGCGCATACCAGTCGACGTCCAGTTGCCAGCGCAGCCGCTCGATACCCGGATAGGCCTTAAGGCGTGCACTGACCTGGCTCTGCACCAGACCGAGACGCTGCTGGGCTGCGATCATATCCGGGTCCTGATCGGATTTGCCGCGCAGCCCAGGCTCCAATGCCGCCAGAAAGCGCACGGCTGGCACCTGCGGCGAGCGCGGCGATGACACCACCACAGTCTTGTCCTCGATCGCCAACACCCGGAATCGATAGGGATAGTCGGCAATCAGCGCATCGCGCGCCAGTTGCGCGTTGAGCTCGGCCACGCGCGGATCACGATTCCATAACCACGCCACCACGGCCAGCAGAGCCAGCACGCCCAGCACCGTCAGATAAATCCGGGTCCATCGATCCAGTTGCACGCCCTTTCTCCTTGCTTCGCCGCATTGACCCTTGTCGGGGATCATGAGCAGGCAGCTTATGCAAACAGGCTCCCTGGGGCATTGCGATTTATCGATAGGACTCGAATCCAGACCGGTAAGGACCGGTCACGCCAGCGTCATGCTGCCCATGTCCGGGAAGGGCGATGGCGTGCGGCAAACGGATGCAACTCAGTGCTGGCGGCAGTTCGGCGGACAATACACTTCAAAAACCGTCCGCTCATAGGG
>DAITNL010000275.1:0-2638 GCA_036834665.1 Candidatus Competibacteraceae bacterium | reverse complement strand
AACAGCTCGAATCAGCTTATGGCAAGCGCCGTCTCTGGAATTCTCAGATCCAAGCCATCAGGAGGCTTTGTTGTAATTCTCCCGCCTTCCGCTGTCACACTTCAAGCCCCCTTTTTCAGAAAAAAACCCGAAAAGTGCGTCCTGAACGACATCACTTTCAGCCCTATCCTGTATCATCCTGATACAGTCTTTTCCCAGCGCCGCCCACGAAAAAGCCCGCATTATGCGGGCCTTAGCTTTCAGCGCTGTCACTAGCTCCAGCGTGCGAGTACCTGCAAGCCGCTCCAGATCAATGCGGTTCGCGTTCCTCACCGCACCCTACAGCCCTGGGCGCTCTCCACCCTCCCCGCGCCCCAGCACCGGTGCCAGAAAACGCCCGGTATGGCTGGCCGGATGCATGGCCACCTGTTCCGGCGTACCCATCGCCACCACGCTACCGCCGCCACCGCCACCTTCCGGACCCAGATCAATCACCCAATCGGCAGTCTTGATCACATCCAGATTATGCTCAATCACCACAAGAGTATTACCGCGATCACGCAATTCATGCAGCACCTTCAGCAACTGCGCAATATCGTGGAAATGCAAACCGGTTGTCGGCTCATCGAGGATATACAGGGTCTGACCGGTATCACGCTTGGACAGCTCACGGGCCAATTTCACCCGCTGCGCCTCACCACCGGACAGCGTAGTAGCATTCTGACCCAGCTTGATATAACTCAGACCCACATCCATCAGAGTTTGCAGCTTGCGCGCCACCACCGGCACCGCCTGATAAAAGCCCAGCGCATCCTCAACGGTCATCTCCAAAACCTCATGGATATTGCGACCCTTATAGCGAATATCCAGCGTTTCGCGGTTATAGCGCTGACCCTTGCACTGATCGCAGGACACATAAATATCCGGCAGAAAATGCATCGCCACCTGAATCACCCCATCGCCCTGACAGGCCTCGCACCGCCCACCCTTGACGTTGAAACTGAAACGGCCCGGCTGATAACCCCGCGCCCGTGATTCGGGCACAGCGGCAAACAGCTCCCGAATCGGCGTAAACAGTCCGGTATAGGTCGCCGGATTGGAACGCGGCGTGCGCCCAATCGGACTCTGATCAATATTCACCACCTTATCCAATTGTTGCAGACCGCGCAGATCCTGACAGGGCGCCGGCGATTCATTGGCATTGTTTAACTCACGGGCGGCATACCGGTACAGCGTATCGTTAATCAGCGTCGATTTACCAGAACCGGACACCCCGGTAATACAGCTCAGTAATCCCAAGGGGATCGCCACACTGAGATTTTTCAGATTATTGCCACTAGCGCCGACGATATGCAGAGTGCGCTGCGGATCGGGCGGCGTGCGCCGTGTCGGCACTGCGATGCACTGCTGTCCGCGCAGATAAGCACCGGTCAGCGATTCGGGATCGGCCATGATCTGCGCCGGCGTGCCCTGCGCCACCACCCGGCCGCCATGCACGCCAGCACCCGGTCCCATATCCACCACCTGATCGGCGCTGCGGATCGCGTCCTCGTCATGTTCGACCACGATCACCGTGTTGCCCAGATCGCGCAGACGCAGCAGACTGGCCAGCAGGCGGGCGTTATCGCGCTGATGCAGGCCAATCGACGGCTCATCGAGCACATACATCACCCCAACCAGCCCGGCGCCAATCTGCGAGGCCAGACGAATGCGCTGCGCTTCGCCGCCGGACAGCGTATCGGCGCTGCGCTCCAGACTCAGATAATCCAGACCGACATTCACCAGGAACTGCAGGCGCGCCTCGATTTCCTTGACGATCTTGGCGGCAATCGCACCGCGCCAGCCCGGCAGGCTTAGCGCAGCGAAAAATGCACGGGTTTGACCAATCGGCCAGGCGACCAGCTCCGGCAAACCGTGCCCGGCCACGAACACATGCCGCGCGGAACGATTCAGGCGCGCACCCTGACAGGATGGGCAGGGCCGGCTGCCAAGCAGCTTGGCCAATTCATCGCGCACCAGATTGGAATCGGTCTCGCGGTAGCGGCGTTCCAGATTAGCCAGTACCCCTTCAAAGGGATGGCGGCGCGACTGGCGTTCGCCACGGCTGTTGGTATGGGTGAATTCAATCGCGTCCTTGCCGCTGCCGTGCAGGATCAGGTCGCGAATGCGCGCCGGCAGCTCCTGAAACGGCATCTCCAGGGAAAAACCGTAATGCCCAGCCAGCGCCTGCAGCAGCGGAAAGTAATAAAAGCTATCCCGATCCCAGCCGCGCACCGCACCGCGCGCCAGGCTCAGATGCGGATGCGCCACCACCCGTTCCGGATCGAAAAACTGCTTAACCCCCAGCCCGTCGCATTCAGGGCAAGCCCCAACCGGGTTGTTGAACGAAAACAGGCGCGGCTCCAGTTCGCTGAGGCTGTAGCCACAGATCGGACAGGCATAACCGGATGAAAACAGCAGCTCAGGCTGTTCCGGCGCATCCAGAAAGGCCAGCCGCGCCACGCCGGCACCGAGACGCAAGGCGGTTTCCAAGGATTCCGCCAAGCGCTGCGCCAGATCAGCGCGCACCTTAAAGCGATCGATGACCACGTCAATGCTGTGCTTGCGGCGCACATCCAGCGGCGGCGGGCTGTCCAACTCCACCAGTTCGCCATTGATG
>DAITNL010000274.1:0-2668 GCA_036834665.1 Candidatus Competibacteraceae bacterium | reverse complement strand
ACTGCTTCCGCTTCGGTCGATGCCACTGCTTCGGGTACTGCTTCCGCTTCGGTCGTGGGCAAACCGTGTGTGTTCAGCAAGGCCCGAGCCTCGCCAAGATGCCAGGCGACACTGTCCAGATCGCTATGCGACTTGTGCACCCAGGCATCGCCCCAATAGAAATTGCAACTGGTCTCGGCGCGCAGCAGATGCCAATGCGCCTCATCCAGCACCCGTGCCAGTTCCGGATCGCGATCACGCGCGCGCGCCGCCGTCTTGACCACGGCGTGGAATTCGCGACTGAGATCATGGACACGCACCATGGTGTCGCGCTGCGCCCAGGAACCTTGCCACTGGTGAAAATCCCAGCCATGGTGAGCATCAGTATTCCAGGCGCCGCGCCGCACCGTTACCTGCCCATGTGCACCAAAGCGATCCAGGTACTCGTTGATAAAGGTCGGGCGCATGCTCGAATGGCCAGCGCGAATTTCATGCAGCGCCTCGTGATAGAAATAGGTCCAGAAATTGGACTTGTCGCTGACATTGCGAAACCAGCCACCGTTATCGCCATCGGTGGCGGTAGTCACCAGCGGCGGAAAATCGCACCACTTGGTGCGCTCGTGCAGCTCGTGATAGAACCAGCCGTAATCCATGCCGGAAAGCTGCGCATCGGACAGTTCGCGATCGCGGACGATGATCACCATCTGCTCGCCGCCGTATTCGGCGATATGCGGTCGATAGCGCAGCTCCTGCCAGTCCATGTTGTCAACCGGATCGACGTATTCGCAATCGACCATCACATAGCGATAGCCGGCGCGCTTCAGATGCGGAATCAGGCGCATGTCAAAACCCATTTCCGGCGGCCAGAAGCCATTGAAACGGTTGCGCCAGAACAGGTGGCGGGCAATAGCCTGCCAGCGGCGGATCTGCTCATCCCAGTCGGCTTCCGGAATCAGCGCCATGACCGGATGGTAATAACCGGTGCCGAGGATCTCGAACAGGCTTTCATTCTGGAGATGCCAGAGCACCTTGCCGCAATCGACGATCCCGTACACGCGCTCCTGAAAGGCCGGATTGGACAAGGTCTCCAGCAGCGTCCCGGACAGGGACAGATGCACACGGGCAATATCCTGATAATCCCACAGCACCCGTGGCATGCGGTCGTAGGCGAACAGGATTTCCCGCGCCTCCCATTCGTGATGGTCAAGCAGATAATCGAGATTGCTCGGCGGCTGGTGCATGTTCAGCACCAAAGCATGATAAACCTCTCGCATCGCGCGTCTCCTCGTAATAGTGATTTGTTCTGTGGACGATAGCGCATAGCCGTAAATTCCCCGCTGGATCGCGAGGGTTTAGGCCGTTAATCATATCAGGGCAGGCGCATCCCGGCGGTCTTTCGCGCGGTTCAAGTCGCCGACGGGCGGCGCGTCAACTGCATGTGCAACGGGGTATTGATGTGAATGCCCTGCTGCGGCATGGCTACGGTGATGCCGTGCTCGCGGAACAGATCCCAGATTTCCAAACGTACATCGCTGGAAATGTTGCGGATACCGTTCTGGGCGTCGCGAATCCAGAAGCGCAGCTCCAGCAGCAGAAAGCCCGCACCGAAATCCAGCAGCAGCGCGCGTGGCGCCGGATCCGCCAGTACTCGCGCCGGTCGTCCGGCCGCCTCCACCAGCAGGGCCAGCGCATGGCGCACATCAGTATCATAGGGAACGCGCACCTGCACCTTGAGTCGCGCCAGATCATTGCGGTGCGACCAGTTGACCACCTGATGGGTGATCAGCTCTTCGTTGGGAATTAGATACTCGGTGCCATCGCGGGTTTCCACCGACACATAGCGTGCACCCAGCGAGGCCACCCAGCCATAGGTTTCGCCAATCTGGATGATATCGCCCGGCTTGATCGACTTATCCATCAGCAGCATCACGCCGCTGATCAGATTGGAAGTGATTTTCTGCAGGCCAAACCCGATCCCAACTCCGAGCGCGCCACCAAACAGAGCCAGCGCGGTGAAATCGATACCGGCACCGGCCAGCGACGCCACCACCGCCAGGGTAATCAGGCCGCCCTTGAGCAGCTTACCAAACAGTACCCGCACCGAGGGCGTCAGACTCGGCACATGCTCCAGACGCTGCTCCAGCGCCCGTGACAGCAGCACCGCTGCCCACAGCATCACCCCGAAGTAGAACACGCTCTTGAGCACCGTCAGCAGCGACAGGCGCACCTGACCGATGTTGATCGCCAACCGGTCGAGCACGGCCAGACTCGGCTCCAGCAGATCCAGAATGGCCAGCGTAGCGATGCTGTAAGCCGTGATCACCAGCGCCCGCGCCCACACCGGCTCGCGCACCAGCACTGCGAATAGACGAATGGCGATCCAGGCTGCCAGCAGATGAATGCCAATGCGAATCCAGTGATTCGGCCAGCCAAAGCGCACCGCGACCGACCCGGCGATGCCCAGGCCAATGATCCACAGCAGCGGAAACAGCAACGTAGCCAGCACCCGCAGCGCCTGTTGAGCATACTCACTGGCAATGCGGGCCTGAATGCGCCGGACCAGCCACGGGTGGATGAAGTCATGGATCCACCAGGCGGCGCAACCACTGCCGATCAGCGCCGGCATCTGCATGGCGGTGTAGACGATATGGGCAGGCGTCAGCAGGTTAGCGCTCAGCCAGCCCCAGAT
>DAITNL010000273.1:0-2673 GCA_036834665.1 Candidatus Competibacteraceae bacterium | reverse complement strand
CGCGCGTTCCAGGCAGGGGCGCTGCTGGGCGCAAACCTGGTTGGCGTACTCCTTGACCAGGCGTCGAAAGGGGGCGCTGTCGCGATAATATTGCCAATGGACGTTGCTGATTTCGCGGGTCAGCGGCTTGCCGGTTGTATCGAGACGCGGCTGTCCGGCCTCATCGAGCGTGATCGCCAGAATGGCAAAGCGCCCGCCCTGGGCGTCAACCCGGATTAACTGGTTGGTGTAGCGTCGGTGAGCGATGTCGTCCGCGACCCGGTTGAGTTGGGCGGTGGCTTGTTGCTGGGCGGCGGCAATCCGGGTCTGGTGACGCTGATTGAGTTGCTGCAGGGCGTCGGCGTTGCCGCGGGCGGCGCTGTCCAGTAGATGCTCTTCAACCGGGGAGAGCGGCAGATTGAGGGTTTTGATGTGCCGAGCCAGCGCCGCCGTGTCGCCTTTGCCGAGGATGCCGCCTGCTTGCAGAGTGGCGACGAGCTGATTCATTTTTGCCAGCTGCTTGAGCGCCCGGTCAGCCTGCACCAGGTTGTAGCCGTGCGAACCCTGGGTCAGGAGGTAGCGGTTGCCAGCCAACGGCTCCGGCTTGATGCCGCGCTTCTGCAAGAGCGCCTGTTCGTCCGGGCTGAGCTGGAGCTGCTGGCTTTGCTGACTGCCGCCGGCTTTTACTTCCGAAACATGCAGGCGTTCCTGGCCATCGACAGTTTCGTAGTAGAGGAAATCCATGCCGTGGCGGCCGTGCTGGACGTCGACGACCGTGCGTTGGGGACCGGCGAGCGCTTCGCGGGCCATGCTTTCGCCGAGTTCGCCCATGACGGTGGTGGGCGAGGCGTGTAGATCGCCGGTACCAGTGAGCGTTATGGCCATCACCCAAGGGATGAGAGTACGCAGGGGAGTCATGGGGTTTACTCAAAACACGACTTTGGAGGGTGGGGCTACAGTCAGTTCGCCATCGCGCAGGGTGATGCTTTGGAGATGTTCGCGGCCCCCGCGGGAAATGATTTTGAGGATGGCGCCGTTGGTCAGGCGCGTCGGGGAGACAATGACGGAGGCTTCAGTGCGGATGAGTTGGGGATTGTCGTCAGGTCCGACTTTGGACAGGGGCAGCGCGGCGTCATCCAGAAATAGTTGGCGGATCAGGAAATCAGTAGTCAGGCCAATGTGCAGCGATACGGTATCCTGGGAATCGCTAGTCTCGCGCTGCGCCTGGATTTTGATCGTTTCCCCTTCACGAATCCTCGGTTCGGTAGTGAAGGTTCCGGAATGGGGATGCAGTATCCGCTTTTCGTCGGGCAGGAAGATTACGTAGGTGCCGGGATCAAGGATACGATTCGTGTTGTCAGTTTGCAGCGTTAGCGAGCTTTCAAGTATTCCGCGCCGGGCGGGAAGGCGGAGTACAGCGTGGAATATCGGATTATTACTTTTTGCGACTGATTGGCTGAACCACTTCAATGAGGCCTCAAAATCCTGAGGAACCTTGATACCGGTTAAGAAAAATAAGCCTATGTTGTATTGAGCATCAGCGTCTCCCTGTTCTGCTGCCTTATGAAACCATTGTAAAGCCTGAGTGCTATCCAGTTGAACTCCTCGTCCATGCAGGTACATATTGCCCAATATGCGCTGTGCTACTACATTCCCTTGCTCAGCAGCTTTCCGATACCATGCTACTGCTTGAACGTCGTCTTGCTTAATACCTTGGCCATTAGCATACAGTACACCAAGATTGATTTGAGCTTCCTGGTCTCCCTGTAAGGCAGCTTTTTGAAACAATTGCGCTGCTTGGGCATCATCTGGTGGGACGCCACGGCCTTGTAGGTACATTATGCCCAAAGTGCGCTGAGCGCCTGCATCTCCTTGATCAGCAGCTTTGCGGAGCCAATATGCTGCTCTGGTGTCGCTCTGGACAGTGTTGCTCTGGGCTAGGTACATTATGCCCAAAGTGCGCTGAGCGCTTGCATCTCCTTGGTTAGCAGCTTCCAAAACAGTTAACCGCTGATCTTCTTCTGCAAAAATATTTATTTGAAAAACAAATAAAATAATTAGAGAAATAGTTTGAAAATGCAGTTTCATCGCAGACATCCTGAAAGTTCAATGGATGGAGTGGTTATGAAAAGAATAGTCGAAATTGGGTAGTGGCCTGATTCAGAATGTTTGATGATCCAGATTATAGCGATGCAGGAAAAGCTTGCTTGATGACGAGTTCGTGCGTTCTGGGGCATTTGGAAAAGGCCAGGGTTTTGTGCACCAGACGCCCGAGGCGCTGGCGAAGGGTGTTGTTGAATCGCTCAATGGCGTGGGTCGGGTCTTTGGAATACGCGGCTTGGTGTTGAGCGGCGGGCAGGACATTGTGATCGCTTTGCAAATGATCGGTGTCCATCGGGTCTTGATGGTAAGCGGGTGGGATCCGGGTCCAAAGCAACTGAGTCGTGGCGTCATTGCGCGGACCCAGTGTGTAGGCGACGATCTGGCGGGCGCGTCGACAGAGGGTCAGCTACAGCCAGATCACGTCCAGACGGCGATAGCCTACGAAGATCCACAGTTCATCCAGTTCCAGAGGTTCATCGACAACGGCCGGCACCCGAGTCTCCTCCAGGGGCGGCATACTCAAGGCTTTTTTCAGCCAGGCAATCACCGTGTTGCGCGACACGCCAAAGGTCCGGCTCAGCCCGCGCAGGC
>DAITNL010000272.1:0-2698 GCA_036834665.1 Candidatus Competibacteraceae bacterium | reverse complement strand
GAGGCCGGCATCGTGGTGCTGGGCACTGCGACCCATCTGCTGGAAGCGATCGTGTTGGAGGAAAGCGGCGCGGTGGATTTCATCATTGCGCAGGGCGCTGAAGCCGGTGGTCTGCGCGCGACCTTCATTGGTCAACCCGAGCAGGGTCAGGTTGGCACCCTGACCCTGGTGCCGCTGCTGAGCAAGCATGTTGCTGTGCCGATCATTGCCGCTGGCGGCATCATGGATGGGCGCGGCATCGCAGCGGCACGGGTGCTCGGCGCGGCTGGCGTACAAATGGGTACGGCTTTCCTGGCCTGCCCGGAGAGCGGCGCCCATTCCGCCTACAAGGCGCTGCTGCGCCAGGGCAGCGAGATCGCGACTGTGATCAGCCGGGTGTTCACCGGGCGCGGTGGCCGGCTGCTGCGCAATCGTCTGGTGGATGAACTGCGCGCCTGCGAGCACGAATGGCCCGGATTCCCGCTGCAGCTCTGGCTGACCGCCGATCTGCGCCGCGTTGCCGCCGAACGTGGTCTGACCGATTTCATGCCGCTGTGGGCCGGGCAGGGCTGTCATCTGTGCGAGGAGCAGCCGGCAGCGGTTCTGCTGGAGCGCTGGATGGAACAGGCGACAGCGCTACTCGGCTAGCGCTCAGCCGGCCATCAGCAGCCGGTGCAGACGCGCCCAATCGAAAGCCGGTCCGGGATCGGTCTTGCGGCCCGGTGCGATGTCGGCATGGCCGGCGAGCCGTTCCGGTGTCAGTGTCGGATAGGCACTGCGCAGCGCCCGGATCACTGCGGCCAGTTGCGCATATTGCCGGTCGGTGTAGGGGGTTTCGTCGCTGCCTTCCAGTTCGATGCCGATGCTGAAATCGTTGCAGCGCTCGCGCCCCCCGTAATGGGAAACGCCGGCGTGCCAGGCGCGCTCGTGAAACGGCACATACTGCACCGGCTCACCGTCGCGGCGGATCAGCAGGTGCGCCGAAACCCGCAGTCCAGCGATGGTCTGAAAGTAGGGGTGTGCGCCCGGATCTAGGCGGTTGGTGAACAGGGCGTCGATCCACGGTCCGCCAAATTCGCCCGGCGGCAGGCTGATACCATGCACCACGATCAGATCGGCGGGCATGCCCGGTGGCCGCGCATCGCGGTTGGGTGAGGGCAGGTAGCGGACACCGGCCAGCAGCCCGCTGGCCGGGTCTATGCACGGTGCCATGGTCAAGAATCGACCTGTTCAAAGTGATAGTTCATCGCCGTGTGCGGCCGTTGCAGGAAAAAGCCCTGCACATAGTCGATACCGCAGGACCACAGCACCGGCATGGTGGTGGCATCCTCGATGCCGGTGACGATCACGGTCACGCCCAGCGTGGCCAGATGGCGGCTCAGCTCGGACAGCTGCTGCTGGCGATTCTTGTCCCTGGCCAGATCCTGGGTGAAGCTGCCGTCGAGCTTGACGTAGTTGGCGCGCAGGTGCTGGGCCAGGGCCCGGGAACGGGCATGACCGCTGAAACGGTCCAGCGACAGGCCACAGCCCATATCCTTGAAGCGCTGCAGCACCGGTAGCAATGCCTGGCGATGCACTTCGGCGG
The DNA here is from genome assembly GCA_036834665.1 of Candidatus Competibacteraceae bacterium. GTDB lineage: Bacteria > Pseudomonadota > Gammaproteobacteria > Competibacterales > Competibacteraceae > RXIX01. The sequence continues at coordinate 1,134 of DAITNL010000272.1, read as the reverse complement.
TGCTCTCGGTGAGCTCGAACACCAGACTGGAGGCCGGCACACCGGTTTTATGCAGGCCGCTTTGCAGCCAGTCGAGCAACTCCTCGTCCTGCAGAATGGTGGGCGAGATGTTGATGAACAGCACTGAGGCGCGGCCGTGCATCTGCCGTTCGCGCAGCAGGCGGATCGAATGGGCAATCACCCAGCGGTCCAGCACCATGCCGATACGGTGGCGGCGCACCAGGGTAAACACGGTCTCCGGCAACAGTTCCCAGCCTTCGCGGTTGCGCATGCGCAGCAGCACCTCGTAGCGCTCGGCGGCGTCGCCGCGCAGGCTGACGATCGGCTGGAACAGCAGGTTCATGCGCTGCTGCTGCACGGCCTCGCGAATCTCCTCGAGCAGATGCCGCTGGCGCGGGTTATCCGCTTCCAGATCGGCGCGCTGCCCATGATGGACATGGATTCGGGTGTCCTTGCTGTCGCGGGCCATGCTGCAGGCCAGATCCGCCTGCTGGATCAGGGTGGCGGCATCTGACATCGCCGTGCTGGCGATGCTGATCCCGATGCTGGTGCGCAGCACGGTCTCGCCAATGCTCAGCGCGTAGGGTGGTTTTTCCAGCGCGTTCTGCACGGTGTGCGCTACAGCCAGCAGGGTGTCCTGGCTATCAAAGCCCAGCAGCACGGTGAACACGGCATCGCCAAAGCGCGCCGCGACCGGTCCCTCACCAAGGGTAGCGCGCAGCCGGCGCGCCGCCTGTTCCAGCAAATCATCAGCGGCGGCGACATCGCTGTTCTCAATGGTGCGCAGATTATCCAGCGCCACCAGCATCACGGCGGTCGGCTGGGCATTGGCGGCGGTGGCAACCAGCGCCCGTTCCAGCTGGGTGAGGAAATAGGGGCGGTTGTACAGGCCGCTGACGGTATCACGATGGCTGATCTGGCTCAGCTTGCCGTGCAGGCTGCGTGCCTGACGCAGGCGCCGTGCGCTGGTCGCCAGCAGCAATTCAGGGTTGGGTGGGCGGCCAAGCAGCACTTCGCCACTCAGATCCGCCATGGCCAGATCCGGGCCAGGATCGCTGCGCGCCGAAAGCAGAATCAGTGGCAGCTCGCGAAAGCGCTCGTGCTGGCGCAGCGCCTGGGCCAGCGCCAGCCCAT
>DAITNL010000271.1:0-2768 GCA_036834665.1 Candidatus Competibacteraceae bacterium | reverse complement strand
CGCTCGGGCAGATGCTGCCGAATCCGCCGCGAAGGCAACTGCGTTAAATCCTTGTTCACCGTTTCCACCACCAGATCAGCGGTGCGGGCATCGAGCTTATCGCGCAGCAGACCCAGAAAGGCCGGCGCGGCCGCGATATACAGCCGGCGAAACAGCCCGCTGGCCCGACCAATTTTAAGTTCCGCACTGATGTGCTTAGCGAACAGCAACGCCAACTGACGCCGGGGCGCAACCTCATCATCCAGGTTCGGCCCATTGCCCGAAGAGCGTCCGTGCCGATCCGCAACCAGATCCCGGGTATGCACACGCCCCTCCGGATTCAGATAATCACCGATCTCACGCAGCGGCGCGCAGGCATGATCAGCGCTGAACAACCGCGCCCGACTGCTATCGGCTACCAGTACCCATGTCGTTGCCATAGTCATCCTCCTCTATTGACCGGATCGAATCACGCGACCCGGCTCCACCTCACGCGGCGCGCTCCTCGACCAGCGGCACGAAGACCACCGGCAGCACGCTGCGACTCTCTATCCGGCCACAGGCATCCTTGCACAGCAGCCGCAAATCCTGCGTCCGATGCGGCGGCCCCACCGGCACCACCAAACGCCCACCGGGCTTGAGCTGGCGCAACAAAGCCTCCGGCACCTCAGCCGCCGCCGCAGTCACCAGCACCCGATCAAATCGCTCCACAGCAGCCCCGGCCCCGCTCCAACCCTGCGCACCATCGCCAATCCGGACCTCAACATTGTCCAGCCCCAATGCCTGCAGGCGCTGCACCGCCACCGCCGCCAGCTCCGCAATACGCTCCATCGAATACACCCGGCGCGCCAGATGCGCCAGCACCGCCGTCTGATAGCCTGAACCGGTCCCGATCTCCAGCACCTCATCCTCCGGACGCAGCGCCAGCAACTCGGTCATCAGCGCGACGATGAACGGCTGGGAAATGGTCTGCCCACAGCCAATCCCCAGCGCAGTATCGGCATAGGCCCAGGGCCGTTGCCCCGGCGGCACAAACAGATGCCGTGGCACCGTCACCAGCGCCCGCGCCACCGGCGCACTCAGCTCGTAGCAGCCGGTCAACAGGCCGGTTTCCCAGACTTCCGCCACGACCCGCTCCAGCAGCACGCGGCGCGCATCCTCCTCCGTGTCGATCGCCCCGTTCATGGTCACTCCCACTCAGCGCATCCCGGTCAGCCGCGGTGCACTGTCCGGTCGCAGAATACGCGCCACCAGATCACCTTCGCACAGCAGGGGCTGCCGGCGCAGACTGGCCAGCAGCCCGCTCTGGGGCGCGATCACCGACGCCCGCAACTCACCGGTAAAACTGTCATACACCCGGCCCAGCTCATCACCCGCCTGCACCCAGCGCCCCACCTCAAGGCACGAGGAAAACAGCCCCGACAGCTCGGCCAGCACCACGAACACCTGCGACTGGCTGAAGTAATGCAGGTCATCCTCCTCCTCGGCCAGATGCAGACCGCTGACGATGCCGGTTCGGTCTAGAAACGCCACCAGGCCACGAAACAGGGTTTCGCAGTGCGCCGGCTGCAAATTACCCGCCTGACCGGCATGGATCACGAAGTTCTCGCCACCCTGCTGGTGCCAGGCCCGCACCAGACCGGGCATCACACCCTGATCCAGCGGCCGCTCGATCACCGCCGGCAGCCCAAACAAACAGGCACTGGCCCGCTCATCATCACTGGGCGCATACAGCCGTACCTGGGGCATCTCCTCGATTTCGAGATTGACCGTATGAATATCGACCCGGTAATAGGCCACGCGGGTCATCGACAGCAGGGCCTCGGTCTTCATCCACAGCGCCTGCTGCCGCCCGCTCAGGGATGTGGCCGCAGCACCCGCATGCCCACTGCCGCGACCACGGTCGCTGCCGCTGGCCGTCGGCACGATGACGACCCGCTCCTGCATGCGCAGACCACCCCGTGCCCCGGCTTCGATTTCGTGCAGAAACGCCGCCAGCCGCGACAGAACGAACATGCCATTGAGTTCATGGCCATAGAAATCCGCCACCAGCGCCAAGCGTGGGGCGCGGTCGCGCGGACCAATCATGTGATGCGGAATCCAGGGTTCATCACGTACCTGGGTCGCCAGACTGCTGCTCATCTCGACTCCTCAACCACGGCGCACGGGACACACTGCACGCATCCCGCCCTGCTTTGGCTGTCTGTTGTTTTTAATTAAATCATAGCCCAGTTCCAGCATTTCACATGGTGAACACGACGCTGCCCCGGCCCGGCAAGACCGTTAGCGAAAAAATTCGCGGCAAAATGTTGCAACGCAACATGGAACCCGTTATATTGCACTGCAACAAGATTCCCAACCTGCCAAGTTCCAAGGAGACCACCATGGTCGTCGATCTGTTCAGCAAAGCCCTGGAAACCCCCAAGACCCTGCCGCAGCCGCTGGTCAAGGCCAACAAGCTGTTCGTGGAGAGCATGGAAAAGCTTCTGGTCCTGCAGATGAACTCGCTGAAGTCCTACCTGGACATCGGCATCAACCAGATGCGTGCCGCCGCCGAAATCACCGATCTGCAGAGTCTGCAGGATTTCTACAAGCGGCAGGCGGAAATCGCCCAGACCGTGCAGCAGAAGCTGATGAGTGACGCCAAGACGATGTCCGAGATGGCCACGCGCTTCAAGACCGAGATGGATGGCCTGACCAAGGCAACCCTGGAAGACGTGCTGCCCAAGGCTGCGTAAAATCCAGGCGCGGTTCTGACCGCCCAGCATCGCCCCGCTGGGGGGGCGGGG
>DAITNL010000270.1:0-2832 GCA_036834665.1 Candidatus Competibacteraceae bacterium | reverse complement strand
GGCAATATCCAGCGTCAGCGGTGCAGCGGGCACGCTCGGCGCGAGCGTGGGCAGACGGCGTTCGCGCACATAGAAACCGGAGCCGCGCCGCGATTCCAGATAGCCCTGCGCCACCAGCCGTTCATAAGCCTCGACCACGGTAAAGCGCGACACCCGATGGCGCTCGGCGCACTGGCGGATCGACGGCAGGCGGCTGCCGGGCCGCAGCAGGCGCTGGTCGATGCGCGCGCGCAGCCAGCCGGCAAGGCGCTCGACCAGGGTCGATCCGGATTCACCGCTCAGCGGCGGCAGATCGCTGAACGCGGCGCTTGCGGGTGATACCGGGGAAAGTGTCATGGCGAAATCTCCAGGCCAATTGGGCACAAGATACCGGTACAGTCTTGTCGATCAACCACAAAAGTGTACCTGCACTGTACTGGTCAATGGGCGTAGTGTAGCGGTTCCCGTCATGCCAATGGAGAATTTCGCCATGTTATCGGAACCGGCTTCACTCGCACCCTGGATCACGCTGGCCCTGTTCACCTTCAGCACCTCGATCACGCCCGGCCCCAATAATCTGATGCTGACCATGACCGGCGCCCACTTTGGCCTGCGCGCGGCGCTGCCGGCGCTGTTGGGTATCGTCGCCGGGATGGCGCTGCTGATCGTACTGGCCAGTGCCGGGGTAGCGTCGCTGCTGCTGGCGTTTCCGCTGCTGGATATGGCGCTGCGCGGGCTGGGACTGGCCTATCTGCTGTGGCTGGCGTGGACGCTGTGCGCATCCGGCGCCCGTCTGCAAGGGCGTGAGGTAAAGCGGCCAATGACTCTGCTGGAAGCGGTGCTGTTCCAGTTCACCAATCCCAAGGCCTGGATGATGGCAGTGACGGCGGCCTCGGTTTTTGCACCGGCGCTGTTGCCGATGGAGGCTGGGCTAACTGATCGACTGGCGGCGACACTGGCGGTGGTGCTGAGCTTCGCGCTGATCGGCGGGCCATGTGTCGCCAGTTGGGCAGTGCTGGGCGCGCTGCTGCAGCGCTGGCTGCAACAGGGTCAACGCCTGCAGTTTTTCAACAGGCTGATGGGGCTGTTGCTGGCGATCACCGCCGTGGCCATGGCAGGTGCTTGAATCAGCAGTGAAAAGGCCGGAGGGCAAGCATCCCGTGGCGGAATCGGTCTGTCCGCCGGCCTCTTATCGGGACGATCAGACAATCAGACGATCAGACAGGACCGCAGACGGTCGAGACGCTTGTTGCCAATACCCTTGACCCGCAACAGGTCATCGAGGGTTGCAAACGGACGCTTGGCGATGATGGCCTGGGCAACCCTTTTATCAATACCCTTGATCGCGGTGAGTTCGGCCTCGCTGGCCGTGTTCACCGCAACCGGTTGCGGCGTCGGCTTGACCTGCTTCTGCCGCTTTTTCGAGACTGGTTTTGCCGGCGCGGCTTCCAGCACAGGTTCCGCAACAGCTTCCACTACCGGTTCCGCAACAGCTTCCACTACTGGCGCGGCTTCCAGCACAGGTTCCGCTGGAACGTGATCGGGCTGGATCTCGCGCACATAGGGCTGGCTGAAATTGACGTAATCACGGGTCACATAGCCGGCGCAGGTCCATTCACGCAGCATCAGCACCAGCGACCACTGGCCCGGCGGCACCGGTCGGGTCTGGGCGACCAGGCACAGATCGTGGCGCTGGCTTTGCCCCGGAATGGGGTCGAGCATGATCCCAGCGAGCGCCACACCCGCGAAATCGCCACCGGCATACGGCTCGGGCAACGCCCACAATTCCAGCGCCAGCGTGCCGCTCAGATTATCCGGCTCACGCGGATTACGAATCTCGCCGATCGTCAGCTCGACCGCATCAGCGGTGAAGCGATAGCCGACATTGTCCAGCAGACAGGGCAACAGGAAACGCTCGGGGCGCGGATAGCGGGCGATATCGTGGATGTGATCAAACTGGCCATCGGTGCCGGATGCCAGAATCAGGCGCATGACCTGCTCGCGCGTACCGGCCGGCGGTCGGGCAAAGGCATAACCGTTAGCCGTCACCGCTTGCTCAATACCCCCCCGCAGCGAGCCTAGCGGCAGTTCGGCAACCTTGACACCGACTGGCGCATCACCCTCGTACGGCACATCAGCCGCCCAGAGTTGCAAGGCCCACTCGCTGGATTCGGCGCGCGCGGCATCGAGCACTTCCAGTTCCGCATTGATATAGGCCTGATCGCCGGAGAGGGTATAGCCATGCGCGGCGCCAAGAATGACGGCAGGCGGATTTTCGATCAACAAAATAGAAGCAGCATTTACGGACATGATATTGGACAGTCACTGATAGAGAGCGCTGATTCACGGGTAGACGGGGGCAGGGATCACCCGCGCCGCGACCGCCAGCGCACGCTGCCGCGACCGGAAAGTGGGTAGCCCGCAGCCACCGCCAACAGCCTCGCCGAAGCCCGGAGGCTGGTGGGCCGGCGCGAGTCTAAAGCAGAGCAGGCCCCTTGCCTACCCGCGTTCACCGCAGCAGCACACGCCACGGCCACAACCATGCCCGCCCACCCGCCAAGCCGTCCTTGCCTTTGGCGCCGGGTTTCATTGAAAATACGCAACCTTATATTTTTTGCTCCGCTCCATCACCCTGACTGTTATGCACCTCATGATCGGTGCCCGGTTCGCGCCCGTATCGCACTCGAACCCGGCGTCGCCCCCGTTTCAGGCCCGCCCGGCATTGTTGTCCATGCCATGAACCGGCGATTCCCCGACCGGCGGCCTGCCGCCGCCCCTTGCCGTTACCGAGACTCGCGCCATGACTGATCCGGATCCCGCGGCGACACCGCGCATTGCCCTGCGGGGCATCAC
>DAITNL010000269.1:0-2870 GCA_036834665.1 Candidatus Competibacteraceae bacterium | reverse complement strand
GTACGCCGGTCCCGAACAGACGCCACGCCTGCGCGAATTGGCCGATTTGAAGGACGGCTGGCCGCGTCATGTCGTACCGATCGACATCAACCAGGATAATAAAATCGATCTGCTGGTGCCGATGTCCACGCAGCCCACAATAGTCGTGCTGCTGAATGACGGGCAGGGGCAATTTACCCAAAGTCAGCCGATCTCCTATCCCGGGCCGGTGGGCGTGCATACGCTGGCGGTTGGTCAGGATCAGGGTGGCCGCTATCTGCTGGCGGGAGGGATTCGTGCGCTGGTGTTATACCGGGAGCGCCGGGAATCGCCGGGTAGCTTCGATACTATAATGTTGCCGCTAAAAAATCCGCCGAATCGGGTAGAACTGGCTGATGTGGATGGTGATGGCTGGCTGGATGCCGTGGTCGCCAGCCGGGGTGAGTCGGATTCCCAGCTCATTTATGGGCCATTGTGGGATACTTTCGGCAAACTGCTGGTCAATCAAACCGACACAGTCAAGTCGGATTGATAAAGATGGTTTGAACAGTGGTCCGGCCAAGCTATCGGCGACTAAGCGATTTCAAATGGAACGAGGAGAGATGATGATTAGCAGAGTAGCGACGGCTGCCGTGTTTGCGGCAACGGTGAGTGTCCCGACGATGATGGCGGCGGTAACCCTGTATCAGCAGCACGCAGAGGCCGCCGCTGACGCACCCGCTCCAGTTGCAGCTCAACCGGTGGTTTCCGCACCCTCCACATCGCCCAATCAGGTCGCTGAAAAAACAGCTCCGTCCGAGACTGCCAAATCGACTCCATCCGAGACCACTGATAAAGCGGCTCCGAGCGACAAAGTGCCAGAAGTCGTGATGGCGCAGGTTGGTAGTCGCAAGATTACCGTTGAGCAGTTCATGAACTATATCAAGCAGGATACCCGACTGGTCCTAAAAGCCAGAACGGTTTCCGGGAAAACCGATATTCTGCATGAGATGATCGTGGATCGCTTGATCGAAGAGGGCATGCGCCAGGAGGGTTTGTTGCCGCAGGATCGGACTCCGAATGCTCAGGACTATCTGCAGGCTTATCAGCAGCTGTCCGGCCGGTATTTTCCAAAACCGACAACCACTCCCCCTGAAGCGGAACTGTATCAGTACTACCAGCAGCATCCAGATCTGTTTGGCATTCCCGCCATGGTGCGGGTGAGTCAGATCCAGTTCCGGTATCCGGAGAATGCTGATGAGAAGACCAAAGCTGCGGTCAAGGCCAAGGCTGAAGATGCACTCAAGCGTCTGCAGGCCGGTGAATCCTTTTCGGTGCTGGCGGAACAATTAACTGAAAATCCCCTGGGAAAAGTTGCCAAGGGTGATATGGGCTTCATGCAGCCGGAAAAGGATGCCTGGCTTAAGAAAGCGGTTGAAGGGCTCTCAGTGGGCCAGTTTTCCGCAGTGCTGGAATCTTCCGTAGGCTATGAAATCATCCTGGTGCAGGACAAGCGGGATGCAATGGTGGCTCCCTATGCTAATGTTCGCGATAAGATCATCAGTCGCGTGCAACAGGATGCGCAAGCCAAGGCCCGTGAAGATTACGCCTGGAAATTGGCCAAGCAGGTTGTTGTGACTGTGGAAATGCCAGAATTGAAGAATGCAGTGCCGCAGGCGGCGCCCTGAAAAGAGGCAAGTGCTCATGTTAAAGAAATACGTCAATTTATTAGCGTTATTGAGCGTATGCCTATCGCCCATTGCGGCGGTTGGTGCGGTTGGTGCTGAAGAATCCAAGCCGACGACGCCAACGCAGAATGCGAGTCAACCGGCGCTTGCAGAAGACAGCAAGCCTGCGGCATCCGTGAGCGACCAAAATGCATCAGCGGAGCAGTTGAAGGTTCTCAAGGAACGCGTCGATCGCTACTGGGAGGCGCGGCAGGCGCGCGATATCAGAACCTTGTACGATCTGGAATCAGCTGCCCGGCCTGGTGGTTGGCTCAAGCTGGAAAATGCCATGTCGCTGCAGGGATTGCCGGTGCGCAAGGTTAAGGTCGAGGAAGTAAAAATCGAGGGTGAGAAGGGATTCACCCGGATCAGTGCCGAGGTGAGTATTGGGACCCTGGGCTGGGTACGCCAGACCATTGAAGATCCCTGGGTACTGCTTGATGGACAGTGGTATCACGAGACCAGCCGTTAGCGTCATATCGACGACGTCACATCACTCATGGTTGATACATTGCTTGAGGAAGCGCACCGGCTGGCTGCCGGAGGCCAGATCAGACAGGCCAGGGACCTGTACATGCGGATCTGCCAGTTGGCACCGCAGAACCCGGGTTATCGGTTGCGTCTGGCTGAGTTGAATTATGATCTGGATGAATACAGGGAATGTTTGCGGGAACTGGAGTATGTGCTGCGGCTGGATTCGCGTAATCCGGCCGCTCTTCTACTGGCCTCGGCGGCCATGCTCGGATTAGGTCATTATGCGCAAACTGTGCAATTGGCTGATCAGGTTCTGGGCTATCAGGATGGTAATCATCTGGCCGCCCTGCTGAATAAGAGCATGGCATTATTGCGACTTGAGCGCTTCGAAGATGCGCTAGCGATAGTCGATGCAGCGCTGGTCCTGGATGATAACCAGCCGGTGGCATATTCGACCCGTGGATCGGCTTTGTTTAGCCTTGGCCGGTACGAAGAAGCACTGGCAGCATTTGGTCGGGCGCTGGCCTTAAGACCACAAAATGCTGTCGTTCTGATCAATCAGGCAGCGGTTCTGCGAGCGTTGCAGCGGCCAATAGAGGCGTTGGTAGCGGTCGATGCAGCTCTGGCAGCTTGTCCCGATTCCTCTTCCGCGCTACTGAATCGAGCAGCTATTTTGCTGGATTTGAAGCGATGCGAAGAAGCACTGGCAAC
>DAITNL010000268.1:0-2953 GCA_036834665.1 Candidatus Competibacteraceae bacterium | reverse complement strand
TCGCCAAGGTCTATCACCAGCCAGCCAGCAGCCAGCAGGCGCTCAAGCTGGAAAACATGGCCCGCCAGGCGCATCCGAGCCTGCTGGAAATCGCCGCCTGGCCGGTGGATGTGCTGCGCGCCGCGCCGGGCGGCCCGGTGTGCGGCTTCATCATGCCGCGCGTCAATGGCTATCACGAAATTCACAGCCTGTATGGGCCGGCACACCGCCGGCGCCTGTTTCCACACGCCGACTGGTCATTCCTGGTCCACGCCGCGCGCAATCTGGCCAGTGCCTTCGAGGCCATTCACGCGCGCGGCCATGTGGTCGGCGATGTCAATCCCGGCAACGTGGTGATCTCGGCGCAGGCGCTGGTGCGGCTGATCGACTGCGATTCCTTCCAGATCAACACTGGCGAGCGCCTGTTTCCCTGCGAGGTCGGCGTGCCGCAATTCACCGCGCCGGAATTGCAGGACCGGCCCTTTCAGGGCTTGCAACGCACGCCGGATCACGATGCCTTCGGTCTGGCAGTGCTGTGCTTTCACCTGCTGTTCCTTGGCCGCCATCCCTTCGCCGGTCGCTATCGCGACAACAGCGACCTGCCCATCGAACAGGCCATCCGCGAATGCCGCTTCGCCTTTGGCCGCCACGCCGCCAGCCGCGGCATGGAGCCGCCGCCGCACAGTCTGCCGCTGAGCGCGCTGCCTGATGCGGTCGCCGGGCTGTTCGAACGCGCCTTTGCGGCACCGACACTGGCCCATGGCCGGCCAAGCGCGCGCGACTGGCGGCTGGCGCTGGAGCGGCTTGGCGCTGAACTGCAGGGCTGCGCCCGCAACCCGATGCACAAATATCCGCAGCGGCTGCTGAACTGTCCCTGGTGCACGCTGGAACGGGCGAGCGGCACGCGCTTTTTCACTGCGCCGACGCCATCGACTGCCGATGGCCTGCCGTCCGGGCATGGCGAATTTGATCTGGACCGCCTGTGGAGCCGCGTTCTGGCCCTGCCGTCACCCGGTGATGAGTCGCTGCCCGCCACGACCGCAACCGCGCTGCCGGAACCAACGCCATTGCCGGACGCGCTGCACCAGGCGCAGCTTCTTGATCGGCTGCGGGGCACGGCGGCGGGCGCCGGCGCGCTGCTGGCCACCGTGCTGCAACCGGCGCTGCTCTGGCTGTGGCTGCCGCTGGCGCTGCTGGCCTGGCTGGGGCTGCGCGATGCCACGCTGCGCCGCGAATACCAGCGCCGGCGGCAGGTGCTGCTGGCAACGCGCCAGGAACGGGTTGATCTGCAACTGGCCTGGCAGCAGCAGGCCAGCGAGCAGCCGTTCCGGCAGAAACTGCATGAGCTGCAGGCCCTGCGCCAGCGCCATGCTGACCTGAACACCGCCTTCCTGAGCGAGCGGCAGCGGCTGGACAGCGACCGCCGTCAGGCGCAATTGCAGACCTTTCTGGAAGGCCACTTCCTGGATACCGCGCAAATTCCCGGCATCCGCGCCACCGATCGCATGGCCCTGGAATCCTATGGCATCGAAACCGCCGCTGATGTCAGCGCGGCGGCGCTGCGGGCCATTCCTGGTTTTGGCGAACGCCTCGGCGCACCCCGGGCCGCTGCCCTGCTGGCCTGGCGGCACAATCTGGAACAGCGCTTCCGCTACGATCCGCGTCAGAACACTGAGCCGGGCGCGCTTGCCCAGCTCGCCCAGCGCTACGCCCAGGAACAGCGCGCCCTGGAACAGGCGCTGCTCAAGGGCGCTGATGAGCTGGGCCGGCTGCGCGCGCAGATCCTGCAACAGCGGGCCCGCCTCAGCGTTGAACTGCGCCGTCAGGTCATGGAGGAACAGCAGGCGCGCGCCGATCTGCAGGTCTTTCGCCTGCTGCCGGCGCTATTGACGCTGTGGCAACGCCTCTTTTACCGCCCCTGAAACCTGCGGAGATCGCTGATGGGTCGTCGTAACGAGCACAGCCGCGCCGAGTTGCGCGAAATCGCTCTGCAAGCCGCCGAGCATCTGGTCGCCGAGGGCGGACTGGCCGCGCTGAGCACGCGCAAGGTCGCCGCTCACATCGGCTATACCGTCGGCAGCCTGTATCTGGTCTTTCGCAATCTCGACGATCTGATCATCCAGATGAACGAGCGCACCCTGGACGCCCTGCATGCACGGCTCGCGGCCGCGCGGCATGCTCAACTGGAACCGGTCGCGGCGATCCGGGCCCTGGCCAACACCTATATCGCCTTCGCCCTGGAGCAGAGCCACCGCTGGCTGGCGATCTATCAGCACCACCTGCCGGAGGGCCAGGCCACGCCACCGTCCCTGAACGAGCGGGTGAGCAACATGTTTGCCCTGGTGCAGGACACGCTCGCCGCGCTGTGCCCGCGCCGGTCGTCCGCCGAGATTGCCCTCGCAGCCCGCGCCCTGTGGAGCGGCGTGCATGGCATCTGCATCCTCGGCATTGATCAGAAACTGGAAATCGCCGATGGCCCGCCGGTGGCTACGGTCGCCGAGGCCCTGCTGGAACCGTATCTGGCTGGTTTAGCGGGCATGCAGCGAACCGGGTAGCTGCACCCTTGACGGGCGCGTCACCACCCCCGGCACGCCACCCGGATGAGTCTTCGATTCAGTCCTTCCTGACCTTCGCCCACTGCTCCTCAAGACGCTTTACCGACACCGGCGCGATGGTTTTCAGCTCCTGGGCGAACTGCGAAACCCGCAGCTCCTCCAATAGCCAGCGCAGGCGCAGCAATTCCGGGTCCTCGCGTTCCCGGGCGGCATTGCGCTGCCACTGCTGCCTGCACTGTTGCCACAGGCGCAGGATATCGGCGCGGCGCTGGCGATCCTTATCCGGCGCCTGGCGCAGCTTCTGCAGGCGCAGCAGCATGGCGCGCAGATAGCGCGGCACATGCGGCAGCCATTCCGCCGGGGTCTGGCTGAGAAAACCCGGATGGATCAGCCAATCCAATTGTTCACGCAGATCGGCC
>DAITNL010000267.1:0-2976 GCA_036834665.1 Candidatus Competibacteraceae bacterium | reverse complement strand
TCGCCAAGATGGCGCCACCCGATGCCAAAGGCACGGCGATGGGCGTGTATTCCAGCAGCCAATTCCTGGGCGCTTTTGCCGGCGGTGCGCTCGGTGGCTGGTTACGCGGCCTGTTCGGCCTGCAGGGCGTCTTTGCCTTTGCCACTGCGGCAGCGCTGCTCTGGCTGCTGGTGGCCTGGACGATGCAGAATCCACGACATCTGAGCAGTTATCTGTTGAATGTTGGCGCGCTGAACGAAGTGGAAGCCCGCTTGCTGAGCCTGCGTCTGTGCGAGGTGCCGGGCGTGGCGGAAGCGGTGGTGGTCGCTACCGAGGGCGTGGCTTACCTCAAGGTGGACCGGCATACCCTGGATGAAGCGACACTACGCGCCGTCGCGACGGCCTAGACTTTTCGCAACAGTTCGCCAGCATTGTCTTTGCAGTTTCAATCCCGATTCGATACCCCGCCACACTGAGGAGCGGAATACTCATGGCCAGCGTCAATAAAGTCATCCTGATCGGCAATCTCGGCAAGGATCCCGAGGTGCGCTATATGCCCAGCGGCAAGGCCGTCACTAATATCACCCTGGCCACCAGCGATACCTGGAAGGATCGCAACACCGGCGAAAAGCAGGAGCGCACCGAGTGGCATAACGTGGTGTTCTACAGCCCGCTGGCGGAAATCGCCGGGCAATACCTGCGCAAGGGATCACCGGTGTTCATCGAGGGGCGCCTGCAAACCCGCAAATGGCAGGACAAGAACACCGGTCAGGATCGTTATATGACCGAGATTATCGCTAATGAAATGAAGATGCTCGGCAGCAAGGGCGATCGCGGCAGCAGCGCGCCGTTTACTGCGCCCGACAGCGGCGAGCATGACAGCGCACCGCCACCGCATGCACCATCCCGTCCCGCCGTGGCCAATAACGCGCCGCCACCGGTGGACAATGGCGGTTTCGACGACGACATTCCGTTCTAGGCACTGTCTGGACGAGCTCGCGCTGGAGGGTGGATTAGGCGGTTTATACTAATGATTTGCGGTATAGAGGTTCTTGAAGCACGGTCATCGCGCTGCTGGGTAACCACCCGCAGTGCATGACAGTCATCGCGCCGGTCTTCGGCGCGCACTCGCAAGAGGTCATGCCGTCATGACAATTCACGCCTCCGCCCCGGAAGACTGCGCCGCGCCCGTCCCGGCCAACACCGCCACGCCGCCCACAACACCAGGCAGCGCGCACCTGCTGCAGGAATGGTACCGGCAGGGCCAACTGCTGCAGGACACGCTGCTCGATGAGCTGGCCCAGCGCGCCATCCGCGCCGAAACCTGGATCAGCCAGATGGATCAGATCACCCGGCGCTGGTGGGATCATCTGGAACAGATGGCGTCGATTCCCACCGAGCCGTTCCTGCGCCAGTGCGGCATGGCCACCCGGACCGACCTGCAGACACTGGCGCGCACGCTCGCGCAGATCGACCTGCAACTGGTCGACCTGAGCGATAAGCTGACCCGGAAGCGCTAGGCGCGGCCCAACACGGCGGCGCGGGCCTGCTCCAGCACCCGCGCCAGCAGCGGCTTGCGCACGCCATAACTCACTTCGTACACATCCGCTTCGGCACGGGCCGCCAGCAGCACGGCATCGCTGGTGCACAGTTCATCAACCAATCGGCACTCCAACGCCCGCGCGCCATACCAGTGCTCGCCGGTAGCCACCTGCTCCAGCAACACCTGTGGCCGATGGGTCTTGACGAAATCCTTGAACAGGGCGTGCGCGTCGTCGATTTCCTCCTGAAACTTGCGCCGCCCCTGCTCGGTGTTCTCACCAAACAGCGTCACCGTGCGCTTGAATTCCCCAGCCATGAACTGCTCATAATCGACATCATGCTTCTTGAGCAGGCGGTGGAAGTTCGGCAATTGCGCAATCACGCCAATCGAACCGACCACGGCAAATGGCGCGGCCACAATGCGCTCCGCGACACAGGCCATCATATAGCCGCCGCTGGCCGCGACCTTGTCCACCACCACCGTCAGCCGCACCCCGCGCTCACGCAAGCGCAACAGTTGCGCCGCCGCCAGACCATAGCTGTGCACCAGACCGCCGGCGCTTTCCAGACGCAGCAGCACCTCATCCTCGCCCGGACGGGCCACATTCAGCACTGCAGTCACTTCCTCACGCAGCGACGCCACCGCCGCCGCGCGCAGGTCACCCTGAAAATCGAGCACAAACAGCCGGCGCCGCGCAGGAGCCTTGTCACGCTGCTTGTCCTCAGCCTTTTGCGCCTTTTGAAACTGCTTGAGCGCCTTCTTCGGCAGGATCGCCGACTGCAGCGTCAGGGCCAGCTCATCGTAATGCGCGTTCAGACAGCGCACCGTCAACCGCCCCGGCCGTTCGGCAGCACCCCCGCGCGCAATCAGCGCCGCAATACCGGCGGCCAGCAGTAGCACTGCCGCGACCAGGGTTGCGGTCTTGGCCAGAAATATCCCGTATTCACTGAAAAATTCCATCACATCCTCATTGACTTTCAGGGTCTTAATGTCACCGCCACGGCACGCGCCCTTCACCTAGCGCCCACCCGGCGGCGATGCTATAGTGCTTTGCCTTGTTATTGTTGAAAAATTGCCCATGGCTCGCAAACTGTATATCAAGACCCACGGCTGCCAGATGAACGAGTACGACTCCGCCCGGATGGCGGATGTACTGCGTGTGACGCATGGACTGGAACGCACCGATGATCCCGAGCAGGCCGATGTGCTGCTGCTCAATACCTGCTCGATCCGTGAAAAGGCTCAGGAAAAAGTCTTCTCGCAGCTTGGCCAGTGGAAGGCACTGAAGACACAACGCCCCGGAATGCTGATCGGCGTGGGCGGCTGCGTGGCCAGTCAGGAAGGCGAGGCGCTGCGGGCCCGCGCGCCCTACGTCGATCTGGTGTTCGGCCCGCAAACCCTGCACCGCCTGCCGGACATGCTGACCGCAGTCTGGAACGAACACCGGCCAGTGG
>DAITNL010000266.1:0-2989 GCA_036834665.1 Candidatus Competibacteraceae bacterium | reverse complement strand
CGGCCTTGAGGGCGGGAGGGAAGCTGGCGTAGAGGGTGCGGGCTGATTCATTCAAGCCTGATCCAGCCCTTGGTACCTGTGGGTAAACTGCGGTATCCCCTAAAGGGGATATACCGCGTTTTACCCCAATAGGGTACTTTGAGGTAATACCGCGTTTTACCGCGTTTTACCGCATCAGCAAAGATACACATAGCTGTTCTCCTGGCGGATAAGCTTGCGGCGCTCCAGTGCCGAACGAATCTTGCTGCGGTTGCTGCGGTCCAGCTCAAAGTCCATCGCCTCATACCAATCCCGCATCAGCACCCGCGCGACCCCACCCGGAGTGTTCGCCGCGTGGGTGCTGTACATGTCTTTCAACAACTGGAGCGCCAGAGCCTGCTTCCCGCCCAGCGGCGCGGACTCACGACCACCTTCCTCATATGCGTCGGGCTGGGCTGCAGGCACCAGCACCGCGCTGTTGACAGGTTCGCCGTCTTCATCGGCCCACGGCAGGCTTTCGGCTTCCAGATTGAAAAACAGCGGGTCCATCCGATCCATATCCCTGCACTTCGTATGCTTCACTTCAATGGGACCGAGCGGGTCTTCTCTTGATACCTGAAGCTCGACATCCAGTGCCGCATACAGACTGCTGTGCCCCCGGCTGCGGGTTTTATCCGCATGGCCGGAATGGTGAGCGCATAACACAAGCCATTGCCCACCCAGAGCGCGCAGTCCATCCAGAGCAATCCCCATGTCCTTGGCGTCATTCTCGTTGCCCGGACCGAAATTGGCCGCGAGGGTATCGAGAATAATCAGCCGGGGCAGTTCTGGAAGATTCGCTATTCGCACGGCCAGTGCGGCGGCTGCGCCCTCTGACGTCAACCCCACTGGAAACGGGCGAATAAACAACCGGTCCGGTAATACACCATGGCGCTGTGTCCAGGCTTTCATCCGTCCGGCAAGGCCCGCAAGACCCTCAGCGGCGATATACAGCACCGTGCAGGGCTTGGTTTTATAGCCGCGCCAATCCATGCCTGCGGCGATATGACAGGCCATATCAATCAGCAAGAAGGACTTGCCGACATTGGAAGACCCGAATACCTGCCCCAGTCCCCGAGCGGGCAAAACCCGTTTAATCAGGTAGGTCGATGCAGGTGGGGTCGCGATAAAATCAGCGAGCGAAATAAACTCGTTTGATGCTGATTCCACAACTTCCGGCGTTGCGGGCTTTGCCGCAGCCGCCTTTCCAAAAACAACTTGATCGGTTTCCGCTTTGCGGATCGGCTCACCGTAACCTTGTGCCGCGAGCGCTTTGGTTGCCGCACGAAAATCCGCATTGTGATTGAGTAGCGCATAGGCACCGAACTTTGTATACCCGCGTTCGGACTCCAGCGCAGTGCTGGTCGTGAACACATACAGGTAATCGCTGCCCGCGTAGCCGGTTGTAGCGCTGACGCCCTCACACTTTTGCGGGCGTCGCCAATAGGTGGTGTCTCCGCGCTGAAAGACCTTGTGCCAGCCATGCGGCTCCAACACATCACTCCATGACGCGCGCGCATTGAAATCCTCACCGGGCCGGCCTGCTGCGCCTGTGCTTGCGGATTCGACCTGTGTCGATTCGGCACGCACAAAACGGGTCATGGTCTTGGCCAGCTCAATCAGGTCCTTGCGCTCGATAGGACTGATTTCGACGATAGTGGCGATGGACCCCGACACACAGCGGTATTCGCCCCCGGACGGGTGTACATAGCCGTTGGATGGCGCGACGATGATGTAGCCGCCTTCGCCACGGGTCTCGATGATGGCTTTCTTGCCGTCCGCCTGCCGAGCCAGCTTCATATTGCCGGCGATCTCGGAGCAGCGGTAAATCAGGTGCGCGCCGCGCGGCGACATTTCGCCATACCCGGCCCAGATACGGTCCACCAGCGGCGCAATGCCGCAATGCTCCGCCATCTGGCAGAACTCATCCCAGGCTTCGCGGGTATCGAAATCCAGCGCTTCCAGATTGCCTGACACCTTTCCGCACACCAGACCCATACCGGTCAGCCCGTTGTTGGTGTCGTACCATTGTTTCAGGAGGGCTGGCGTAGGGCGCTGCTGCTGGTAGTGCTTCCAGCCGCCGCCTGACGGGATGAAGGGTCGTTTTGTGCCGTCCTGGGCGGGCGGCACCACACACAGCCCGGCGCGATGAGCGAGACTCACAACCGATATGTCGATCATCATGCCTGCTCAACCATGCGGCGCAGGGCGTGAATGATGGCATGACATGCGCCGCACACCGTCCAGATATTGTCCTGCGCATCACTGCCGCCGTCGGCAACAGGGACGACATGATGGCCGACCAGTGCAGTGCCCGCCTTCAGGCAGCACTGACAGAAAGCACCGCGCGCCAGTCCGGTCGAGCCGGGTGGGCGCTTGTTGGCGTTCTTGATTTTCGGAAGCCAGTAGTAGAACCGATGGCACAGGCCGCACTCGATCCGACGGCGTGCGCCGGGTTCCTGCGGGGGGCCAACTTCCAACACCAAAGCCGGAGCAGCACTGGGGCATGAACAGGGAGCGTGAGGGGTTTTGCTAGCGATAAATCGATTGAAGTGGATCGTTTCGAGGATCAGTTCCTGCTGATCCGCATCGAGACTGCCTAAATCAATCGCAGGCGCAACTGGGGCGGGGATACTACTCATAGCGAGGCTCCTAACTGAGTGGAGTCCGCCGATTCGCTTCTCACGGCTAGGGCGGCGGATGAATGCGAGGTGTGAGAAACCGGCCAGTTAGGACGCCGGCCAACCTTGCGGTTGCCCTCGCACCGTCCGCCATTGATGAATTGCAGGCGTAAAAAAACGCCATTTATGGCGCTGGTGCGCCTAACGTGCTTCGGGTTCTCACGCCCGGTCCCCGCTGCTGCAAGGACGTGATAAGCATAGTCCACCTTCCCAATTTTTTCAACCATCACCCAACCCGTCCGCGATTCGCATGTGCCGTATTCATCGCCGATGGGCACAGCATGTCGAGC
>DAITNL010000265.1:0-2993 GCA_036834665.1 Candidatus Competibacteraceae bacterium | reverse complement strand
GCCCAAGAGCGCGTGGTATTCGGTTCGCCGATCAGTGATTATCAGTTGACTCAGGTCAAGCTGGCGCGCATGGCCGCTTATCTGGCTGTTGGTCGCCAGTTCACCTATTCAGTCGGGCGCCTGATGGATCAGGGCGAGGGCGACATGGAAGCGAGCATGGTCAAATTCTTTACCTGCAAGACGGCTGAATGGGTGACCCGCGAGGCTCTGCAGATTCATGGTGGCATGGGTTATGCCGAAGAAGTGTCAGTCAGCCGCTATTTCATTGATGCGCGGGTGCTGTCCATTTTCGAAGGCGCCGAAGAAACGCTGGCGCTGAAGGTGATTGCCCGTTCACTGGTGGATAATGCCAAGTCCAAGGCCGAGCTGGAGCAGTAAGCCATGAGCTTTTCGATGCGATTGAGCGAACAGATGGAAGTGGCCGGCTCGGTGGCGGTCAATCTGGAATGGGCGCGCCAGCCACAGTATGGCCGTTATCTGGATGAGTTCGTGCCGGGACAGGTGTTTGTCCATCCGCGTGGTTATACCTTTGAGCGCGGGCCGATGCTGGATTTCGCCCGCGTATTCATGCAGTGCAATCCGCTGTATCTGAATCTGGAATACGCCAAAGCGCACGGTTTTCCCGATTTACCGGCTAGCCCGCAGATGGTATTCAATGTGGTGCTATCGCTGGGCGTGCATAATGATTCCGAGAAGGCCATTGCCAACCTGGGCTATTACAACGTGCAGTTCCTGCGCCCGGTTTATCCGGGCGACACTCTGCGCGGTTATACCAAGGTCATGGATCGCAAGGCGCGTGGTGAGGACAAGCCGGGCATCGTATTGATTCGCACCCTGGGCGTGAATCAGCACAACCAGGTGGTGTTGCAGTACGAGCGCAAGATCATGGTCGGCTATCGCGGCGATCGCCTGCCGACCACGCCGGCACCGACCACACCGGTCGAATTCCCGTGGGTGGAGCATTCGGTCGTGGATTTGCCGGTTAATGCCGGTGGCTATCCGAGCCAGTTGACCGGTCCTAACACCTATTTCGAGGATTTCTCGCTCGGTGATCTGATTGTCCATGCCAATGGCCGCACTATTACCGATGAGCATATGGCCTGGACCTATCGGGTCGGCAATACCCATCCGCTGCATTTCGACCGGGTCTACAGCACTGGGCTGTCGGGCAAGATGAGTGGCGAGCCGATTGTTTATGGCGGGTTGGTATTTGCCTGGCTGGAAGGCTTGGCCAGCCGCGATGTCAGCGAAAACGCGCTGTGGGAACTGGGTTTCACCGAGGGTTATCACACCCAGCCGGCAGTGTCGGGCGATACAGTGGCCGCCATGTCGCGGGTGGTGGCGACGGAAACTCTGCCCAATAATGACGATGCCGGTATTGTGACCTTTCAGTTTATCGGCGTGAAGAATATCAGCGCTGCCGCTGCGCTGGAGACCTATGGCGCTGACCTGTTTATCAAGGAAAACGATAAGCAGAAACTGGGCAAGGAGAAGATCAGCAGCAAGATCTTCGAGATCGAACGGCGGTTGCTGATTAAACGGCGTCCGGCGTGAGGTGAGGAAAAGCCCCTCTCTCTTTCTTTCGGGGGAGAGGGGCGGGTTTGCTGGACTTGATGAATCGCTGATTGATTATAACTACATGTTCTGGTTCTTAATTAAATAAAAAATGTCCAAAGTGAGTTATTGATTAAGTGATTTTTTATTAATCCTACGGTTTAGGCCAAAATCAATTTCCTTTGATGCGGGTTGAAGCCGCAATTATGGATGTCAAGAGTCATGGGTTGAGCCTGTTTGTAGACCGGACTAGAGGAAGCAGGGTGTTGCATTAATTGCCCTGAAATTTTTCCAACAATAGTAACTAAATTCCGAAAACTCATTGCTGTTCACAAAAGAGGCTCCCATGACCACCCAAGTAAAACGCGATAAACCCTGGCTGATGCGGACCTATTCCGGTCACTCCTCCGCTAAGGCATCCAATGAGTTGTACCGCACCAATCTCGGCAAGGGACAAACCGGCCTGTCGGTCGCTTTCGACCTGCCGACACAGACCGGCTATGACGCCGATCATCCGTTAGCCCGTGGCGAAGTGGGCAAGGTTGGCGTGCCGATTTGCAATATCGGCGATATGGAAGCCCTGTTTGACCAGATTCCGCTCGGGCAGATGAATACCTCGATGACGATCAATGCCACTGCCGCTTGGCTGCTGGCCTTGTATGTCGCTACCGCCGAGCGTCAGGGTGCATCCCCGGCGCAATTGCAGGGCACGACCCAGAACGACATTCTCAAGGAATACCTGTCGCGCGGTACCTATATCTTCCCGCCGCAGCCCTCGGTGCGCCTGGCCACCGATATTATTGCCTACACGGTCAGGAATATTCCCAAGTGGAATCCGACCAATATTTGCAGCTATCACCTGCAGGAAGCCGGTGCTACGCCAACTCAGGAATTGGCTTATGCGCTGTCCACTGCCATTGCCATTCTCGACGCGGTGCGCGATTCCGGGCAGATCGGTGCCGAAGGCTTTGAGCAGGTGGTCGGCCGCATTTCCTTCTTTGTCAATGCCGGCATTCGCTTTATTGAAGAAACCTGCAAGATGCGTGCGTTCGGCGAGATGTGGGACCAGATGGCCCAGCAGCGCTATGGCGCACAGAGTGAAGAAATGCGCCGCTTCCGTTATGGCGTGCAGGTGAATTCGCTGGGTCTGACCGAAGCACAGCCGGAAAATAATGTGCAGCGCATCGTGCTGGAAATGCTCGGTGTCAGTCTGTCGAAAAAGGCCCGCGCCCGCGCCATTCAGTTGCCGGCCTGGAATGAGGCGCTCGGTCTGCCGCGGCCCTGGGATCAGCAATGGGCGCTGCGTATGCAACAGGTGCTGGCCTTTGAAACCGACCTGCTCGAATACGGCGACATTTTCGACGGTTCACCGGTCATTGCCGCCAAGGTCAAGGCTCTGGTCGAGGGCGCGCAGGCGGAAATGGCCCGGGTGCTGGAAC
>DAITNL010000264.1:0-3051 GCA_036834665.1 Candidatus Competibacteraceae bacterium | reverse complement strand
GGGCGGGGAAGGGTGTTGCAAGCTTTTCCCCGCCGCATCCCGCCAGGCGGCAGGATGATGCGGTTCAATCACTGCTGCTACTGGACGCCCAGCAGTGCCAGCATGATTCCGCCCGAGATGGCGGTGCCGAACACGCCGGCCAGATTGGGTCCCATGGCGTGGAAAATCAGGTGGTTGTGCGGATTGGCCTGATTGGCCACGATGTGGGAAACGCGGGCGGCGATGGGCACGGAGGCGATGCCGGCCGAGCCGATCAGGGGATTGATCTTGACCGTCATGAACAGGTTCATCACCTTCGCGGTGATCACGCCGGACGCGGTGCCAAATATGAAGGCCAGCAGGCCCAGGCCGATGATCAGGATGGTGTCCCAATTCAGGAACTTGTCGGCGGCCATCGTTGAGCCGATCGCCACGGTCAGGATGATGATGATGATGTTCATCAGTGCGCCGCCGGCTGTTTTCGCCAGTCGTTCGGTAACGCCCGCTTCCTTGAGCAGATTGCCCAGCATGAGCATGGTGATCAGTGGGGCGACCGGTGGGAAAAACAGATTGACGATCATGGCGATCGCTGCCGGAAAGACCAGTTTTTCCAGCTTGCTGACCTTGCGCAGTTGCGCCATTTCGATTTTGCGTTCTTCCGGGGTGGTCAATAGTTTCATGACCGGCGGCTGGATCATCGGCATCAGCGCCATGTAGGAATAGGCGGCAACCGAAATTGGGCCGAGCAGATGCGGAGCGAGTTTCACGGTGACGAAAATCGCCATGGGGCCGTCGGCTCCACCGATAATGCCGATGGCGCCGGCTTCGTTGATTCTGAAGCCGCACAGCTTGGCCAGAATCAGAGCCACGAAGATGCCCAGATGCGCGCCTGCGCCGAGGATCACCAGCCTGGGATTGGCAATCATCGGCCCGAAATCGGTCATGGCGCCCACGCCCAGAAAGATCAGTGGTGGGATGATAAGCTTGGCAACACCTTCATATGCGTAGTGGAAGAGTCCACCTTCCTTCACGACATAGAGCAGCGCGGAAACCGGAGGACCTCCGGGGACGTCGGGCGGACCCGGTACGTTGGCGACAATGCAGGAAAAGCCAATGCCGATGAGGAGCAAGGGTTCGTAATGCTTGGCGATCGCCAGGTAAATCATGGTGCCGCCAATGGCGATCATCACCAGATTGCCCCAGCTGAGGTTGGCTGCCCCGGTTTGTTGCAGCAGTGCGTTGAAAAAGAATAGAACCTGGTCAAACAATGGCTACTTCCTCCGCTCTGAAAGCGTTTCCGGCGT
The DNA here is from genome assembly GCA_036834665.1 of Candidatus Competibacteraceae bacterium. GTDB lineage: Bacteria > Pseudomonadota > Gammaproteobacteria > Competibacterales > Competibacteraceae > RXIX01. Next base: position 1,768 of record DAITNL010000264.1, on the reverse strand, counting down.
TTAATTGCGACACGATATAAAGGTGCGGCAAAGGTTTAGTGCCCCCCTTCCCGCAGTTTTTTCTCGTCGACTGCTCCGAGCCGGTTCAGGTAAGGGAACAGCGCCAAAATAATGCCGATGCCGGCGATCACCACAAAGCTGAGAAAAAAATCAATGACACTTAAGAGAATGGCTCCATAGACCGTATCGGGGATCATCGTCAGGGGTCTCCGCGGGATGAACTGATGAACTGGAGGGAATGATTTGCACAACCGCAGGTTTTCTACCCGAACAATCGTAAGGACGCCGTAAAAAAAACGTGGAGCCGTGTAAAAATCGTGTAAAAATCACGGTGCGCGGCGGGAGAAAGCGGTGGTCGCTAGAACACCGCATCAAGCCAGGAGCGCTATTCCTTGGCCTGTGATCAGCTCGGTCGGAACCGATAACCGATGCCGGTTTCGGTGAGAAAATAGCGTGGTTGGGCTGGATCCGCTTCCAGTTTCTGGCGCAGGTGGCCCATGTAGATACGCAGATAATGGCTGCGCTCCACATAGGCCGGCCCCCAGACATCCCGCAACAATTGACGATGTGTCAAAACCTTACCGGGTTGGGTGACCAGTGTGGCGAGGAGCCGGAATTCGGTGGGGGTGACGTGAACCGGCTGGTCGTTGCGTGTGACCTGACGGTGTTCCAGATCCACGCATATTTCGCCGAAGGTGATGATGACGTTGCCACCCGGCTCGCGCACATGGCGGCGGTTGAGCGCCCGTATCCGCGCCAGCAGTTCGGCCACCCCGAACGGTTTGACCAGATAGTCATCGGCGCCAGCGTCCAGTGCCTCAACCTTGTCGTACTCCTCGATCCGGGCGGAGAGCACCAGCACGGGTACTCCACTCCAGGCGCGCAGGTCACGGATGAAGTCCACGCCATCGCCATCCGGCAGACCAAGATCAAGGATGATGAGATCCGGCTGGCGAGTCCCGGCCTCCAGCAGGCCGCGGTGCAGGCTGTCGGCCTCGTGCACCCGACAACCTACACCTTCCAGGGCAGCGCGCACGAAGCGCCGGATGGCCTGTTCGTCCTCGACCAGCAAAACGGTCAGAAAGGATTCGGGGCTAGTGCTCATGTTGGATGCGGATCGAAATCTTCGCTGAATTCGAGTGGTGGCGGGGTTTGCAGAGGCAGGGTGAAGGTGAAGCAGGCACCGCCGGTGGCCCGATTCGCGGCGTGAATAGATCCACCATGCGCCTGAATGATCGACTGGCAAACCGCCAGCCCAAGACCGACGCCGGAGACTACCGATTTCACCGGGCCGCGGGCGAATTTCTCGAACAGAGCCTGTTCGCGCCCGACCGGCAGGCCCGGTCCCTCGTCCCAGACCGTGACTGTCAATTGGTCACCTGTGGCGCGGGCCGTCATCCCGATCACGGTGCCCGCCGGGGTGTGCTTGGCCGCGTTTTGCAGCAGGTTCACCAGCACCCGCTCGATCAGGATCGCGTCGCAATCGACCAGCGGCAGTTCGGGATCGAGCGCCAGACGCAGCGGATGATCGCGCAGGGGCTGTTCGAGCAGCCGCACCGCCGCGCCCACCAGTTCCTCCAGCGATTGCCAGTCCTTGCGCAGCCATGCCCGGCCAGCCTGTAGCCGGGCCATGTCCAGCAGATTATCGACCAGCAGCACCATCCGTTGCGCCTGTTCACGGATAGCCATCAGGGAATCCTGATAGGGAGACTGATCGGCGGGCAAGGCCAGGGCGAGTGTGTCCGTCAGGCCGATCAGTGCGGTCATC
>DAITNL010000263.1:0-3077 GCA_036834665.1 Candidatus Competibacteraceae bacterium | reverse complement strand
CTTCGAGAGTCCCGGTCCCGGCCAGGGCACCACCTTTTCCCTGGTGTTACCGCTGGATTCCACGCCTACCCATCGAGGCGATTAAGTCATGCTCGGCAAGGTACTGGCAATTGATGATGATCAGGGCGTGCTCGACACCTATCGCAGCATCCTGCATACACAAGTCTACGAGAGCGATGCGCTGCTGGCGCTGGCCGGGTTGCACACCCCTGCCCGCAGCGAAGGCTTTGTACTGGCCACCGCTCAGCAGGGTCAGGCCGGGCTGGTGCTGGCCGAGGCGGCACTGGCCGAGGCGGCGCCATTCGATGTGGTATTCCTCGACATGCGCATGCCGCCGGGCTGGGATGGTCTGGAGACTGCGCGCCGCCTGCGCCAACTCGATCACGGCATTTACGTGGTCATCGTCACCGCCTTTACCGATCGCACGGTGGATGAGATTCAGAATGCCCTCGGCCACCACACGGTACTGCTGCGCAAACCCTTCACCCGTGATGAAATTTTCCAGATGGCGCGCACCCTGTGCCAGGCGCGGCGCACCGATCGCGACTTGGCCACGCTCAATCGCGAACTGGAACAGCGGGTTGCACAGCGCACCCAGGCATTGACGGAAAGCAGCGAGCGGCTGCGTTTCCTGTTCGAGCGCACCGGCACCGCCATGCTGACCCTGGAGGCCGACGGGCTGGTTTCCATGGCCAATACCCGCGCCGTGGACATGTTTGGCCTGGAGCACGCCTCCATCGAAGGACAGCCATTCTGGCAACTGGTAGGTGCCGCCCACCAGAGTCCGCTGCAGGATGCCGCCTGGCTGGAGGACCCGGAGAACAATTTTTTCGGCCGGGAATGCGAACTGCCGTTCACCCGCAAGGATGGCACGGTGGTCTGGGGCCTGCTCGACATCAACCCGGTCCCGGAAACCGGCCAGACCCTGATCGCACTGATCGACATCAGCGCCCGCAAGCGCGCCGAAACGGCCCTGATCGAGAGCGAGGCGCGGGCGCGGCTGTTGCTCAATTCCGCCGGTGAGGGCATTTTCGGCCTCGACCCCGGCGGCTATTGCATCTTCTGCAATCCGGCGGCGCTGAGCCTGCTTGGTCTTGAATCAGCCGAGGCTGTGCTCGGTCAGCACCTGCACGCCCTGATTCACCAAAACGAGAATTCCCCGGCATGGATGGGCTGCCCGATTCAGCAGGTGCTAGACAGCGGCCAGCCGGTGCGGGTTGAGCACGATCTGTTCTGGCGCGTGGACAATCGCCAGCCGTTTTCGGTCGAGTATCGCGCCCATCCGATGCTGCGCGATGGCCGGGTGATCGGCGTAGTGGTGAATTTCAACGACATCACCGCGCAACGCCAGGCGGCGGAAAAGCTGCGCCAGGCAGCAGCAGTGTTCGAGAGCAGCCGCGAAGGCATCATCATCAGCGACCTGCATAACCGCATCCTGGCTGTCAATCAGGCCTTTCAGCGCATCACCGGCTATGGCGAAGCGGAAGTACTCGGCCAGAATCCAAGCCTGCTCAAATCCGGTCGCCACGATACTGTCTTCTATCGCACCATGTGGAACGCGATCATCGAACACGGTGGCTGGTCAGGAGAAATCTGGAATCGGCGCCGCAGCGGCGAAATCTTCCCGGAATGGCTGAGCATCAGCGTCATCCGCGACGATACCGGCCACATCAGCCAGTTCGTAGCCGTGTTCTCCGATATCACCCAGCTCAAGCAATCGGAAGCCAAGCTGCACCACCTCGCCCATCACGACCCGCTCACCGGCCTGCCCAACCGCCTGCTGCTCGCCGACCGGCTGGAACAGGCCATTCACCGCGCCGCCCGTCAGGACAGCGGCTTTGCCCTGCTGTTTCTCGACCTCGACCGCTTCAAGCAGGTCAACGACACCCTCGGCCATGGCATCGGCGATCTGCTCCTGCAGGACGTGGCGCTGCGCCTGCGCCGCCTCCTGCGCCAGCAGGACACCATTGCCCGCCTCGGCGGTGATGAATTCACCATTCTGATTGAAGACCTCGACGATGATCAGGACGCCGGCACCCTGGCCAACAAGGTCCTGCTGGCGCTACGCGAGCCCTTCATCCTCGCCGGCCAGACTCTGTTCATTGGCGCCAGCATCGGCATCAGCCTCTATCCGCGCGATGGCACCACCAGCGAACTGCTGCTGCAAAACGCCGATACCGCCATGTACCGGGCCAAGAACAATGGCCGCGGCACCTACCAGTTCTACGATCCGGAAATGACCGCGCGGGTACTGGAGCGGATGACGCTGGACGGTGAATTGCGCCGTGCTCTGGACGCTGGGCAATTCATACTGCATTACCAGCCGCAACTCGATCTGGCCAGCGGGGCAATTGTCGGCTTCGAAGCGCTGCTGCGCTGGAACCATCCGTGTCGTGGACTGCTGCTGCCGGTTGCATTCCTCGACGTGGCTGAGGAAACCGGCCTGATGGTGCCGATCGGCGAGTGGGCGCTGCGTCAGGCCTGCCAGCAGCGCCAGGCCTGGTGCGCGGCCGGTCTGGACGCCGGGGTGATTGCCGTCAATCTGTCGGCAACGCAGATCCAGCGCGGCGATCTCATGACCACCCTGCGCCAGGCGCTGATGGAAAGCGGTCTGCCGGGCAGCTATCTGGCCCTGGAAGTGTCGGAGCATCTGCTGATCAGCGAGGCCGAGCACCTGGCCGAATTGCTGTGCGTCACCCGTGAACTCGGCATCAACCTGGTGATTGGCAATTTTGGCCTGGGTCCGTCCTCGCTGAGCTATCTGCAGCGCCTACCGATTCATCAGATCAAGCTGGATCGCAGTTTCGTCCACGCCCTGCCCGATAGTAAAAACGAAGCGGCCATCGCGTGCGCCATCATCGCCCTCGGCCACAGCCTGTGCTATCAGGTGCTCGCCGAGGGTGTGGAAACGCCGGCGCAGAGCGATTTCCTCAGTGCGGCCGGCTGCGACCGGGTACAGGGTTTCCACTACGGCCAGCCCCTGACCGCCGCGCAGGCCGAACAGTGGCTGTCGCAACAGGCAGGGCGGCGTTCTGCCGGGCAATCGTCCAACGACTCAACGAATCTCTAGCGCAGCG
>DAITNL010000262.1:0-3089 GCA_036834665.1 Candidatus Competibacteraceae bacterium | reverse complement strand
GTGCTGTGGTGGGGCGTACAGAAATGGATCGAGCACGGGAGATAAGGTGTGGACGCAATCGATTGGCTGGCGATTGAAGGCGCGTACAGAGCCGGACAAAAATCGGTCCTTTCGATTGCCAAGGATCATGGGACGTCTGAAAGCACGATCCGGTCCCGCGCAAAAAAACACGGCTGGACACGGGACCCAGCAGGCCAGCAGCGCGAAAAAGTCAAAGCGCACTTTGCCGGCGTCGCGAATGGCGTCGCGAATACCACGATTCGCGAAATCGAAGACGCTGCAAACCGCGCAATTGCCCTTGAAGAACTGGCACTTACCAATGCCGAACTCGCATTGCAGCGCGTCAATGAGGCCCTGCAGCCGGGGCAGGATATTGATAGCGGCGATCTCAAGCGGCTATCGGAAACCAATAAAATCAACCTGGATGTCATTCGGGCGATCTTCACCCTGAACGATCCCGATCACCGCGACGGGGTGGGGTATGACGAACTCCCGTTCCCTGATTAAACTGCCCAAGCCGCATCCTGGCCAGCAGGAACTATTGACAGGCGAACGCCGGTTTAACGTGGCCTGCATGGGGCGGCGTTTCGGCAAAACCGCTTTCGGTGTGAATCGGCTGATCAAGTACGGCTACTGCCAGAATCAACCGGTGGCCTGGTTCGCGCCGCAGTACAAGCTTCTCGATGAGGCCTGGCGGGAAACCCGCCGCCGGCTGTTTCGGAACATCGTCCGCGCCGACAGCCAGCAACACCGGCTGGAGCTGAAGGGCGGCGGCGCGATCGACTTCTGGACCCTTGACAATCCAGACGCCGGACGCGGGCGCAAGTATGCCATGGCCATCATTGATGAAGCCGCGATGGCCCGCAACCTTGATGAAGCCTGGACCGCGGCGATCCGCCCGACATTGGCCGATCTAGGCGGCAAAGCCTGGTTCCTTTCGACCCCGAAGGGTGGCAACTATTTCAAGACCCTGTTCGACCGCGCCGCCGACGATCCCGACTGGGCACGCTGGCAAATGCCCACATCGTCGAATCCCTACATCCGCGCCAGCGAGATCGAGGCCATGCGCCTGGAGCTACCCAACCTGATCTACCAACAGGAAGTGCTGGCGCAATTCGTAGACCTTGAAGGCGCGGCCATGAAACGCGACTGGCTGCGCTACGGTGAACCGCCCGCCGGCCTGCCCGTGGTGCTCGGCGTCGATCTGGCCCTGAGCGTCAAGAGCGATGCGGATTACAGCGCCATTGTCGCCCTGAGTCGGGCTACTGACGGCACCGTGTACGTGCTCGATGCCCAGCGCATCCGCGCCCCGTTTCACCAGGTTCTGCAATTTATCCAGCAGATGGGCGACAAATGGAGCCCGACCGCGGTCGCCATCGAGCAGGTCCAGTACCAGGCCGCTGTAGTCCAGGAGCTGTCCCGCACGACCCGGCTGCCCGTACGCGGCATCCGCCCCGACAAGGACAAATTAACCCGGTTCCTGCCCCTGCTGGCCCGCTATGAACAGGGGCTGGTGCGCCATGTGCCGGGGCTGCCGGGAGCGTTTGAGGATGAGCTACTGTCGTTCCCGGTCGGTGAGCATGACGATCTGGTTGACGCCCTGGCGTATGCGTTTGCGACCCTGACCGACTTGCCCACATGCGACTATTTCCCGAACCGCGACACGTCCCCGCGCTTCCAACGCGGCAAAGGGATGTACTAAGGAATGCCCATGCCCATGCCCCGCACCGCAGATTTACGCCGTGAACTGGCCGCGCCCAGCAGCATCCGCAGTATCTGGCGGCAAAGTCTGGGCTCGATCGAACTGTCCCAGATGGTCAGCCTGCTCCAGGCTGCCGACATGGGCAACGCCGATGCCTACCTGACGCTCGCCGAGGAGATGGAAGAGCGCGATCCGCACTATGCCAGCGTCCTCAGTACCCGCAAGCGCGCCGTACTGGGTCTGGAGCGCAAGGTGGAAAGCGCCAGTGACAAGCGCACCGACAAGCGGATGGCCGATGCGGTGCGCGCGCTGATTGCGGGTCCTGCATTTGGGCAACTGTTGCCGGCCCTGCTCGATGCGCTGGGCAAGGGGTACAGCGCCGTTGAGCTGGTATGGGACACCGGGTCGACCCCCTGGACACCGCGCTATGTCTGGCGTGATCCGAGGTTCTTCCGTTACGACCGGGAAACCGGGAACACCCTGCGCCTGCTGGACGACGCCAGCGGCTGGGCGGGCATCCCGCTACCGCCTTACCGCTTTATCGTCCACACCCCCCGCCTCAAGATGGGGCTGCCGATACGCGGCGGGCTGGCGCGGCTGTGTGCCAGCGCGTTTGTGTGCAGCAAAATCACTCTGAATGGCTGGCTGGCCTACTCGGAAACGTATGGGCAACCCACCCGCATCGGGCGCTATTCCGCCGCTGCTACCGACGAAGAGAAGCGGCTGCTGCGCGAGGCCCTGCAAGGGCTGGGACAGGACGCCTACGCCGCGCTGGGACAGGGGTTCGACCTGGAACTGCTGGCAGCTCCATCCGGTGGCGGCGGCTCCGATCTGTATGAGCGGCTGCTCGACAACCTGCAAAAGCTGATCAGCAAGGCGGTGTTGGGGCGATCCGATGCGGCCGACGCAACATCGGGCAAGCTCGGCAACGAACAGTCCAGCAGCGAGGTGCGCCGCGACATCCTGGAAAGCGACGCTGAGGAGCTGGCTGATACGATCAATGCGCAACTGGTGCGCCCGTTCATTGACCTGAATTTCGGCCCGCAGGCCGTCTACCCGGTGTTCCAGTTCCACTTCCCGGAAGCCGAGGATTTGGCCCTGCTGGTGACCGCGCTGGAGAAACTGGTACCGCTGGGCCTGAAGGTGGAACAGTCGATCATCCGCGACAAGTTCGGCCTGCCCGATCCCGACGACGGCGCGGAATTGCTGGGCGCGCCGACCGCCCCGACGGCGGTGACGGAACTGACCGTTACCCGGGATGAGGCTGTCAACCGCGCTCTCAACCGCGCAACATTGCCCGACATCGACCCCACCGCGCCCCTGGTCGAACGACTGGGCAACGAGGCCGAACCCCTCATGAATGCCCTGCTCGAACCGGTGCGCGCCG
>DAITNL010000261.1:0-3091 GCA_036834665.1 Candidatus Competibacteraceae bacterium | reverse complement strand
CCGACGTGATGACAACATCCTTCAGCCCGACATCAATCCCGACCACGGCATTCACCACCGGCAGTCGCTGGATTGCAACCTCAACCAGCAGCGACACAAAATACCGCCCTGCCGGATCACGTGAAACCGTGACCGTGGTGGGCTTGCCGGTAAAGCGGCGCGACCAGCGAATCTTCAGCGGTTCGGATTGCTTGGCCAGCTTGAGTGATTCACCATCCCACTTGAAGGCGGACGTGGTGTATTCCGCTGACTGGCAGCCGTCCTTCTTCTTGAAGTTTGGGTATTTCGCCCGCCCCTGGAAGAAATTGCGGTATGCGGTCTGCAAATGGCGCAACGACTGCTGCAACGGCACGCTGGACACGTCATTCAGCCAGACGTGTTCCGGTTCTTTCTTCCATTCGGTCAATAGCGCCGAGCTTTGCGGATAGGAGATGCTTTCTTGACGCTCATACCACGCATCCTGCCGATAGCGCAGGGCACGATTGTAGATATACCGCACACAGCCGAACGTCTGGTTCAGGTTTTTCACCTGCTCCGGCGTTGGATAGAAGCGATAGCGGTAGGCGCGGTAGGATATTTGCACTTTTTATGTCAAGCAAGACTTGTCAAGCAGCAGCTTAACCCAAAAGAAACCGCCCTTGCGGACGGCCCGCTCTACCTCCCCGGCATGAATGCTGGGGTCTCTCGCGGAGAAGCCTGATGAACGATTCCGCCCTGCCTGAACTCCTGCAACCGGGCGATCCGCCGCCGGTGCGCATCGTCAATCCTCAAGGACAGGCGCCGCTGGTGCTGGTCTGCGACCATGCCAGCAACGCCATTCCCGCCCGGCTGGGCACGCTCGGGCTGGGTCCGGTCGAACTCAGCCAACATATCGCCTGGGATATCGGCGCTGCGCCAGTCACCGAGCGGCTGGCGATGCGTCTGAACGCACCCGCGCTGCTCAACGGCTATTCGCGATTGGTGATCGATGCCAACCGCCCGCCCGGCGATCCCACATCCATCGCCGAGATCAGCGATGGTACGCAGATTCCCGGCAACCGCGATCTGGATGACGCCGCCGCCGAGCAGCGACTGGACACGGTGTTCTGGCCCTATCACCATGCCATCACTCAGGCACTGGCGCATCGCTGGCGGCACGGACACGGCCAGGCGCCGGCGCTGGTGGCCATTCACAGTTTCACGCCAGTGATGAACGGCTTTCAACGTCCCTGGCATCTGGGCGTGCTGTGGAATCGTGATCCGCGCCTGGCTCTGCCGCTGCTCGCCGCCCTGCACGCCCGCGCGGATTTATGCGTCGGCGATAATGAGCCCTATTCCGGGCGCGAGGTCGGTTTCACCATGGATACGCACGGCGGCGCTGCCGGTCTTCCGCATATCGAGATTGAAATTCGCCAGGATCTGATCGCCGATGAGGCCGGTCAGGTCTATTGGGCGGAGGTGGTGGGCACGGCGCTGGAGGTGGTGTTGCGCGATCCGGCCCTGTACTCGGTGCGCCATTACTGAGCTGAATGCTGAATACTGAGCGAGCGACGGATTGTGCTGGGCGCTGTCCTGAGCCTGTCGAAGGGTGCTATGCAAGCGCCGCCTACGCAGCGTGCCGCAGCACCGGCTCCAGATGCTCGATCACTAATTGCAGTCTGCGCTGGCCCCGCCACTCGTTCACATCCAGCTTATAGGCGATGCGCAGCCGGGTCGTGCCCGGCACAAACTCGGCGGCACGGCGAAAGGCCACCCCCTCCAGACGCAGCGTGCTGCCCGGCGGCCGCAGATACAGCTTCACATGCCGGTCCTGCATGATCCGGTGCGATAGGACATCAAACTCGCCATCAAACAGCGGCTCAGGAAAACCCTGACCCCAGGGACCGGCAGCGCGCAGCAATTCAGCGGTTTCCAGACACAGTTCAGCCACGCTCAGCTCGCCATCGCTGAGCAGGCGACCCTGTAAATGATCCGCACTGAGCCAGCGGCGCACCTCGGCATCAAAGGCGGCCCGGAACGCCTCCAGATTTTCCGCCGGCAAGCTCAGGCCAGCCGCAGCGGCATGGCCGCCAAAGCGGGTGATCAGCCCCGGCTGCTGGGCGGCAATCGTGGCCAGCGCATCGCGGATATGCAGATCATCCACTGAGCGCGCCGAACCGCGTAGCAGCCCGGCGGCATGATCGGGGGCAAAGGCGATCACTGGCCGGTGCAACTGCTCCTTGACCCGCCCGGCGACGATACCCACCACACCCTGATGCCATTCGGGATCAAACAGGCACAGCCCAAACGGCAGCGTAACGCCGCTGGCCAGGCTGCCCTCAAGGCGGGCCAGCGCCTGCTTCTGCATATCGTCTTCGATCACCCGGCGCTCGCGGTTGAGCGCATCAAGACGCTGGGCCAGGGCGCGCGCCTCGGCCAGATCATCGCTCAACAGGCACTCAATGCTCAGGCGCATATCAGCCAGCCGCCCGGCGGCATTGAGGCGCGGGCCGAGCTGAAAGCCCAGATCGATGGCGCTCAAGCGTGCGGCATCGCGCTTGGCGATGTCCAGCAGCGCCTGAATGCCCGGCACACAGCGCCCGGCACGGATGCGCTGCAGGCCCTGGGCGACCAGGATGCGATTGGTATGATCCAGCCGCACCACGTCGGCCACCGTGCCCAGCGCCACCAGATCGAGAAACTGCGCCATGTTCGGCTCGGCCCGGTCCGGCCCGGCAAACCAGCCGCTAGTGCGCAACCGGGCGCGCAAGGCCGAGAGCACATAGAAGATCACCCCGACCCCAGCCAGATTCTCGTTCCCGGATTCGTCGCCGGGCTGTTTGGGATTAACCACGACATCCGCCGCAGGCACGGTCAGTCCGGGCAGGTGATGGTCGGTGATCAGTACCTTGATGCCGCGCGCCTGGGCGGCCTGCACACCATCGTGGTTGGAAATGCCGTTATCGACGGTGATCAGCAGATCGGGGCCTTTTTCCGCTGCGACGGCGACGATTTCCGGGGTCAGGCCATAGCCGTGCACGAAGCGATTGGGCACCACGTAATCCACCGCCGTCGCGCCCAGTGCACGCAGCGCGCGCAGCGCCAGGGCACAACTGGTGGCGCCATCGGCGTC
>DAITNL010000260.1:0-3156 GCA_036834665.1 Candidatus Competibacteraceae bacterium | reverse complement strand
GCAATTGCGCGCCTAGCGCATCGATGCGCTGCCGCGCCCGGTGCAGAAAGTGCGCCTCATCTTCACCGGCATCATCCTGGATGATTTCCAGGGACAACCGACCGTGATACAGGCCCGCTGGAAAGGCCGCCGCGAAGCCAGCCCAGTCGATCAGGCCTTTGCCGATTTCCCAGTGCCGATCCTCGACGCCATCATTATCGGACAGGTGCAGGGCATACAGGCGGGTCGGGTATTGCCGCAGCAGCGCAAAGGGCGTCGCCTCGTACAGCCGGCCATGTGAACTGTCGTAGCACAGCCCCAGGGCGGTGCTATCGATGCGATCCAGCAGATATTGCAGCAGGTGCAGGTGGCTGGTGTTCTCCACGGCAATGCGCACTCCGAGCCGTTCTGCAGCTCTGACCAGGGTTTCCAGGCAGCCGAGCCCGTAACCGAGCGCCTCGGGAGCGATATCGTCAAAGCGGTCGCAGATATGCATCACCAGGGTCGGCATGCCATAGCGGGCGCAATCGTCCAGCCATTCCAGATACGCGGCGACGGTGTGCTGCCGTTCCGCAGCATCGGGTGACCAGATCCGGCTGGCATCGAGATAGGGGGCGTGGATGTTTTCAATCGCCAGACCGTGCGCGGCGATCATCCGGATCAGGCTGTCCTTGTCGTATTCATAAAAGGCCAGCGAGTCGCCCCACCAGAGCATGATCGAGTCAAAGCCAGCGTCCTGGATGTGGCGCAGGCGATGCCGCAGCGGTTCGTTATAGCCATACCAGGCGAAGATGCTGACTGGATACGGGTTCATCAGCCGCCCGCCTTGCGCAGTACGATGCACCGGAACCAGCCACCGGCCAGCGCCGGCCGATCGCTGAGCAGGGTCAGCGCGGGTTGCATCGCTAGCAGCGGTTCGAATTCCACATCGGTGCGCGTCGCCAGCCGAGCGAGCAGCGGGCTGATCAGTCGCCGCAGAGGCGCCTTCTGGCCGGGGCGCAGGAATTTGTCGAGAATCAGCACCCGGCCACCGGGGCGCAACACCCGCGCCGCTTCAGCCAGCACCCGTTGCGGATGCGCGGTCACTGCCAGGATCAGGTGCAGCACCACCATATCGAAGCAGGCATCGGCATAGGGCAACTGGCGGGCGTCACCGGTGTCCAGTCGCAGCTCCAGCCCCAAAACCGCTGCCTGCCGCTGCGCGCGCACCAGCATCGCCGGGGTCAGGTCCAGCCCGGTGTAGCGCGGTCCACGCGGCAGCAGTGGCAGATCCAAGCCGCTGCCTATGCCCACCAGTAGCACCTCGGCCGGCAGCTCTTCGTGTAGCGCGCGCAGACTTTGACGGCGTGCAGCCCGGGTGAACGGTGCCACTAGAACATCGTAAAGCGGCGCAAATAGGGTGTAGCTATGGCGCAGGCTCACGGGCAACAGTCCATCAGCAGGTTCAGTAAAGTCCGGCGCATCAATGCAGGGTGCGCGGGATCGACAGGACGAAAGGCGGAATCTCGGCGTCGAAACGGGTGCCGTCGTCGGCGATCATCTGATAGCTGCCGCGCATGCTGCCGACCACGGTTTCCAGAATCGCGCCGCTGGTGTAGCGGAAGCCCTCACCGGGCCGCAGATGCGGATGCTCACCAACCACGCCCTCGCCCCGCACTTCCTCGATCTTGCCGTTGGCATCGGTGATGATCCAGTGTCGCTCCAATAGCCGGGCGGCCACGCTACCCTGATTCTGCAGGGTCACGGTATAGGCAAAGACATAGCGATTCTGAGCCGGGTCGGATTGTTCTTCCAGATAGAAGGATTCGGCACTGACCTGGATATCGTAGCGTTTCGGGATGGCCATGGCGGAGCTCCGGGAGAAGTGGATTCAGGCCAAAACAGTGCGCTTGGCGTCGAGTGCCGCCAGCAGGGTGTCGAACGAGTGAATGAAGGCGTTGATGCCGTCGATTTCCAGTTGATCGGTGATCGCGCCCAGATCAATGCCCAGCGCTGGCAGGGCCGCCAGCCGTGCCAGCGCCGTTTCCACGTCCTGTTCCAGAGTTGGCGCAATGGTGCCATGGTCGCGGAATGCCGCATAGGTGGCTGGGGGCATGGTGTTGACCGTATCCGGACCAATCAGGCGATCGACGTACAGCAGGTCGGGATAGGCCGGATTCTTGGTGCTGGTGCTGGCCCACAGCAGCCGCTGCGGCCGGGCGCCCGCCGCGCGCAGGGCGGCAAAGTGAGTGCTGCCAAAAATCTCCTGGTATTCCTGATAAGCGAGCTGGGCGTTGGCGATGGCGATCTGCCCCTGCAGCTCCGGCTGGCATTCGGCCAGCAGGGGGTCGAGCAGGGTATCGATGCGGCTGATGAAGAAGCTGGCGACCGAGGCCACCCGGTCCAGTGGCAGGCCCAGGGCGTGGCGCCGCTCCAGCCCACGCAGATAGGCCTCCGCTACTGAGACGTAGCGCTCCACGGAGAACAGCAGGGTGACGTTGACGTTGATGCCCGCAGCAATCAGCCGCTCGACCGCGTGCAGGCCGGTTACGGTGCCAGGCACCTTGATCATCACGTTGGGCAGGTTCAGCTGGGCAAACAGTGCGCGCGCTTCGCGCACGGTGCCTTCGAGATCGTGGGCCAGATCGGGCGCGACTTCCAGGCTGACCATGCCATCGACGCCCGCGCTGGCTTCATAGCTTGGGCGCAGCGCTTCAGCGGCGGCGCGGATGTCCTCGATCGCCAGACTGAAGAATAGCTCGCGGCTGGATTGCTCCGGGTGGCGGCGCAGTTCCTGGCGCAGGGCCTCGTCATAGTCGGCGCTGCCGGCAATGGCTTTTTCAAAGATGGTCGGGTTGGAGGTGATGCCGCGCAGGTCGTCCTCGGCGATCAACCGCGCTAGCGTGCCATCACGGAGCATCGAACGCTGGATGTTGTCGTACCAGACGCTCTGGCCGGCGGCGCTGAGCAGGCGCAGTGGATTGGCGTGGGGCATGGCGATGTCCTTGGGCAGCGGGCGTGGGAAGGGAAAATCGGTGACGTGCCATCGATTGTAGCAAGTTCCGCTGGTGAATCAGTCGCCCGCTGCCGCAACCCGGTTGCGACCGGTGGCCTTGGCGCGGTACAGCGCGGCATCGGCGCGACTTAGATAGTGTAGTCACGAGATGTTGAGCCAGAGGGCGAGGCATCGGATGTGGA
>DAITNL010000259.1:0-3171 GCA_036834665.1 Candidatus Competibacteraceae bacterium | reverse complement strand
TCCTGAAGCAATGGTTTTAGCAATCGATTATGCGCGCCAGCGAAGCCATAATTTTCTGGATAAGCCATAAAATGCAGACAATATTTCTCATGCTGCGCGCAGTATTTTTGCAAAATCTCAACATCTTCGGAACCCGAACCGTTGTCAGCCAAAAAAACCTCAAAAGCGGGTCCGGTAACATTCAATAGCGAGTTTAAACACTCAATAGTGTCGGTGGCTCGACCATAATTGACTATAATAATAGCGATCATAAATTAGCCAACTTCTTCTGTAACCAATCGAGGGTTGCCCGCGCTTCACGGCGATGACAATAACGGTTAGCAGTTTCCTGGCCGCCGGCTACTATATGCTGTCTTAAAGTAACATCATCAAGCAATCTAAGAATAGCCGCACACATTAAATCAGGCTGATTAGGTGGTACCAATAAAGCATTTTCTCCATCACAAGCATAATCCATCACACCACCAATATTCGTAAGAACACAAGCAGAACCACAAGACATTGCTTCCAAAGCGCAACGCCCAAATCCCTGAAATTCAGAACCATCCAAAAATACAGTTGACTCGGAATACAACTTCGCCAAGCGATCCTGGCGCACAATCAAGCCTTCATTGCGAAATATAAAAGGAATCGGGTGACGATCTAAAAACCGATCGCCAAAAAGCACTACTTCAACTTCAGGACGCGCCTGTTTAACCCGTGATAATGCTGCTATTGTGGCATCGAAACCACGCCGTGGCGTACCAGGACGCGCCATTGCCAATACGATGGGGCATCCTGTGTCGACATCACGCGGGTAAAATTGCCCTAGATCCAGACCTAAAGGAATCTTATCGCTTGCATAGCCATCTTGATGAATGATGTGCTGCAACCAATCCGACATCACAATTCGATGTGGTAACAGTGCATAAGTTGCCTTAACCTGCTGCCGCATTAACTGATTAGATTCCTGGAAAAACCAAGGCTCATAGTCCTGCAGCAAATAACCTGCTTGTCTTGTTCGTCCTGATTTCCATAATCCATGTACCCATTCAGCAGTATTCCAGTGAGTTGCAAATATAAAGTCACTTTCCGGAAACTGAGCCAACAATTCAGCCGCACTGCGATAAATCAGCGGTTTTGTATATAACCTGATCCACTGATAAATTAGAGGATCTTCATAAAGCGTTGCAATTCTTGCCTCGACACCTAAACGAATCAGTTCATTCACCAACTGCAAAATCGATAATACCCCACCCGCCACAACTAAGCGATCCACAACATAAACGACTCGTAGTCGCCCGATTGGCGTAACATCTTGAACGCGCGTCCGCACCGGATTTGGCATACGGTGAGTCATTAAGCGCCATAAACCGCGCGCCACTATTTTCAACATACGCGGTGCGGCACGCGCCCCCTGCCACTCAGCATACAGCTCGCGGGCAGTTTGCCAGATTTGTGGCATTGGCTCCCAGCGCTGTGGCAGTCTAAATAGGTCCTGAACCGGTCGTAGTGGATTAGCGCGCCGAAAAGCACGAAATTGTCGCTGGTATTCCGATCCCCAGCGCTGGTCGAATATCTCTCGGTTATGCAGATAGCGCTGATTACCATCGACAAAGGAACCACCTCCCTGATGATAAACATAGACATCATCCGCTACCACGGTGCGAAATCCTGCCATGGTCAAGCGCATGCATAAATCGGATTCTTCACAATAGCCATAACCATACACAGGATCAAACAAGCCTATTTGATACAAAGCACTGCGCCGCAGCAGAAGACAAAAACCGACACATGTAACAACATCAGGGTAATGACGCGGAGTATGAATCTGCTTGGCCAGATAGTCATTCATAGCCAAATAACTGCAGCCTGGCGCCATAGGTAAATCAATATTATCTGCTCGATTGCATAACGGATTGACGGCTGCAATACGAGAATCAGAACCAATGCAGACCAGCATTCTTTCCAGCCAGTTTGGACTGAGCAGAACATCGCTATTGAGAAGCAGCAGATATTCAGAATCGCTATGATTCATTGCCCAGTTGCAACTCGCCAAAAACCCAATATTTTTTGAGTTACGATGCAAGCTGATCCACTCAGGCTCATTTTTAGCCTGTTCCTGTAACCAAGAAGTGGTTACAGTATCACTGGCATCATCCACAATCAGCAGTTGAGTATCTTGACGTGGTGTAAAAACCTGTAATGACTCAAATCCGTCTCGCAAACAAGCCAATCCATTATGGACCGGCAAAATAATTGTACAACTTGGTAAGCCTCTCATCATGCCAACCCAAAATCATCACTATGCAAAGTCAGATTCGGATTATAGTAGGGATCACCTAACTCAAGTATTTTTGCATGACGCTTAAGCATGTAATTAACTTCACTAGTAAAACGGCGTTTTTTCTCTGGAGTGTCTTCCTGGCCACGTGATTTTGATTCATGGTGATACAACTCGCAGTATGGCGTAAAGACATTCAAATACCCGCTTTCACGCAACCGCAAGCAAAAATCCACATCATTGAATGCAATAGCAAGGTTCTTTTCGTCAAGACCACCGAGTTCATCATAGAGTCTTTTTTTAACCATTAAACAGGCCCCTGTCACGGCGCTTAAATTCTGAATTAAGCTAGCCCGAGCGAAATAGCCTGCGGCATTCCGATCAAAGTGTTTATGGGAATGTCCAGCTACACCACCAACCCCCATAATCACACCAGCATGTTGCACTGTATTATCGGGATAGTATAGTTTTGCTCCGACTGCGCCAACCTCGGGTCTCTGTGAATGCTCCAGCAACGACTCCAACCAATCCGGAGAAATCACTGTAATATCGTTATTTAACAGCAACAAATGCTCACCAGAAACATTTTGAGCTGCATAGTTATTAATAGCCGAGTAATTGAATGGAAAATCATAGGATATAAATCGAACACGACGATCACGATGTGAATACCGATTCATAAGCTCAAAAGTTTCATGCTTTTTACTATTATTCGAAACTCCAATAATTTCAAAATCAGAATAAGTTGTTTTCTCAAGAATAGAATCCAGACAATCAGACAAAAGCTCGGGCTGATCATGAAACGGAATAACAATACTAACCAGAGATCGACTAATAATATCCCTTCTTACACGATAAAAACCTGGATACGGAGTCAACAAAATCTGCCCCTTAATACCACGCCTTTC
>DAITNL010000258.1:0-3302 GCA_036834665.1 Candidatus Competibacteraceae bacterium | reverse complement strand
GCCTCCCCATCCCTTAAGAAACGGCAGCCCCGGCCGCGCAGCTTCGCTATTTATCCCACATCACATCGCATTTCGCCTTTATGGAATCTGCCAGCAATTCCATCAGGGGCAAGGCGCGGTGCGCTAAGTGTACCGGGCGCTCGCTCGGTTCATCCTCTTGAGCAGGAGCATGCTCGGGCGTTCCTGCGTCCGCTGCCTTATGCACCGAAACGGCCCTGGTCAAGTGGTCCAGTGCCTTGGGAACATCCGCAGCCAAAAGCGCGCCTGGAACCGCTCCGGTATGCCCCATCAGTTTCAACAGGCTGATGGCGATATCACCAAACATCATGATGTCGGCATGTGCCTTGCTTCGAAAGGTCACGATCATCAAAACCTCCTCGGGATAGTCCCTTAATCGATTGAGCAGCAAAAACAAGCATACAACGCCCTTCCCAAAGAGTATGTATGCTTATGGCATGGACTTCCCCAATCAACGATTTTTCCACATCAACGGAAAGCACCCTTATGCTGATTCGAGTCGGATACGACATCATCTTCGAGCATCCAGCGCCAACACCGCTCATCGCAATGCTCTATCTGCACCCTTCGCGCGGGCCTTCGATCCGCCGGGGTAATTATCTGCTGATCGAACCACCGGTGCAGAGCAGCGAATATCTGGATGTCTTTGGCAATCGCTGCGATCGCCTGCTGGCGCCTGCCGGCCCACTGCGGTTTTGGAATGATGCGGTGGTCGAGGACAACGGTCAGCCGGATCTACTGAATCCCCGTGCTGAACAGCATGAAATCCATGCCTTGCCGGATTCGGTCCTGATGTTTTTATTGCCGAGCCGCTATTGCGAAGTGGATCGAATGGTGGATATCGCCTGGCAACTGTTCAGTACGGTACCGAAGGGTTGGGCGCGGGTCCAGGCGATCTGCGATTTCGTGCATGATCACATTCACTTCGATTATATGCAGGCGCGCAAGACGCGCACGGCTTATGAAGCGTATCAGGAACGGGTCGGCGTCTGTCGCGATTTCACCCATCTGGCCATTACCCTATGCCGCTGCCTGAATATCCCGGCCCGGTATTGCACCGGCTATCTGGGCGATATTGGTGTACCGATGACCGGTCCCATGGATTTTAGCGCCTGGCTTGAGGTGTATTTGAGTGGTTGCTGGTACACTTTTGATCCGCGTAATAACACGCCGCGCATTGGCCGAGTGTTAATGGCGCGTGGTCGTGATGCCGCCGATGTGGCACTCCTGACGTCCTTTGGACCGAGTCGGCTGGATCGTTTCACGATATGGACCGATGAAGTGGGCGAGGAGAGCCTGTCACCCGTCACCTGAACACGCTTTCGACAGCATGCCCGCCCGGAAGGACGGGACTTGTCGCGCAACGGGTTACTGACTAATGCAGTTCTCGATGGTGTACCCGGTTGCAGGTTTTCTGAGATCAACAAACCTTCCAATCTTGGTATAGAGGAAACTGGGTGTCAAAACTGATGAGAGAGGCTTGGTGATGCAGTGCGGTGGCGATAATAATCCGGTCTTGCGGGTCTTTATGATGCTCATCCAGATCAATGCGGCCATGGCGAACCAGCTAGGCTATTTCAAAACAGGAGATCGCGGACACCCCGACGACATCCGCTTCTTCAATCAGCGCAATGGTTGAAGATGATAAGTTGTCGGAAATCTGATTGATCCACCAATGTCAGATGTGGGTGTCCAAAACGATCATTCAGTGATCCCCCAGTCAGCGAGGGGAACCGAGGACATAACATCGCCGAGTTCTTTGACTCGGCCGGCGAATTGTGGCGGTGGGGTGCGTTTCTTGCCTGACTGAACAGGTTGAGGATCATCCAACGTAAGGACTAATATTTCCACGCGATGGTTGACAAAAGACCCCGGTAAGTCGATGACTAAACGCGGGGACGTGACGGTTTCAATTAATCGCTGTACTTGCATAGGAATACACCAAAGGTTGTGGGTGGCATGGCGATCTTTATCTCGATTGCAAGAGTTGGTGCATGGGGGAATTCCAAGGAACTTTATGAGAATATTTGGGTGTTGGGCAACATTTGCTTTAGTTCTTTTAGGCGGGCTGGACTCACGTTTTCACATTGACTTAGATTAAGTGTTTTGAGTTGGGTCATATGCCCTAAATGGGCTAAGACTCCTGGTCCCGTGATTTTTCTGAATTTATTTAAAGCAAGGACTTCTAAATTAGTAAGCCTCCCAAGATATTCTAGTCCTGAATCAGTAACAAAAATGTTTCCTAAACCATAGTTACTCATATTTAAATTTAGCTTTCTTAGATTAGAAAAATTACTAATATACTCAAAACAGTCGTTTTGAATATATCCACAGGCACTTAGATCAAGATATATCAAATTTTTAATAATTTTTAGACTCATCCAATGTTCTCGATTAAAGCTATAACCTTTCATTTCACACCCACTCAGATCAATAAATTGTAAATTAGTAAGTTTTTTAAGTCGTACTAATTCGGCATCATTAAAGTTTTTACATCTACTCAAGCAGATTTGATTAATTAAAGCATTTGGATCACACGTTTCAAGAAAGGAAAAATCTGTTACATCATCAGAAACCCTGAGTTCCACCGCTTGACCTTGAGGCACATCAATCTCGCCTACAGCGACTAGTTCCTTACTTTACCCACACTGAATCTAGGAAACTTCAACTTTCCGCCTGCGGAAGTCACTGAAGAAACAGTAACTGGAGTTGCATCACTCCGGCTGACCGATTGAGTCGCCTGAACAGCAGTCGGTGCAGAAACCTGCAACGGCTGCTGAATTACCCCAAGCGCCAACGCCCATGTCTCTACCGCCCACTTTGCCGCATTTTCCGCCAGACCCAGTTCATCCTCCAACCGCTTGCTCAGGCGCGAGAGCAAGACCACTTCGGGCACACCCGCAGACGCATTGATCAGCTCCGTAGCCACCCGATTTTCCAGGGCATTGACCAGAACAAAGATTTCCCGCTTGTACTGGCCACAATGATCTTTGAGCAATGCGCTGCAACGGCGCGGGTCTTCGGACAGGGCAGGTCCATACTGAGCGATAAGTTGGCACAGTTGCTGGCGCGGTTCGTTATGCATGACAACATCCTTTATAAGAAATGGAATAACAATCATTAAGCAAGGCTTTGCAGCGATATGGATCATTACAGATCGAGTGACCATACTGAACTATTAAATCACAAAGTATTTGACGGACTTCATTGTTCATAGCAATCCTGGTGCAGATTTTCCGGTTTTGATCCATCCCAAAACAATCAGCGTTCGATCAATTATCCGT
>DAITNL010000257.1:0-3356 GCA_036834665.1 Candidatus Competibacteraceae bacterium | reverse complement strand
GGTGATAGCGGATATCCAGTTGCCGCCATTGGAAAGGTTCATTGCTGATATAGCCACTGATGGCGCTGATTGCCGGATCACGCAGCTTTTCCGGTGTTAACGGTGGTGGCACTATTCTGATCTGCTTCAGATCGACGCCTTCATTGATCAGCATGGCACGCAGTTCGACAGCGCGATTTTCCGGACCAATCAGGACTTGATGATTAATCAGATCATGTGGCGAGCGAATGCCCGATGCCTCGCGGACCATCAACACATAGGGAGAATGCTGAAAAATGCTAGCCAGAACCACCACCGGCTTACCGGCCTCGCGCGCTAAAACCAGCTCACTGCTGGCCACACCAAAATCAGCCCTGCCCTCCAGCACATTGCCAATCCCATCAACAGTAGGACCGCCTTCCAGGAACTGGACTGCCAGTCCCTCATCCCGGTAATAGCCCTTTTCCTTGGCCATGTAATAACCGGCGAACTGAAACGAATGCATCCAGCGTAATTGCAGCGTCACCTGTTCCACCGCCAGACTGGGATTGATCCCGCTCAAGAGGAGTAACAGCCCGCAACAGATGTGCTGCCCGCGCTTGAACATGCCTATATCTCCGCGCATATGACCCGGTTGCGGCCCTGCTGCTTGGCTCGATACAGCGCGGCATCGGCGCGCGCCAGCAGAATAGCGGCGGCTTCAGTATCCGCTGTTGCCTCGGCCAGACCGATGGAAACAGTGATCGCGGGCAGTGCACCGGCACGATCGCGCAGATGCAAATCCGCTACCGCCTGGCGCAGCGCTTCCATCCGTGGCCAAGCATCGGTCAACGGCGCGCCCGGCAGGATCAGGGTCAATTCTTCGCCGCCGTAGCGGCAGGCAATATCGCTACCGCGCAGGAACTGTTGCAACAGGTCGCCGATGGCGCGCAGAACGGCATCGCCGGCTTCGTGACCGTGGCAGTCGTTAAAGTCCTTGAAGTGATCGAGATCAAGCATGACCACAGTCAGTGGCTCGACACTGCGCTGGCAGCGGACCAGTTCGCGTGGCAGGGTTTCATCCAGATAGCGACGATTGAACAGGCCCGTCAGCGGATCACGCATCGCCTGCTCGCGCAGGATTGCCTCCATCTGCTGCCGCTCGCTGATGTCGTGAGCCAGCGCACAGGCGTATTCCTCGCCCTCGAACCCCATGTAGTCGATATGAATTTCGACCGGAATCATCGTGCCATCCTTGCAGCGATGCCGGCTTTCAATGCGCAGCGTCCGCGCCTGGCGCAGCTCGCACCAGTTTGCCTGCAAGTCGGCCTCATCGTAGTCCGGGATGATGTCCTGGATCGACAGCGCCAGCAGCTCATCGAGCGTATAGCCGAGCATCCGGCAGGCGGCGGCATTGGCGTACACCAGCCGGCCATTGGGCAGAGTCCGGAAGGCGGCATCGCTCATCTGATCGACCACCGCCTGCGTAAAGTGCAGCGCGGCCTCGGCACGCTTGCGCTCGCTGATATCGTGGTTGACCACGATGGCCGCCTGGAGAGTGCCCTGCTCGTCGAACACCGGCGCGGTGTAGTTGAGAATGATGCGTTTTTGCCCATCGAAGGTCTCGATTTCCAGCAGTTCATCAACCACCGTGACCCCCTCGCGCAGGGTGTGCAGCAGCGCCCAGTCATCGGCTGCGATCGGCTCGCCAGAGGGCAGGCGCCGCGCCTTGAATACGCCATAGCTGGCCGGCCCGACCTGCGGTTGCGCACCCCAGATACGCCGGCCAACCGGATTGGCAATGACCAGCTTGCCGTCCTTGTCTGCGATCCACAGCCCGACCGGGAGAATTTCAATGATCTTGCGCAGCAGATTCTCGCGCCGGGCGGATTCCTGCTCGGTCTGCTCGCGGACGGTCAGCAGTTCGGCGGTTCTGCGCAGGCTGGCGATGGCACGCCGGTGATTCAGGATCAGCAGGCCACTGAGCACGGCCAGCAGCAGGCTGACCAGACTGCCCCCCACGGCAATCAGCGGCACCTTTTCCTCCTGCGCGCGGGCCTCGAAACCCGCGGTGGAGCGGATGACTATCGTCCAGGGGGGACCGCCAAGCCGTAACTGCTGCACCCTCTGGAACCGGGCCTGGGCGGTGGCCGCTACGGGCTGCAGGGTGAACAGCAGATTCTCGGGCAAGCGCTGCTCGCCATCGTAGATAGTCACGTTCAGCAGCGTGCGCAATTCGTCGAATTCGAAGGTACGCAGCACGCTGGACATCAGGTCCTGCATGCGCAGCGGTGAGTAGACCCAGCCGAGCAGACTGGCGCGGCGCTGCTCGCGATCCTGATGCGCCATGCCGGAACGATATACCGGCAGAAACAGCACGCAGCCCGCTTGTACATCGACGCCGGTTTCCTGCTGCAGAATCACTTTGCCCGACAGTGCGGCCTCGCCGTCATCGCGTGCCCGCTCCGCTGCGGCCCAGCGCACCGGCTCAGGCGACATGTCGAAGCCAAAGGCGCGCAGGTTACGACCGCTGAACGGCTCCAGATACAGCACAGCGGTATAGAACGGCCGCTCGCCGTCCGGGCGAATGCTGTAATCGGCAAAGCCTTCCGCACGCACGGCCGCGATGTGCTCAGCCTTCTGCGCGGCGGGGACGAAGACGGAAAAGCCAATACCCTGAATACCCGGATAATGTTCCGCCAGGGCCAGCGCGCTGACATAGCGGCGGAATTCCTCGCGGCCGACGGTTTCCGATGCCTCGAACAGACCAGCGACACCGCGCAGGATCTGTACATGGCCGTTCAGGCGATAGGTGATTCTGTAGGCGACCTTATCCGCCCAACCCTGAAATTCTGTCGCCAGCTTCTGCGCGACCTGCTGCTGGGCGTTGTGCCACAACGCGAACGTCACCCCCAGACCCAGTGCCAGCACCACGACCGCAGCCAGCACGGCGGCCAACCACGGTCGGGACCACACCCGCTGTGCGGGTTCTTTAGGGCATGCCTGAGGATGATCGGCCATGGATGACCCGGAAGACCTTTGAAAGTCGGCAGAGAGAACCGCGCACCCGCACCAACGCTTACCGGTCGCGTATCCGGCCCGTGAACCGGCATGGTGCTTTGCAGAAAAGCATAGCTGAGGGTAGCGACTCTGCCGGTTCCTTCAGGCCAGGAAGACAAGGCGGTTACGGCCCTGCTGCTTGGCCCGGTACAGCGCGGCATCAGCGCGTGTCAGCAGAGCTGCGGCATCGGCATCGGCATCGGCCGCCTCGGTCAGGCCAATGGAAACCGTGATCGCGGGCAAGGTGTCCGTACGGCTGTGCAGATGCAAATCCGCTACGGCCCGCCGCAGATCTTCCAGGCGCGGCTGGACATCGGCCCGCGTCGCCCCCGGCAGGA
>DAITNL010000256.1:3058-3359 GCA_036834665.1 Candidatus Competibacteraceae bacterium | reverse complement strand
CCCCATCGACTACTTCGACTGCGCTCAGTACGAGTGCGCTCAGGGCAAGTCGCTCAGCACGAGTTTCATAGCCGGAGGGATTGCCCGGCAATCGACCGGGCGGGTTGATTATGGATTACTGCGTTGACTACGGCGCGGTCTCTGGTGCAGCAGCCAGTTAGGCTTCGCTGAATGTGAGTTGCCAAGAAGACGGCAACTCAACCTACGAAGCTACAGTAATCAAGGAACGATAGGCTTTGCGCAATCTATGATTTCACCGAAAATTGAAACTGGTGTATTTTTGCGATGAACAGTGATGATG
>DAITNL010000256.1:0-3048 GCA_036834665.1 Candidatus Competibacteraceae bacterium | reverse complement strand
ATTATGGATTACTGCGTTGACTATGGCGCGGTCTCTAGTGCAGCAGCCAGTTAGGTCCGGTTGATTGTAGGCGAGTTGATTCAATGTGGGTTGTCAAAAAGACGACAACCCAACCTACGCGGCTGGGAAATTGAGGGCACTGCCGGTGCTCCTGCTTCAGTCCGGTGCGAACTGGTCCTGATTGCGCCCTCGTATTCCGGCATAGAATCGTTTGATTTCTTGCATGTCTTTGTCTACGTCGCCTGTTGGTTCGAACACTGGACCCAAACCGCTTACCTTACGCGCATAGTCCATGTAGGCCAGAACGATCGGGACCTTCGCCTCAAGCGCAATGAAGTAGAACCCAGTCTTCCAGTGACGAGTCTTTCCTCTTGTGCCTTCGGGCGGCACGACGAGTTGTAAAGGACCCTCCGCCGCGGCGATGGCAGCCGCGGCTGTTGCAACTAGGTTGTTGCTCTTGCTGCGATCTACAGGCACGCCTCCAAGCCAGCGCATCAGCGGCCCAAACGGCCAGCGAAACAGGCTCGCCTTGCCCAGCCAGTAGATGTGTAGGCGCAGGCAGAACGCAACCATGAGCGTGTAGGGAAGATCCCAGTTGCTTGTGTGCGGCGCGGCGATGAGGACGCACTTGCTTGCCTGCTTGGGAATACACCCCTCCACCGTCCATCCCTGCAGGTGCAGGATCAGGCGGGAAAGGCCTCGGAGCAAATGGTTGACAACCGGGGTGTCGAAGAGTGTGTGGTGCATGGGCAGAGTGTCGCATTGTCCTGCACGCGGGGCGCCTGGACATGGATGTGATGCCTAACGCCCTGCTTCACCTGACCCCGCTACGCGGGGCAGGTGCAAGCCACAGTTAGGCCGGTTAATTGAATGTTGGGTTGTCAAAAAGAAGACAACCCAACCTACGTGGCTTTCAAATGCCAACACTGGCTATGGCGCGGTCTCCGGTGCAGCAGCCAGTTAGGCGGGTTACGCTGCGCTAACCCGACCTACGCGCTTATGACCTTCTATCTTGTCAATAATCACAGTTTATTTCGCCAAGCTAGTTAATAGCAGTTGCTCTAATATGGTAAGAACAAGAAACATCGCCGGAATCCTCTCCAAAATAGCAACTTTCTGTTATAAGAGCTCCCGGAAGAGACCAACGTGTTTCTACATTAGGCTTTTTAGTAGTCTTCTTGCCCTTTCCATACATTTTAACCATCCAAGTTTGAAACTTTTTTTGATCATTTGTTAGACCTTCAGTGCCACCACTGTGATCGATCTCATCAAGCTTGTTATCTTTAAATACTAGAGTCACTGTATCAGGGCTATCTTCCTCGCGATTTTCTAAGATAGTACAGGATACCTTATTGACCTTCTTTTTGCATTGCTCCATATCTTCTGGTTTTACTGCTTTAGGGAATAATGCTTTGACCTCAGTGAATGTCATCCCAAGCGCCAACGTCTTTTCTTGCAAGGGGAAAGACCATCCAACAGCAGCTCCAGCAAAAGCTGAAGTAGCAGCGATCATTGTGAGCACAACTAAATTTACTTTCTTCATCTCATTATTCTCGGTAGTGGTTCAAACTTTTATCGTTCCCACGCTGGAGCGTCACTGCCATTAAGTTAAGGAAATTTCCATCAAAAACAATGCTTCTTCCGTCGCTTATAAAAGTCCAGCAGTTTCCGTGCACCGGTATTCTTGCGGGGTGGGTTACGACCCTCGCGCGCCAAGGTCGGGTTGGTGAGGAACAACTCCGTCAGTCTTTCGAGCAAGGGCCCGGTTTCCCTGTCGCCGAGCAGCAAATCCAGCGCCTGGTTCTTGATCGCATTGAACGATACCGCCCGGTTCACCGCCTGCTGATGCCGGGTTTCCTTGGCATCGAGGAGGTCTTGCGCCGACGCGGTCAGGATGGATTCCAGCCCGGACAGGTAGACCGTGGCGTGGAAGTCCTGCCGCACCGCCTCGGCTCCGGTGCCGGAAAAGTTCTCCAAGCCCAAGCGGGTCTTGAGCAGGCCGTAGAAGGTTTCGATCCTCCAACGCAGCCCGTACAGTTCCAGGAAGCCTTCGGTCGGGTACCTGGCCTTGTCAAGCAAGGAAGTCACCAGCACCTCGTCTTCCCCGGCCGCCAGGCGGACGCGCACGAAGCGCACCGCCAGCGACATCGGCAGGCCCAGCCCGCGGATTTGCGCCGCCTGCCCCGCGCACGGGGTCAGCGTGGCAAGCAGGCTGTCGGGGCCTTCGCCCCGCAGCATCCGCCGCGCCTGGGCGAACGAGGCCGCCGAGCAGCGCACGGCGAAGTCGCGCCCCCGTACGGCCATCTCCGCCAACATCCGGTACGACGGAAAGTTCCGGTCCATCAGCAGCAGGTCGCCGGGGCGGGTGTGCGCCAAGTGGCCCACCGCCAAGTCGACCTCGTAGGCGTCGGCCTGGCTCAGCGTGGCGTCGAGGGCCACGCGGTTCAGCACATCGTACAGCACCGAGGCCAGGGCGTACGGGCGCTCCCCTTGCAGTTCCGAATTTTTCCCGCCCGTCCAGGGCAGGGTGCCGAAGTCCTCACGCACGCTTTCGCTGTCGGGCAACGCGACCTTCGAGCCGTCCACCGCCAGGACGCGGAAGCCCCAGAAGGTCTGATAGTCGCCGTCACGGTACATCGTCCCCACCACCGCCTTCCGGTTCAACTCGATGAAGGCGGTGTGCCTCAGCTTGTACCGCGCCTGCGAATACGCGCTGGCCGACACGCTCGACCTCTCCAGCCAGAGCATCGCCTCGTTGACGACGTTTTGCAGGGATTTCATGCTCTTCCTCAACACCAGCGCCACCACCAGGGCGAACACCAGGCTGCGGGCGCGCGTGAAGTCCTTGTCCGTCCAGCGGTGCCGTTCTTTAAAGCCTTCCTCCCCAACCAGTTCCCGGCTAGTTTCCACCACCTGCGTTTTTTGTCCATCCGTTTAAACATCCAAATTCGCATAGTGTCGCCGAAATTCTGGGTGTTTCGCCTTAACTTAATGGCAGTGACGCTCCAGCGTGGGAGCTAGGCTCAATTCTACTCACGGGGCAAGCGT
>DAITNL010000255.1:0-3384 GCA_036834665.1 Candidatus Competibacteraceae bacterium | reverse complement strand
CCACTGCCCAGTGCTAGCCACTGGGCCAGCACACCGCAACCCCCGCGCCCGCCGTCGCTCAGCCATGCACGGCTGCAGCGGGCCAGCAGCTGGATGGTGCCTTCCCACAGCAGCAGCGCCAGCCCGGTCACGCCCATGAGCAGCAGGGCCGCCGCCGCCGCCGGCAGGCGTGCATGCAGATCGGGATCATTGAAGCTGCGCAGCGCCTGCACCGCCAGGGTTGACGGCGCGCTCGGACCGATGATCAGGGCTACATCGACCACGCTCAGGGCAAAGGCCAGCGCTGCGAACACCGGCAGGCGAATCAGCGGATACAGTTGCGGCAGCACCACTTTCAGGAAGGCGCTGACCGGGCCGTAGCCGAGGGTGCGGGCCACAGTCAGATCATGATCGGCGGGCCAGCGCGCCAGCCCAGCCAGGCTCATGAACAGCAGATAGGGGGTTTCCTTGAGGGTCAGCGCCAGGATCAGGCTCAGGCCCCAGGGATCCTGTGGCCCGAACGGTCCCAGTTCCGGCGGTCGTTCCCAGCCGGTCGCCCAGGGGGACAGCAGCCGCGCCAATCCACCGCTTGGCGCGATCAGAAAGGCCAGTCCCAGGGCCAGCGCAGCATGCGGCATGGCCAGCAGCGGCGCCAGACTGCCCCGGATGTGCGCCAGCCAGCGACTTTGATAGCAGCCGGCGAGCAGCATCAGGGTCAGCAGCAGCGCTAGCAATGTCGCGGCCACCCCGGTCCACAGGGTCAGGATCAGCGCGTGGCTCAAGCCCGGCTCGGCGAGCAGGGTGCGCCACGGTTGCAGTGAAAACCCGGTCGCGCCGATGGCCGGCAGGTAACCAAAGGCGGGCAGCAGCGTACCGGTCAGCCCGGCGCTGATGGGCATCAGCAGTAATGCCAGAGTCAGGGCCGGTGCTCCGCTCAGCAGACTGCCGCTGCACCATGTCGCGATCTGCACCGGGCTAGCGGCTATAGCGCGCGCGCCAGGCTGCTTCCAGCCGCTCCATCCAGCTCGGGTGCGGCTCCGGCAGCGGCGTGCCCAGTTGCGCGGCGCTGAGCGTGGCGACACCGGGCTTGAGCGCGGCGAAGCGCTGCTGGTCTTCGGGCGGCAACTGGTCCACCGCCAGCACGGTCAGATCGCCCCACACCGCCGGATCCTGCTTGCGCGCCTGGGCTTCCGGGGAGAGCAGGACGTTGGCGACCACCAGGGCTCCTTCCCTGGCGCGGGCGTTGTAGGGAATGGCGACGAAGTGAGTGTTGCCGATGGTGCCCCCGGTCAGCACATAGGTGCGCACCGTGTCGGGCAGAGTGCCTTTGGCGATTTCCGCTGAGGCATCATTGGGGTGGAAACTGAAGGCGATGTCGATTTCGCCATCGGCCAGCAGTTGCCGCAGCGCCGGCATGCTGGGC
The DNA here is from genome assembly GCA_036834665.1 of Candidatus Competibacteraceae bacterium. Classification (GTDB taxonomy): domain Bacteria; phylum Pseudomonadota; class Gammaproteobacteria; order Competibacterales; family Competibacteraceae; genus RXIX01. The sequence goes on along the minus strand of DAITNL010000255.1, from coordinate 1,982 downwards.
GGATAGGCCTGACCCTGTCGCCACAGATAAGGGCGAATCTGGTCCAGCCAGCGCCACAGCGGCGCGCTGACCGGGCCGAAATTGGCGTCGGTAGCCGGTTTTTGCAGAGCCTCGCGCTGCTCGCTCAGCTCCAGCAGTGCCTGCTTGAGAAAGGTCGAACCGAGAAAATCCGGTGGCTCCGGATAGGTGAAGCGGCCCGGATGCGCCTGGGCGTAGGCGAGCAGTGCCGCCATGGATTTTGGCGGCTCGCGGACCACGGCGCTGTCATAGACGAACACGATCTGCGCCATGCCCCAGGGCGCTTCCATACCCTCGACCGGCACGGTGAAGTCAACCGTGGTGGTGGGCTTGCCGACGGTATCGACATACCGGTAGTGGGGCAGGCGCGCGGTGAACGGGCCATACAGCAGGCCGTTATCCTTCATGGCGCGGAAGTTTTCGCCGTTGATCCATAGCAGGTCAACGCTGCCATCCTGGTGACGACCAGCGTTCTTCTCGGCCAGAATGCGGGACACGGTTTCGGCAATGTCGCTGACCTTGACATGGCGCAGGGTGATGCCGTAGCGGGCCTGGACCTGCTCGCCGACCCAGGCAATGTAGGCGTTCACCTTGTCATCACCGCCCCAGCTATTCCAGTACACAGTCTGGCCGCGCGCGGTCTTTTCGATCGTCGCCCAGTCCGGCTCGCTGGCGCGGACGGTGCCGGTCAGCAGCGCCAGGAGCCACAGGCTGAGCGCCAGGAGGGGATGCGTGAGCTGTGGTTGATGGTGCACGAGACCTCCTCGAAGTTGTGGGTAACGGATACGCGCGCATTCTTACAGGTACTGCAAGGGACTGCCCAGTGCCCATTCCTGGCGCACCGTGGCCATGATCGCCGGGTCCAGATAATGATCGACCCGGTTCTGGACATGTGCGACCAGCGCGGCGTCGCTGCGTTCTGCAGACCAGTCCTCGGTGCTGGTGGCGCTGCTGGGCTGTTCCAGACGGCGCGCCTGCCGCGAGGCCACCCGCCACTTGACGCACCAGGTGACTGCTCGTAACCACACCAGACGGCGCAGCGGCAGCAGCCAGGGCCGCAGTTGTGTGGCCAGATCGGGCGCAGCCGCCTCCAGCCAGTGCTGATAGAACGCGGCGATGGCTGCCAGCGTTGGGGCGCCGGCGGCGACCACGTCCCAGGTGGTCGAGGTGTAGAGGCTGGCATGGGCCAGATCGACCGCTGGCGAACTGTACTGGCCCTTTTCCCAGTCCACCAGCACCGCCTGACCGTGCCGCAGCAGCCAGTTGCCGGGATGGGTATCGGTGGCGATCAGGCGCACCGGCTGCACCTGACCGGCGGCCTCGGCGGCACAGCGCTGCGCCCAGCGCAGTTCCCCGGCCAGCTGCGCCTGACTGTCGGCGGACAGGGCTGCGTCGGGCAAAAACGCCGCCTGCGCCTGGATGGTGCGGAGTTCGCTGGCGACGGCATCGGCACTGTCGCGCAGCGGTGGCTGATGCGCCGCCGCGGGCCGCGGCAGGTTATGCAGCGCCGCCAGTGCCGGCGCGATCTGCGCCAGTTCCGCCGGCATGTGCAGCGGGCGTCCGGCGATATATTCGACGAGCAGCGCGCCCAGCGGCAGATCGGCGCAGGGCAGCAGTACCCGCTTCAAACGTGGCGCGTGGCCGGAGGCGCTGGCGCGACGGAAGCAGGCTGCCTGATAGCGCAGATTGTCGAGCGCGGCCAGGCCAAACTGGCTCTGCTTGGGGACCCGCGCCAGCCAGCCGCTATCGCCAAGCCGGAGATGGTCATGGGCCAGACCGGTAGTAGGCAGCGCGTGCAGGTCCACCGCCTGCAGGGTGGCAAAATCGGGATCGGCGCTGATCCGCGCGTGCAGGGTGGCCAGGGCACAGGCACTGAGCGAGTGGCGCATGGGCTATGACCGGGATGCTGAGGGCGCGGCGCCGCCGGTGCGTGCGTACATGTGCCGCCAGAGCGCCTTTTCCAG
>DAITNL010000254.1:0-3420 GCA_036834665.1 Candidatus Competibacteraceae bacterium | reverse complement strand
CCCAATGTACTGGTAGCCATGTTTGGCGAGCAGGAATCGCAGGCGGTGTTTCTGCTCAAGCAGCAGGAAATCAGCCGCCTCGACGTAGTCAACTTCATCTCGCATGGCATTTCCAAAGTCTCCGACGAACAGCAGGAATCTCCATCGTCGCCGAACGAGGAAAATGGCGAGAATGCCGGTTCCAAGCCGCTGGAAAGCTTCGCCAGCAATCTCAACGAACTGGCCCGGCAGGGACGTATCGACCCGCTGATTGGCCGCCGCGAGGAAGTGGAACGCACCATCCAGATCCTGTGCCGGCGGCGCAAGAACAACCCGCTGTTCGTCGGCGAGGCCGGGGTTGGCAAAACCGCCATCGCCGAAGGTCTGGCCAAGATGATCGTCGATGGTGAAGTGCCGGAAGTGCTGCGCGACGCCACCATCTATGCTCTCGACCTGGGCTCGGTGGTGGCCGGTACCAAGTATCGCGGCGATTTCGAAAAGCGTCTCAAGGCGGTGCTGGCGCAACTGCGCAAGGAGCGCCACGCCGTGCTGTTCATCGACGAAATCCACACCATCATCGGTGCCGGCGCGGCGTCGGGCGGGGTCATGGATGCCTCCAACCTGATCAAGCCGGTGCTGGCCTCGGGTGAACTGAAATGCATCGGCTCGACCACCTATCAGGAATATCGCGGCATCTTCGAGAAGGACCGGGCACTGGCGCGGCGTTTCCAGAAGATTGATGTCGCCGAACCGTCGGTCGAGGAAACCTACCAGATTCTCAAGGGCCTCAAGACCCGCTTCGAGGAGCACCACGACGTCAAATACGCCGACAAGGCGCTGCGTGCGGCGGTGGATTTGTCGGCGCGCTATATCAACGATCGTCACCTGCCGGACAAGGCCATCGATATCATCGACGAGGCCGGGGCCAGCCAGCGGCTGCTGCCGGTCGCCAAGCGCAAGAAGGTCATCGGTGTCAGCGACATCGAGACCATCATCGCCAAGATCGCCCGCATTCCGCCCAAGACCGTGTCTTCGTCGGACAAGGACGTGCTGCGCAATCTGGAGCGGGATCTGAAGCTGGTAGTGTTCGGTCAGGACGAAGCCATCAATACTCTGGCCAATGCGATCAAGATGGCCCGGGCCGGTCTGGGCAACGAGCAGAAACCTATCGGCAACTTCCTGTTTGCCGGTCCGACCGGCGTCGGCAAGACCGAGGTCACCCGTCAACTGGCCCGGGTGCTGGGTATCGAGTTGATCCGCTTTGACATGTCCGAATACATGGAACGGCACACGGTATCACGGCTGATCGGCGCGCCGCCGGGTTATGTCGGCTTCGATCAGGGCGGCCTGCTGACTGACGCGATCCTCAAGCATCCGCACGCGGTGCTGCTGCTTGACGAGATCGAGAAGGCGCACCCGGATGTATTCAACCTGCTGCTGCAGGTCATGGATCATGGCACGCTGACCGACAACAATGGCCGCAAGGCCGATTTTCGTAACGTGATCCTGGTGATGACCACCAACGCCGGTGCCGAGCAGATGGATCGGGCGTCGATTGGTTTCACCACCCAGGATCACAGCAGCGACGGACTGGAGATCATCAAGCGCATGTTCACGCCGGAGTTCCGCAACCGGCTGGATGCGATCGTCCAGTTCAAGCCGCTGACACCGGTGACCATTGCCCAGGTGGTCGACAAGTTTCTCATCGAGCTGGAAGCACAACTGGAATCGAAGAAGGTCACTCTGGAAGTGGACGACGAAGGCCGCTGCTGGCTGGCCGCACACGGCTATGACCCGCGCATGGGCGCGCGGCCGATGGCGCGGATCATTCAGGAAAATATCAAGCGCCGCCTGGCCGAGGAACTGCTGTTTGGGCGGCTGGTGAACGGCGGGCACGTTGTGGTGACGGTGCAGGACGATGGTCTGCGGGTGGAAATTGCCGAGGAGGAAGCGGTTCCTTGAGGTGCAGACAAGGGAGCGTTGGATCGTCGCCGGCACACGCTACCCGGCAGCTAGCGACGATCGCGCGTCGGGAAACGTGATGATAGTAAGGGGGTGATCGGAGCGGCAGCGGATGCGGTCGCTCAGCGCCCGCGATAGACGATGCGACCCTTGCTCAGGTCATAGGGAGTCAGTTCCACTTTTACCTTGTCGCCGGTGAGGATGCGGATGTAGTTCTTGCGCATCCGACCGGAAATGTGCGCAGTGATCACATGGCCATTTTCCAATTGCACCCGGAACATGGTATTGGGCAGGGTGTCGACCACGGTGCCTTCCATTTCGATATGATCTTCTTTTGACATAAAACCTCTCGCTGAAAAACCAATCTTTGGTCTTTTGAAAAGACTCGCAACCATAGCGAAAATCCCATGGCGCGGCAAGCAAAGACGCGCGGCACGATGAGCGGTGCAAACCCTTCCTGCGGTGAAAACGGAATGCCGGCCGCGCGCCTGCTGATCGTTTATCATTCCCAAACCGGTCATACCCGGAGCATGGCGCGGGCGGTATTACGTGGTGCGCGCCGGGTGCCGGAGGTCGAGACGCGACTGAAAATGGCCTTGCGCGCCGGGCTGGATGATTTGCTGCAGGCACGCGGTTTGCTGCTGGGCACGCCGGAAAATTTTGGCTATATGTCCGGGGCGCTGAAGAATTTCCTGGATCGCACCTACTATCCCGCGCAAGGCAGAATCAGCGGCTTGCCCTATGCGGTGTTCATCAGTGCCGGTAATGACGGCAGTGGTGCGCTGCGCAGCATCGAACGTATCGCCCGCGGATATCCGTTCAAGCCGGTGTGTGAGCCGATCATTGCCCGCGGTGAGCTGGATGAGGCGATGCTGCAGCGCTGTGAGGAATTGGGCGAAACCATGGCATCGGGGGTGGCGTGGGGTATTTTCTGAAAAGCGGGATGTGGCGGGCGCTGCCCTCCACGTCCGTCCGGCAGCGGCTGGCGTGGATCGCGACGCTGGCCGGGAAGGCAGCCGGTCTATTTGTGCTGGGCTCGATGCTGCTGGTGCTGGTCTTGCGCTGGGTGCCGCTGCCGGGGTCGAGCTACATGGTCCAGACGGCCATCAGTGCCTGGTGGTCGGGCCAGGGCGCCACGCTGCGTTATGAGTGGACGCCTTATGCCCGCATCGCCCCGGCGGCAGCGCTGGCGGTGATTGCCGGCGAGGATCAGCGCTTTCCCGAGCATCACGGTTTTGATTTCGTGGAAATCCAAGATGCGCTGGAAGATCAGGATGAAGGCAAGCCCATGCGCGGCGCCAGCACGCTCAGTCAGCAGGTGGCGAAGAATCTGTTTCTGTGGCCGGGGCGCAGCCTGCTGCGCAAGGCGCTGGAGGCGTGGTTTACCGTGCTGCTGGAACTGTTCTGGTCCAAGCAGCGCATTCTTGAGGTGTATCTGAATATCGCCGAGTTTGGCGAGCGCACCTTTGGCGTGGGTGC
>DAITNL010000253.1:0-3468 GCA_036834665.1 Candidatus Competibacteraceae bacterium | reverse complement strand
GCCAGATAAGCAGCAATGCGGGCCAGCTTGACCTGAGTCAACTGATAATCACTGATCGGTGAACCGAATACCACGCGCTCTTGGGCATAACTCAGCGCTTTTTCATAGGCGGCCTGCATCAGGCCCACGGCGCGTGCGGCCGTCTGAATCCGGCCACCGGCAAAGCCGGCCATGGTGAAATAAAAGCCCTTGCCCTCACCCGCTGGGCCGCCGAGCATGTTTTCATCGGGCACGAATATATTGTCGAAGAACAGATCGAAGGAGTGCATACCGCGATAACCGATAGTGGGAATCGCCTTGCCGCTCAGCTTGCCGCCGCTCTTCTGGACAAATTCAAAGGCATGACCCGGATAGCTGGGCTTTTCAAGCAGGAACATCGACAGACCGCGATGGCCCAGCGACAGATCAGGATTGGTGCGGGCCAGAATCAGCAGCACGCCGGCCTTGCCACCGAAGGTGCACCAGGTCTTGGCGCCGTTCAGCAGCCAGCCGCCCTCGGTCTTGGTCGCTTTCAGGCGCATGTTGGCGACATCGGAACCGTAATTCGGCTCGGTCACCGCCACCGCACACAACAAGTCGCCAGAGGCCAATTGCGGCAGCCACTTTTCCTTCTGTTCCTCAGTGCCACCCTTAAGCAGCGCCTTGGAGAGAATCTCCGGCCGGGTAATCAGACTGCCGGCCGCGCCGAGCGAGCCGCGCGTCAGCTCCTCGGTGACCACGATCATGCCCAGATTATCTTCCTGCTCATCGCTCTGGATGCCGCCAAAGCGCTCGGGAATGGAAATGCCAAAGCAGCCCAGATCCTTGACCTGATCGATGATCGTGTTGGGAATATCAAGATCGTGGCGGTGAATCTCCTCGGCCAGCGGCATCACCACATCCTCGGCGACGCGGCGGAAGGTCTCACGCATCATTTCGTGGTGATCATCGAGCAGATAGGCGCCGGTGACTCCGGCCTGGGCATACATCAACTGCCCCAGTTCCGCCACCCGCGCCGCTGGCAATTGCGTCAGGCAGAACTGACGCACTGCGGCATGATCGACGGTTGCGCCCAGCCAGGCGTCGCTCAGACCGAAATCGGCCGGACGGGTACTCAGCCGGTTGCGGATCGCCTGCAGCGCCTCGGCGGTGAACAGCAGGGCAAAGCGCTCTTCCAGCGCCAGCTCACTGGCGGGCGTGCCACCCGCCGCGCGCGCGCGCTGAGCATAATCCAGTGCAAAGCGGGCGCCGGTGGCCTCGGCGAAGGACAGCGCCAGGTCGTAGCTCACCAGTTGATGCTGATCAAGCAGCGCGGCCGAGATCTTGCCGTCGGCTTTCTGCGAGCGTTCCTTCAAATCCGTCAAGGCATAATCGAGAGCCTTCTGGACCGCGGCAAGTGCCGATGCAGCCTGTTGCAGCTGTTCGGCCGGGGTTTGAATGGATTCGGACATGAGAAACCTCGTATGGGTCGGAATGGTCTCGAAAACCTTAAATTTAGTAAGCACTCACAACCAATTCTAGGCGGAAAGTCACCAGGTGACAGCGCCAGAATGGTCAAGATGGGAAAAATCAGTCGACTGGGGCGCTTGGGCGATCCCGCAACACCGGAGTGCGGCAGGTCCACGCTTGATTTTCCCTTATAATGGTCGCTCTCACGGCCTGACAGTTCCCGCCTGGCCACCTTTCATGATCGCTTCGCCCGGATCACCGGCAACGGAGCGGTAGCGCAACGCAAGAGATTTCCAGTGCCTATAACGTCTACCCTGCCAAAAGACCTTCAGCCCTACGCGGGCCTGCTGGTGATTGAACTGGACCCGCAACAGCCCGGCTTTACCGGTGTGCCGCCGGCGCCGCTGGATGTGGCCACCGCGACCGCGCTCGCCGGTCATCTGGCTAAAGATCTGGATACCATTCTCGGCGGCATTGAGCACCTGGGCCTGATTCTGGCTGGTGCCTTGTACGATCAGACTGAGCTGCTGCGTCCGGGTTTTCCGCTGCTGGGCGCCCTGGCTGATTTATACAGCGGCAGCCTGCACGGCGGGCTGTTCACGCCGCAACTGATAGCCCTGGGCACTGATCAGGGCTACTTCCCGGTTGCGGCTATCAATCCGGCCCGTCATCCCGGTTCTGGACCGCTGTTGCTGTTGCCATTCTGCTTCATCGGTCCACGCGATGCCATTAACGTACTGGCACGCAGCATGGAAGATACCCTGCTGCAGAATGGCATGGTCTCGGATGCGACCCGCGAGGCGGTGCAACAGGCCTTTGGCCTGCAGGCGCTGAACCTGTCCTATGCGACCACCGGCGACCTGTGTGCGCTGCTGCGGGTGCAACTGGATGGCAATGGCCTGCTCTCGCTCTGGGAATTGCTGGAACAGGCCTGGTTTGAACGCCCCGGCATCCGGGTGGCCACGCTGGCGGCCGGCAGCCGTTTCCTGGTGGCCGGCGACCATGCCCATACCCTGTTCTATACCTTTGACGACTGGGCGCAGTTTGGACCCGGCTGCAAGCGGGCGGCGGCAGAACTCGGTCAGGGCTATCGGGACTGGATGCAGCAGCAGCGGCAGTATGCGCTGGCGCTGGAGGCTTATGGGCTGCATGTACGCTGGGTGCTGGCCAGTCCGCAACTGGAACGGACGCTGGCCGATGCAGATGCCGAGGCCAGTGTGGCTGCCATGCGCGCCATTCCCTGCCTGTCAGGCGATTTTCTGGTCGAAGGCATTTTCCGCAATGACAGCGAAAATCCCGAGCAGCAGATGCTGATCACCCATCAGGCCGATCCGGAACTGGGTACGCTGGCCTATACCGTAACTGGCCTGGATGCGCAGGGACAACTGCTGCGCCTCGAACACCATTATCCGCTGCGCCAGCAAGGTCTGCGGGTGATCATTGACCGCCTGCTGGAACAATGCACTACGCAGGGTGCGGCGCGGCAGGTGCTGCACCCGGGTCGGCTGCTGTACTCCGAAACCGGCCGTTGCCTGCGACCGGCGACGCTTGCCGATCTGCCCACACCGCATGAGCGGCCGCATTAACCCGACCCGGCGCGATTACCCGGCCGCTGGCGTCTCCAGCCAGCGGCGTAAGAGATCGCGCAGATCCTCCAGCCGGTAGGGCTTGCTCTGGTAGTCATCCATGCCGCTGGCCAGGAAGCGCTCACGATCGCCCTCCATGGCATTGGCGGTCACTGCAACGATCACCGAGCGCGGCCCACCCTTCGCTGCCTGGGCTTCGCGAATCCGTCGTGTGGCTTCCAGGCCATCCATCACCGGCATCTGCACATCCATCAGCACCAGCGGATAAAAGCACTCCCGCATTTTATCCACCGCGACCTGGCCGTTTTCCGCCACCTCGGCGCTATAGCCCAGCTTGCGCAACTGCCCCAGTGCCAGCTTGCGATTCACCGGATTATCCTCAGCGAGCAGAATCGGGGCTGAGGGCTCGGCTACTGCCGCCACATGCTCCACACCGCCGATTGAGGGCTCGGCT
>DAITNL010000252.1:0-3531 GCA_036834665.1 Candidatus Competibacteraceae bacterium | reverse complement strand
TGCCGCGGATCGTGGAGCAACGCCGACCACGCGCCCATCGTCAACAACGAATACCAGATGTGGCTACGCGGCCTGCTGGTCGAGGCTGGACTGCCGGCAGTGGTTTAGCCCCTGCCCACCCACCAGTCGCATGCAGGGTCCTGTGCCCGCACCGATACCTGCCGGGCGGCACACTGGCCCGCCTTGAACTCCAAGCAAGCGCCGCAGGTGCCCGTTACGGGCGTCATCCAATCGACCACATGCGCAGGTAGCCCCGTAGCGTTTGCGCTTGAATTTGGCCCCTTGGAGGGCGCTACTTCGGGCATGATGAAGTGGCTCGTGCCGTGCGCCCGGAACCAGGCCAGACAGGCCGCCATCAGCGAGTAAGCGGCATGCGGATCAAGCCCCAGCTTCACCACTTTGCGCTTGGTCTTGCGCTGCTCGTCATCATCCTCCAGCACCAGGCCGCACTTCTGGTAGTGCACCCAGAATAGATCGGACAGCACCGGGGCGGGTTTGCCTACGCCGCCATCGCGCACTTCTTGAATCAGCGCCAAGGGGTCGGGGAACACGATGTACTGTTCCCGCAACCGGGAGGCCGCCCAGTCCAGCACCCGGTATTGATCGGCGCGCAGTGTGTAGCGGCTACGGAAATCATCTGCCGTCTTGCGATCCGACTTCGTGACCAGGACATCACCCCAGGACACGAAATCCTCCAGATCACCGTAACTGGTAATCAGCCAGACCTTGCCTTCATGGCGCTTGGCAAACAGCCGGGCGCTATCGATATTGGGCAATTGCTCGATCACGCAGATGACCACGCCGAATTCGTCCATGATCGCATCCAACCGCGCCCAGGGATCGAGCGCATAGACCGCCTCAGCATGGATCACGCCCATGCGGCCATCCTGTAGCCGCTCGACCACGGTCACCACCGAGAACGAGCCCATTTGGTCGATGCCCATGTAGGTCCCGGTCGCGGTCTTTTTCCACGTCAGGCCGGCCCGCTGGCCCGCTTCAGCACAGCGGCGCAGGGTATCCAGTGTGGCCAGCACCTGATTGGTATCGGCAAAGGGTGTGCCCAGTTTCCGGCAGAAGAAGTTCTGGCGCCGCGCCGCCGTATCCGCCAGACCCCATGCTTCGATCAAATTGCGCGGGGTGATGGTGGGCGACAGAATCTGGCTCATGTGGTAGGAGGTGATATCCGCGTCCGGATTGTGCGCCACCCAGCGCCCCACTTGCGGGTCAGGGATCCACTCGCCACAGACCGGGCAGTAGTACACGAAATCGTCGGGCGCATCCGGCCAGCGGCCATCGTTGTACGCGACCGGGAACGTGCCGGTGTTATGCAGCGCCGCTTGCAGGGCCACATCCGTCAGCACTACGCCCTCTTTACAGCCACACGCGGTGTGGTAGCGCCGCTGATCGCCGCGCAGGTACCAGGCGTGGATATCCATCTCTGGCCACAAGGGCGTGGACAGCATCAGCCGGAACTTGATGCGTGACGCCGAGAGCCGTTCCGATACCGTGTCGATCTGTTCCAGCGCCATGCCCTGGGTTTCGTCCAGGGATAGCACATCGCCAGGGAATGACTCCGTAACGCCGCCGGCCCGGCCCGATGTCCAGAGGAATTTGAAACTTGAATCCAGGGACGGCATGGCCCGGGTCAGGATGTTGCCTTCAGCGCCGCCGCCTTGGGTGATGAACGAGTACAGGGAGGGAATGGTGCGCAGGATCGGCAGGAAGCGCTGCGCCGATTTATCCGCCGCCATCGCGCGATCCGGCAGGTACATCAGCGCCTTACACGGGGCAAACTTGACCGCCATGTATATGTCCGCCAGTTGCTCGAACACAGTCAGGCCCATTTGCGCGCCCTTCATCAGCACCAGGGTCTTTCCGTACGCCTCCTCGATCGTGGTCGGAATCTGGTCGTAAATCTCCCACAGCGCCTGGCGATTGCTCAGGGTGAACGGGTGGCCGTCCACCTTCAGCCCTTGCTCCGCCAGCGACTCGCACCATTGGCGAAAGGTCATCTCAGCAGGAATGGGCGAGACTGGCAGTGTTGCCGCTGCAAGCTTGCGCCGCCGCCGTAGTTCCAGCTCAGCCGCTGCACGCAAGGGGAGCGAGACGCGCGTCAACTGGGCACCTTGCCCTTCGCCAGAGCCAGAAGCTGTTCTTCATCCAGGCGCGTCAGATCGCCCATTTGCGGCTCCAGGTTGTAGGCTTTGCGCTCACCATCCTGCATGATCCGCAAGGCTTCCGCGTTCATCTTGGCGTGCCGTGCCGCGTCAAAGTCATCAGCAACGGAGCCAAAGAATGCCCGATGCGCTTCCCAGTCCTGTTGATGCCGGGCAATGACTTCCGCGCCTTTTTCGGCAGCGTGGTTGATCGCTTGCGCCTTGTCGGTAAAGTCACAGCCAGGGATAAACCCTGTGACTTTCTCGGTGACTTTGCGTCGAACCGCCGCGCCGACATCGATGCCATCACCCCAGCCTTCTTTCTTGGCGCGACGGACAATCGCGGAATGATCAATGTCGAACGCCTTCGCCAGACTGCCGAACGATTCCCCGGCTTCCCGGCGTTGCTTGATTTCAGCCCATTGATCAGCGGCTAGACGGGGCATGCTCAGACCTCCCCAAATAATCCGCCGCCGCCATGTTTGGCCTTGTCGGGTTTTGCTGGCTTTTCGGTAATTCCCACATAGCAGATCACCACCTCCGCCGGACACTCAGGGCGAACGTCCAGGTTTTTAGTGCAGCGCAGTCCGGCATTGCCGCCGCTGTTCAGTTTGACGCCACATGCGCACACGTCTTTCACCTGTGCCCCGCTGACCCCACAATCCGCGCACCGCGCATGTCGATCTGAGTGCAGCACCCGACCGAAACACACCCGGCAAACATGATCCGTAATCGTCCAGCCAGCCATCAGCAGCCCCCCCAGAACGACAACTGGCGTACCGGGTAATCAGGCACAGGCCGCGCAAACCGCAAAGCCGCACCGCGCCGTACTTCGCTCAGAATGGCTTCCAGCAGCGCACTGGACCGCTCGACCACCACCCGCCCGGCCCCCATCACGAACAGCACCACCGCGTGCAGTCGCAGGCGCTCAGCCAGCAGGCGCGGAAATGCGCCCTTGCCGTTGCGGCCCCTGCGCAACTCCCGATCCCGCGCATCGCAGGACCGGCACAACCGGTTCTTGATGAACCGCGTGTCTTCGCGATGACAGCGCACACAGATACGCCGCGCCTCAGCCACTACCTCAGCCGCACGCACAGCTCCCACGTCCAGCCCGGCATGGACTGCGCCCATCTCACAGCGCCTGCAGTGCCAATCTGACCGCCAAGGTTGCGTGCCGCGCCGCTCGACCCGCAGAAAATCCCCCCGGCATGACTCCACAGGCAACCACAGATTGCGTTTTGTGCAGTGATACATGCCTGACACCTCTCGTGCGCCAGAATGCCAACCACCACTACATGGTGTGTGCAAAGTGCGTTGATTGTACTACGGATTGTGGTTTGAGAGCCAAAAATCCCCGGCGGATACTGCGGTTGTA
>DAITNL010000251.1:0-3595 GCA_036834665.1 Candidatus Competibacteraceae bacterium | reverse complement strand
GCGCAGAACAGCAGGGCGGGCAGGGCAAGGGGATGACGCATAGGATGTGGCTCCAGGTTACGAGGTGGTGAATATTGGACCGCGCCACGACGATAGGGTCGCGATTCCGCAGGGAGAAGCGTAGCGGTTTCCGGGTGTCTTTGCTGGCTTTGCCGTGCCGCCGCACCGATGCGGGCCGGTTTGCACCAGGATTGCCCCTTAGGGCGCGTGATTAGGCAGCGCAAACCGGTGACTAACGCCGGCTTTGGTGGCATGGCGTGGGATTTGCCTTGTATTGACAGATGTACGGTGCGCCTGGTCACCGACTCTTGCGTGGCATACCTCATCCAATGGACCTTTCCATGACCCGATCCCAACGCTTTTACACAGTACTGCTGCTGTTGCTGCCCACCGCTGCCCTGGCCGAGCCGCAGGGCAAGACCAGCGCCGATGCCGTGTGGCTGATGACCGCTGCGGCGCTGGTGTTCCTGATGCAGGCTGGCTTTGCCTTTCTGGAAAGCGGCATGGCCCGCGCCAAGAATGCGGTCAACGTCATCATGAAGAATGTGCTGGATCTGTGCATCGGTTCGTTGGTGTTCTGGGTGGTCGGCTATGGCCTGATGTTTGGCCGTAATGAAAGCGGCCTGTTCGGAACCAGCGTCTTCATGCCCGAGCACATGACAGCGTTCGACTACTGTTTTCTGCTGTTTCAGCTCATGTTTGCTGCCACTTCCGCCACCATCGCCAGCGGCGCCATGGCCGAGCGCACCCGTTTTGCTGGTTATCTGGTCGGTGCGGCGTTTATCACCGGCCTGATCTATCCAGTGCTGGGCAGTTGGATCTGGGGCGGCTATCACGGTGGCCAGGGCTGGTTGCAGCGGTTGGGCTTCATCGACTTTGCCGGCTCGACCGTGGTGCATTCCACCGGCGCCTGGTGTGCGCTGGCCGGGATTCTGGTGGTAGGGCCGCGCCTGGGGCGGTTTCCGCGCTCTGGCTCGCCCCGCAATCTGCCCGGCCATAATCTGGCGCTGGTGGCGCTGGGTGGCTTCATTCTCTGGTTTGGCTGGTTTGGTTTCAATGGTGGTTCAACGCTGACCGCCAATCTCGATATCGGCCGCATCAATCTCAATACCCAGATGGCCGGATCAGCCGGGGCGGTAGGGGCGATGCTGGCCAGTGCCCTGCTGCGCCAGCCGCTGCTGTTGACCCAGATCATCAACGGCATGCTGGGCGGTCTGGTTGGTGTCACCGCTGGCTGCGCGACCATGCTGCCGGGCTTTGCAGTGCTGACCGGTTTGATGGCGGGAATCATCGTCGTGTTGGGCACGCGCCTGCTTGACCGCCTGCGACTGGATGATGTGGTGGGGGCGATTCCCGTGCATGGCTTCTGCGGTATGTGGGGAACGCTGGCCGCTGGCCTGTTCTTCGATGGCGATCTATTCAATGGCGCGCGGGTGCTGGTGCAACTGGCGGGTATTTTCGCCTGCCTGGGCTGGGTGCTGAGCAGCGCCTTGCTGATGTACTGGCTGATTGAACGCACCATTGGCCTGCGCGCCGGTACCCTGCATGAGCAGCGCGGCTTGGATATCACCGAGCATGCCGAGATTGGTTATCCAGAATTTGCCCGGCCAAGCGTTTATGACAGCGAAACCCTGGAGCAGTTATCACGGCAGGCGACGCGCCCATGAGTATGGCAATAGCGCCGGATCCTGCGATTACCTTGCGCCGCCGGGCGCTGTATACCGCGTTGCACGCTTATCTGGATGAAAACGCGCTGTGGGAGGCGCTGCTGCACTGGGAAGCCTGCTACGCGGCGCAGGCGGCCTTTCCAGTACAGCGCTTTTTGTCCGATATCCTGACTACGCCGGAGCTGCGGTCACAGCGGCCACAGATTCTGCGCAGTGTGGTGCAGGCTCTGGCCTGGCCGGAAGCGCGTTTGCTGCCTGATCCGGGCGAGCGGCTGTGGGCCTATCGGATCGGGCATCGTGCCACGCATGCGCCAACGCCAACATCGACACCTGCGGCTGTTGCCGCGCCTGTAACCGGTGCTCGCAGTGATGCACGGGGTGATCCACTGATCGATGCCGCGACCGGTTTCGTAGGTCGCTTGCTGGACGCGGTGGATGCGCGCGAGCAGTCGGCGTTACGGGTGCAGGTGAGCATGGCGCTGGAGGAAAACCGCTTGCCCTTGGCCACGCGCCGTGTGCTGCAAACCTGGCTGCAGCAGCGCAATGCCCAGGTGCTGAGCGGTATGGGTGTGGCCGAGCTGCGGCATCTGGTGAGCGCGGTATACGTCGGCTTGTGCGAGCAGATGGGGCCGGTTGCCGCTGATGCCGCGCTGGATCGGGCGCTGCGGGCATTGGCGACGGATGCGCCGCATCTGCTTGGAGTGTGCCGCAGTTTATTGTAGACCTAGGATCCGTATGACCGACCTGATTCGGGCAAGGCGAGGCAGGCGCTTCTTCGGCATGCGGACGCGGGGGAGCCTCAGTTTTCGCGAATGAACTGGCGCAAGGCCGGTAGATGACGGCGGCTGATATCAAGCCGGTCGGGAATATCACGAAACAGCAGATACACATGCCCATCGGCGCTGCTTTCCAATCCGGTGATCTGGCTGGCCATGGCCAGGGCGTTGCGATGCACCCGCACCACCCGCGTCTCCAGTTCCTGTTCCAGGGTTTTCAGCGATTCCTCGATCAATGCCGTGCCGTACCGGTGGCGGACTGTGACGTATTTCTGATCGGCCTGGAAATAGAACACATCGGCGAGCGCAATCAGTTCCAGGCGCTGGCCGAGGCGGGCACGGATGTGACTGCGGCCGCCATCGGCGGTTTCGCGGCCGGTGAGGCTGTGCAACTGGGCGCGATTGAGGCGGCGGGCGCTGGCAAGAGCCTGTTCGAGTCGCTCCAGGCGGATCGGCTTGAGCAGGTAGGCAACGGCGTGGGTGTCGAAAGCGTCAAGGGCATAGTCGCCATGGGCGGTGGTGAAAATGATTGCCGGCGGTTGTTCAAGCGCGGTCAGACGGCGGGCGGTTTCCAGGCCATCCAGGCCGGGCATCTGGATGTCGAGCAGGACGATATCAGGGTGCAGTTGTGCGCTCAGGCGCAGGGCTTCGGCGCCATGGCTGGCTTCACCGCAGGGCTCATGATCAGGCAGGCGGTTGAGCAGTTCGCGCAGCCGTTCACGGGCGGGTGCTTCGTCGTCGACGATCAGGACGCGCATGGTACTGATGGGCGCAGGATGAGGATGGATTGAAGTATAGCCGTGTCCGACCCGGCGCACGGTCAGCAGCGTACCACCGCTTCAATGCGGTGCACTGTCGAGCGGCAGGCTGAACTGGACCTGGTAGCGTTCGGCGCTGGTGCTGATGCTGAGGGGTGCGGCGAGCGGGTAGGCGAGGGCGAGGCGCTGGCGGATGTTGTCCTGGGCGAGGTGATGGCCGGTTGGTGCGGCGCTGGCGGGGCGGGGGTTGCTGATGCTGATGTCCAGGGCGTGCGGCTGGCGGGCAATGCGCAGGGTCAGGGTGCCGCCGTCGGGGCGTGGCTGGATGCCGTGGCGGATGGCGTTTTCGACCAGCGGTTGCAGCAGCAGCGGTGGCAGCGGGGTGTCGAGAGGC
>DAITNL010000250.1:237-3638 GCA_036834665.1 Candidatus Competibacteraceae bacterium | reverse complement strand
CATAATATTTTCGTTTCAGAACCGAAAGATACACTACCATGATGATAAACAAAAACATCCGAGCAAAGAAGATGCTTGAATCCAATATCTATCGCCCGCATACAAAATTCGTTTTCTTCTCCATAACCCCTCTCAAAAATCAGGGCATCAAAGTAGCCAACTTGATTAAGACAATCCCGGCGGATATACATGCAAAATCCTACAGCTGTAGGTATCTCAATGCTTAAGCCTTGGTTAATATGAGCAAATGCATCGTCCAGAACAGCTAAAGGCCATTCCGGAGGCAATGGATTATTTTGCAAGAAACGCGGATAACTACAGATTGTGGCATTATTAGAAAAGGGCGTCACAGTGCCAACCATTGGATCGATGTAGGCGCAACGACGCAACCGGTCCATCCAGTCACCATGCACTTCGGTATCACTATTAAGTAAAACCACATCGCGTTCAGAATGAAGGATCATGCCACGATTGACAGCATTAACAAAACCGGTATTAACTGGATTTCGTAGTAACGTAATGGCACCGGTCCCTGCCAAATCGATCAGCCATGCCGATAGCTCAGGCTCTGGGCTACAATCATCTATCACTACAATCTCAATCGGTATCTGCTGCGGGAACGCTAGTACACTCTCTAAACAACGCTGAGTTTCAACTAAACCCCGATAAACTGGAATAACTATATCGACTTTAGTTTCACAAATCGGTAACAATTCGGCATGAATAGGCATGATCATATTTCCTATACCAGCGTCACAGATTCAGCTTCGCCACCTTCAACAGCTAATTCAATAGTTAGCATGGGAATACCAATTAACCCATGATGAACACTACTAGCATGGGATTTAAAAATAAGAGCATCATTACGCCAACAGTGAATAACATGATCTTGCTGAGTACCGGAAGCTACTGCCACATCAACTGAGTAATCTCCAACAGGTAAAACCGGCATATTAAACACAAAGCAAGCAGTCAAAAAATACCCGGCAGTTATTGAAAGAGGCTTCGCGGCGTAGGTTAAGTAGGTATTATCACCAAACAGATTTTGACCGAGCCGGTCCTTAATAAAAAAGCCAATAATCGGATTATCAACATCCATAATCGCTAACGCACGCACCATTAATCGTACTTGTTCACCACCCACAATCCATAATAACATACGCCCCAATTCATCTTCGAAATGTACACTTTCAATCTTGATTGCACCGATTCCATAATCTTTAGATTCACGACGAAACACAAAGAGCTCGATATCATTTCGAAACTTGGTTTGATTAATAATTGATAGCCTTTGATCAAAAGTTCCAACTGAAGAGCTATAACAAACAGTATTCTGACTTTTCTTTAAATAATTATTTTCAAATGTTTTCTTCGCCCCCCCTCCAGATTGCTGGGTCTCGCGCAAAGTCGCCAAATAATGCTCACATACATCCTTAGCTGACCCTATTTCCTGCAATTTACCATGATCCAGCCAAAGAACACGGTCACACAAATTAACCACGGCACTCGTATCATGACTAACAAAAAATAAAGTCCCATGTTCCTGGAATTCACGTAGAAAGCGCATGCACTTTTGAACAAAAAAAACATCGCCAACCGCAAGAGCTTCATCGATAATCAAGACATCCGCACGAACGTGAGCGATAACAGAAAAAGCGAGCCGAACCGCCATACCACTTGAATAGGTCTTAACCGGCTGATCAATAAAATCCCCAATATCGGCAAATTCAAGAATTTCCGGCAAGTACTGTTCAATTTCCACATCACTCAATCCTAAAATCGCAGCATTGAGATAAACGTTTTCTCTTCCA
Organism: Candidatus Competibacteraceae bacterium; assembly: GCA_036834665.1. Classification (GTDB taxonomy): domain Bacteria; phylum Pseudomonadota; class Gammaproteobacteria; order Competibacterales; family Competibacteraceae; genus RXIX01. Next base: position 1,827 of record DAITNL010000250.1, on the reverse strand, counting down.
GTAAACTCGGGATTAAAACCAGTACCCAGTTCTAATAATGCTGCCACTCGACCATTGACTATCATGTGACCGGTAGTAGGCGTCAGCGTACTACAAAGCAACTTAAGTAAAGTAGATTTACCAGAGCCATTGCGACCAATAACTCCAATAGTTTCGCCACGCTGCACTGAAAATGATATATCCTGCAATGCCCAGAATTCACGATAATAGCGACGCCGACCACGCCACAGCATTTGCTTAAGACGATCCTGTGGTCGTTCGTAAATGTGGTAGCATTTACCAATTGCTTGTGCTTCGATGACAGGCTCCAAACTCTGCTCTTCTAGTGATACCGGCATGGTTTCAGAGAACATCAGCGAAACCTTTACGAGTACGTACAAACCACCATGTACCTGCCAGCATAACCAATATCCCTATAAATAAGCTAATCAGATAAGGCATCAATGCTGGTAGTTGACCAAACAGCACAATCCCGCGAGCCTGCTCAATAACTAACGCGAGAGGATTAAGCTGCAACCAAGGACGGATAAACTCTGGCAAGGCATTGATTGGATAAAAAACAGGACTTAAAAACATCAGCAACTGCACCAAGGGTGTTATTAATTGTTGAATATCGCGAATATAAACACCCAATGAGCATAAGAAACCACTCAATCCTAAAACAAAAAAAAGCAATGGCAGAAAAACAATCGGCAGCAGAATAGTTGTCCAAAATAGAACATGGCCTATCAAAAACTGCAATAAAAGAACAGCCAGGAAGGTAACCATGAGTGTCAGACAAGCCGAAGCCACCATCACGACTGGAAGCATTTCTAGCGGAAAAACTACATTTTTAACATAACCCGAATGCGATAGAACCAAACCAGGAGCACGACTGAGACACTCTGCAAGAAAATTATAAAGCGCCATTCCAATAAATAAAATCAATGCTAATTCACCCAGCGAACCTCCCTGAGGTTGGCCTTCCCAACGCATCTTAAAAATAATACCGAAAAAAAAAGTAAACACGAGCAGAGACAACAACGGTAACAAAAAAGACCATAGCAGTCCCAAATAGGAACCCTGATAGCGTTCGGAAAAGTCGCGCTTTAGCAATTTCAAAAACAGCTGCCGATGCAACCAGCACTGACGTATGGTCTGCGACCCTATCCATTCTAAACCAGTCTCTGACGATGTCATTGGAACGGGCATAGGTATATCTTTATTCGAGATTAAACTGTTATAAATCCGTACTGGATAACGGTGGAACATGCAATGGTGCAGGACATAAACCCTGAGCATGACGTTCCCACATCAAATCATAGGCACACTCGAGATGTCTGGCAAATCGTTTGGTGTTAAACAATGGTTGGCGCAGGCGATGTTCAGCCAGCTTTCTCTTCAAGATAGTCAACTCTTCCAGGTGAGTTGCTAACCAAACAGCGAGTCGCTCATATTCATCCAAAGCATGAGTGATAAGTTCTGGCAAACCAATCGCATGCAAAAGGCTGGCAGCTACTCGTGCTGGAAATGTTTCACCGATGCAAGTCAGCACAGGAACACCCGCCCACAAGGCATCACTAGCCGTTGTATGGGCGTTATATATGTAGG
>DAITNL010000250.1:0-227 GCA_036834665.1 Candidatus Competibacteraceae bacterium | reverse complement strand
CGAGAAAAAGATCGGCTAATTGATGCCGTTCCAGATGTTGTGCCTTAGGTAAATATCCGGCAAAAATCAGACGTTCACTAGCAATACCATAAATAGAAGCCTGTTGACGCAGGTGATCCGATGCTTCCTCACTTTTACAGTATAACCACAACACCGCATCTGGCACCTGCTCAAGAATACGCATCCAAATTCTAAACATCTTTGGTTCAATCTTCTGGATCTGATTA
>DAITNL010000249.1:0-3641 GCA_036834665.1 Candidatus Competibacteraceae bacterium | reverse complement strand
GCGTGACTTCATCGCCGCGCTGGGTGGTGCTGGCAACATTCAGCGGGTCGATGCCTGTGCCGAAACCCGCCTGCGGCTGGTGCTTGGCGATGCGGGCGCAGTGAACGAAGCGGCGCTGCGCAGCGCTGGCGTGGCCGGGGTGATGCGGTTGGCTGATCGCACCCTGCACCTGGTAGTGGGCTTCAATGCCGATCAGTACGCGGCGGAAATGCGCGGGCAACTGAGCGGCGCCTGGTAAACCTGCCGTGCCGTTCATCCCTGCGCCGGTGGGAATCCAGCCTGTGAAAAGTGCTGGACGCCTGCTGACGCGGGAATGACACGGCGGCAATGTCCTTCACTCACGGGCCGCTTGGTTCAGGCCCTGCTCCGAGGTCGATACGCCGATGAAAATCGCCGTTTTCAGCAGTAAATCCTACGATCGTCATTCCCTGACACAGCACAATGCCGCTTTCGGCCATGAACTGCATTTCTTCGAGCCGCGCCTGGCGCCGGACACCGTGGCCCTGGCGCGTGGTTTTCCGGGCGTGTGCGTGTTTGTCAACGATGCCTGCACTGCCGCAGTCATCGAGGATCTGGCCCGGAACGGCACGAAGATGATCGCCACGCGCAGCGCCGGCTATAACCAGATCGATCTGGCAGCGGCCGCGCGGTACGCCATCACGGTCGCGCGGGTGCCGGCCTATTCGCCTAACGCAGTCTCGGAATTCACCCTGGCGCTGATTCTGACCCTGGGGCGCAAGATTCATAAAGCCTATAACCGGACCCGCGAATTCAATTTCGAGATCGCCGGTCTGGAGGGGTTTGAGCTGCGCGACAAGACAGTGGGCGTGTTTGGCACGGGCAAGATCGGCCAGATGGTGATCCGCAATTTAAGCGGCTTTGGCTGCCGCATTCTCGCCTATGACCAGTACCCTAATGAAGCCGTCAAGCAGTACGCCACCTATGTCGATGGTCCGACCTTCGCCCGTGAGGCGGACATCATCACCCTGCACTGCCCGCTGACGCCCGAGACCCATCACATTCTCAACGAGGAAACCCTGCCCTATCTCAAGGATGGCGTGTTCATCATCAACACCAGTCGCGGCGCACTGCTGGATACCGGCAAGGTTCTGCAGTTTCTCAAGAATGGCAAAATCGGTCTGCTGGCGATCGATGTCTACGAGGAAGAGGCCGACTATTTTTACCGCGACCTGTCCGACAAGGTGACGACCAATGATGAACTGGCGCGGCTGCTGACCTTTCCCAACGTTCTGGTGACCTCGCACATGGCGTTTCTCACCGACCATGCCCTGCGCAATATCGCCGAAACCACGCTGGGCAATTTCGCCGAGTTTGAGCGCAACGGCCAGTGCGTCAACCAGGTGCGTGAGTGAGCAAAGCCTGGGTGCTGTTCCGGTGCAAGGTCGGCTCAGTCTGCGGATTGACCCGATCCATCGCTAAAGTAATCCCATCAGCACCAGGGCGATGAAGGCAGCGAACAGCACCAGATGGCTGACACCCTCAATGGCGTTGGTGCGGCCATCGTGCGAGTTGTTCATGGCTGTCAGCAGGGTCAGCAGCAGCAGCCCGGCCTGCATCGGCGTCAGCGCCATGATGATGCGCTCGCCGCGGAACAGGGCGATCCCTTCGATCACCGGCAGGGTCAGCAGCACCGTGGCCAGCGAGGCGCCCATGGCGATGTTGACCGTGGTTTGCATCCGGTCATTCCGGGCGGCGTTGAGCGCGGTGAGAATCTCCGGGCTGGCGGAAATCAGCGCCACCAGCACCGCCGGCAGCGACTTGGGCAGGGAGCTGCCCACCAATCCGGCATCGAGCAGCGCCGACAGCACTTCCGACATCAGGCCGACCAGCACGATCGCGCCGATCATGACCGCTACATGCAGCCGGTTCGGGCTCTGGGCCTGATCGTGACTTTCCTCCTCCAGTTCACTGCCGTACTCGAAGAATTTGCGGTGTTCAACCGTTTGCAGGCGCAGGAAGGCCCCATACATCACCGCCATCACCAGCACCGAGAACAGCGAATAGGTTCGCCATTGCGCATCGGGAATGAAATCGGGAATGAACATGCCCACGCCCAGCGCCACCAGCAGCATGGCAATGAAGGCATTGGCTGAATCGAGGTTATAGCGCGGCGTGCCGTGCGCCAGGCCACCGACAATCGCCGCCAGGCCGAGAATGCCGTTGATGTCGAACATTACCGCCGCGAATACGGTATCGCGGGCCAGGGTCGGGTTGGGCTCGCCCTGCAGCAGCACCACCAGGATCACCACCTCCACCGACACCGCTGCCATGGTCAGGATCAGCGTGCCATAGGGTTCGCCCAGACGCACCGCCAGCACCTCGGCGTGGTGGCTGATGCGGAAGGCTACTCCGATAATTGCGGCCAGGATGATCAGCAGCAGGCCCCAGAGCAGCACGCCGCCGTGGCTGATCGCGCTGTGTTCGAGCAGCAGGCCCAGCAGCAACAGGACCAGGGCAATGACGATCGGCCGTTCGGTCTTGAGCAGCCGGCTATTGGCGACAGTGTTGAGCAGGGACATGGCATCTCACGGTAGCGCAGGCGCGGGGAATGACCACGGAGTATGGCGCAGGATCGCAGGTACTGCCATAGCTGCGCCGGCGTGCGGATTGCCAGCGGATGTGCCGCGCCCGGACTAGGCTTTTGCTCATGCACGAATTTTCCCTTTGCGAAAGCATCCTGGACAGTATCGCCGAGCAAGCGCGACGGCACGGTTTCCGCCGAGTGCGGCGCGTGGTCCTGGATATCGGCGAGCTGGCCAACGTTGAACTGGAGGCCCTGCGCTTTGCCTTTGAAATCACCCGCTGCGACACGCTAGCGGCGACGGCGGAGCTGACGATCATCGAACGGCCTGGCCGCGTCGACTGTGCCGATTGCGCGCGCAGCGGGGTGGTGCATACGCATTTCGATCCCTGTCCGCACTGTGGCAGTCACCGCTGGCGCCTGACCGGCGGCCACGAGCTGCGCATTCGGGAACTGGAGGTGGAGTGATGTGTACGAGCTGTGGTTGCGGTCATCCGGAGATGCTGCCGGCGGTTCCTCTGCGGCCGGGTGGTCTGGCGCATGATGCTGGAGCCGGCCCGGGAGCGGTGCGTCGGATTGTGCTGGAGCAGGACATTCTGGCGAAAAATGCTGAATTTGCCGCCGTCAACCGGCGTCGCTTCGCTGCCGCTGGCGTGCTGGCGCTGAATCTGGTGTCGGCGCCCGGTGCCGGCAAGACCACGCTGCTGGCGCGCACCGTCACTGCCTTGCGCGATGCATGCCCGCTGGCGGTGCTCAGCGGTGATCCTTTCACGGCGCAAGATGCCGAACGCATCGCCGCGACCGGGGTGCCGGTGCTGCAGATCAATACCGGCAAGGGCTGCCATCTCGATGCCCAGGGCGTCGGGCGGGCGCTCGATCGGTTGCGGCTGCCCGAGGGTGGCATTCTGTTTATCGAGAATGTCGGCAATCTGGTCTGTCCGGTTGATTTCGATCTTGGCGAGGAGGGCATGGTGCTGCTGCTGTCGGTGACTGAGGGTGAGGATAAGCCCTTGAAATACTCACCGATCTTTGCTGCCGCCAGCGTGCTGCTGCTGAGCAAGATGGATCTGCTGGCGCATGTCGATTTTGATCTGGCGCG
>DAITNL010000248.1:0-3642 GCA_036834665.1 Candidatus Competibacteraceae bacterium | reverse complement strand
TCTAAACCTGCAACCCTGGGGCACAGCTCCGGGGTTTAACGGTTTAACGCTTCTGGGCTCAATGAGATCTCCCGTGCAGGCCACAAGATGTTGTGGTGTGGAACTAGGGGCCAAAGTTATGGAAAGCTGAGAAGGTATAGCCCGGCGCTGCCACCGGGCCTGTTCGACAACGGTCGGGATGCGCCTTGCCAAGCCGGTGTACACTGATCGACGGCACTGGCTCCAATCGCAAACGTGGCTGCCAGCCGATTCCACCAGGCAAGAACGGCGCTTAACCGGTCCCCGACGCTAGCGGCCAAGTACGCGCCGTCCGCTATCCCTCCCCGACGTGAACACCGGGGTCTTGCGCGGAGAAATTTGATGAAAGGACGAGTATTGATTGTGGCGGGTTCGGATTCCGGCGGCGGCGCCGGCATTCAGGGCGATCTGAAAACGGTCACTGCACTCGGCGGCTACGCAGCGACCGCGATCACCGCGCTGACCGCGCAGAACACCTGCGGGGTGTTCGGTATCCTCGGTATCGAACCTGGGTTCATCGCCCAGCAAATGCGGGTGGTGCTGGAAGATATCGGCGCGGATTGCATCAAAACCGGCATGCTGCATAACGCGGCGGTGATCGAAACCGTGGTTGACACGCTGGACACTGCGGCGGCAGCTATTCCCTTGGTGGTTGATCCGGTGATGTATGCCAAGAGCGGCGACAGTCTGCTCGACCCGGCGGCGCGCGCAACCCTGATCCAGCGCCTGCTGCCGCGCGCCACGCTGATTACGCCCAATGTCCGTGAGGCAGCAGCGCTCAGCGGCCTGAGCATTCGCAGCCCGGACGATCTGGCAGCGGCAGCCCGGCAACTGCTGGAACTCGGTCCGGCGGCGGTGCTGGTCAAAGGCGGCCATTTGCCCGGCGCAACCGTCACCGACTGGCTGATCTGGCGCGATGGCGCCGAAGCCTTCAGCGCACCGCGTTCACCAAGCCGCAATACCCACGGCACCGGTTGCACGCTGGCCTCAGCCATTGCCACCGGTCTGGCGCAGGGGCTGGCCCTGAATGCAGCAGTCCAGCGGGCGCTGGCCTATGTCCAGGCAGCCATCCGCAGTGCACCAGACCTGGGGACGGGCTGCGGTCCCCTGAATCATGGCCATACGCTGCGGCCCGAGGGATAGGATCAGCGCCGATCCGGACTCTTCGACATTTTTGTCGAGGGCAACCGGATTTGTCGGCGCCAATTCCGGTGCAGCTCGCAAGTGCTTTGAAAATACGGTTGATTCAGGGCTGGCATGGGTTCTGCTATAGGGATCACAGGGCTTGCATCCCAGCGTGGACGCAATTCACTTATCCCTGATCCCGTGGAGCATTCCAAATGAAGCTGACCCGCACCCTGTTGACCGCCGCCCTGCTGACTGGCCTGACGCTTCCGGCCCTGGCCGACCATGGCACGAACGGCACCGATGACAGCACTGAAATCCGGGCATCGCTCACGCCGGCGACCGGCATCACCGGCTCCGGCAGGGCGGAATATGGGACCCGGACGGTGTATGCCCAGGGCAATGTTGCCGTGACCGCGCAGAAATTCCATATCGATGTCGCGCAGACCTATACCGCCGACCCGACCAGCACCGCGCCAAGCACGCTCACAGCCAAGATCACCACCAGCAGCGCTGTATATACCTGCACTCTGCCACTGGCCAGCATCAGCCAGAACCTGGGCCGCAGCGGCGGCAGGAAAGGCGGCACCAGCACCAGCACCAGTTCGGCCTGGGTGGCCAAATACGAACTCAGCCTCCTGAGCGCCGACAGCGCGACCGCATATGCCGAACAGAGCGGCGCCTACTGCACCAGCACTGCATCGACCTGGGTCGTGCCCGAAGTCGCCAGCGGTGATGGCACACTCAGCATCAGCAGCAGCACGGCCACCCTGTTCAGCGGCAGTTTCTAAAGCCATCTGGCGCCTGAACCCTGGATCGGTTCACGGCGCCCCGCCCGTACCGCCCTTCAGGCCATGCTTGGCCAGCTTATAGCGCAGCACCCGCTCGCTGATGCCTAAAGCCTCAGCGGCGCGGGTCTGCACCCCGCCCGCCTGTTCCAATGCCGCGCGCAGCAATTCACGCTCCACCGTATCCAGCCGCTCCTGCAAGGGCCCAGTCCCGGCATCGATTTCAACCTGACGCAATTCCACCGGCAGATCCAGCGGTCGCAGAATATTGCTGCGCGCCAGGGTCAGGCTGCGCTGCATGACATGCTCCAGCTCGCGGACATTCCCCGGCCAGGCGTACTTGATCAGCGCATCCAGGGTTTCCGGTGCCAGGCGGGTCGGTCGGCGCGCATAGCGCTCAACGAAGGCATCCACCAGCGCCGGGATATCTTCGCGACGCTGGCGCAAGGGCGGCACTTCAATCTCGAACACGTTCAGGCGGAAAAACAGATCCTCGCGGAATGCGCCCACCTCGACCAGCCGGCGCAGATCACGATGGGTCGCGGTCACCACCCGCGCGTCGATCGCAACATCCTGCTCGCCGCCAACCCGGTTGATTCGCTTCTCCTGCAGCGCCCGCAACAGCTTGGCCTGCAAGGGCAATGGCAGTTCGCCGACCTCATCAAGAAACAGCGTGCCACCCTGGGCCAGCTCGAAGCGGCCGCGCCGTTGCCGGGCCGCACCGGTAAATGCGCCACGCTCATGGCCAAACAACTCACTCTCAAACAGCGCCTCGGGAATCGCCGCGCAATTGACCTCGACAAAGGGCGCCGCATGGCGCGGACTGAGCCGGTGCAGCAGGCGCGCAATCAATTCCTTGCCGGTACCGGTCTCGCCGCGAATCAGCACGCTCCACGGGGTCTCCGCCATCCGCCGCACCAGCGAGAACACCTCGCGCATCGCTGGACTGTCACCGATCACGCCCGGCGGCGCCGCATCCGGCAGCGCTTCCTGACGCAACTCGGCAACATCCTCAGCCACCGCCAGGGCCTGTTCCACGCCCTGAATCTTCTCCAGCAAGCCCAGCAGATCGACCGGCTTTTCCAGAACATCATCCGCGCCCAATTGCATCACCCGCACCGCCATATCCACCGCACCATGGGCGGTGATCATGATCGCCCGCGCCAGGGGATTGAGTGCTTTCATCTCCGCCAGGATCTGATCACCGTTCAGTCCCGGCATGCGCTGATCAAGCAGCACCAGTTGCACCGGCTCGCGCCGAAACAGCCGCAGCGCCTCCGCGCCATCGCCGGCACTCAGCACCGCATAGCCCTGCTTTTCCAGAAAGCCCTGCAACACTTCGCGCTGCAAAGAATCGTCATCGGCAATCAGAATCCTCACGGCTCATCCTTTGCGGCTTGCGCCAGACCCTGGCGCGGCAGAAACAGGCGCAATTCCAGTTCGCCCGGGCGCGGCGTCGCCACCGTCAGATGGCCCTTGTGAGCGGCGAGAATGCGGCGGGAAATGGCCAGACCCAGCCCGGTGCCGGCCGGTTTGGTGGTAAACCACGGCTCCAGAATGCGCGGCGCCTGGTCCGGCGGCAGCGTAAAACCGGGATTGCTCAGCGTCAGTTCCAGTCCATCAGCGCGCGCATTCAGGCGAATCTGCAGCCAGCCACCCTGCGGCTGTGCCTCCAGGGCATTGCGCAGCAGATTATCCAGCACCTGGCGCA
>DAITNL010000247.1:3397-3711 GCA_036834665.1 Candidatus Competibacteraceae bacterium | reverse complement strand
CCAATCGTCCCAACATTGACGTGCGGCTTGCTGCGCTCAAACTTTTCTTTGGACATCCAGGCACTCCCCTGAAAATCTTGAAAAAGGCCGGAAAATCGGGCTAACCCTGCAAATGTTTATGGAGCCCATAACCAGATTTGAACTGGTGACCTCATCCTTACCAAGGATGCGCTCTACCGACTGAGCTATATGGGCTCTGAACTTGTCTTAAGGATTCTCAAATAATTTGCCAGGCAAACCGGGCCAAGGGCGCGATGGAGCGGGTGATGGGAATCGAACCCACACCATCAGCTTGGAAGGCTGAGGTTCTACCG
>DAITNL010000247.1:0-3387 GCA_036834665.1 Candidatus Competibacteraceae bacterium | reverse complement strand
ACACCCGCCTTGCCTTGCCTGACGTTGCTCCGGACGGACTACCAAGTTTATAGCATTGTCCGAAGGATTTTGGTGGAGGGGGAAGGATTCGAACCTTCGAAGGCTGAGCCAACAGATTTACAGTCTGCCCCCTTTGACCGCTCGGGAACCCCTCCAAAATCCTGAGTCGCGTATTCTGATGTTCGATCCTGCTCTTGTCAACTACTGGTGTGAAGTTTTTTGCTGATGGCGTGCCGCGCGCCGACAAATCGTGTATGCTGATTTGCAAGCCTTAAAGCCGTGGCTGGCGTAGCTCAGTCGGTAGAGCAGCTGCCTTGTAAGCAGCCGGTCGGGGGTTCGATTCCCTTCGCCAGCTCCACATTTCTAGTCTTGATTCTTGTCATCATCCCATCTGCCAATAGCCTGACGCGTGTTCTGGTCGCTGTGCGGGCGTTTGGTGCGTGCCCATACACGCTGATTCCCCATGTCAGGTTAGCCGCCCGGGATCAGGAAAAAGCCGGCGTTATAGAATCCATGCAGCAGGATCGCCGGCGTTACCCGCTGGTACTTGTCGCGAAAATAGCCAAATGCCAGCGAGGGCGCCAGCACCAGCAGGCCGTTCCGGTGAGCAGCGATGCTGGCATGGGCAACGGCGAACAGCAGGCTGGTGAGCAGATTGGCCAGGGACAAGCGCTGCCCCCACCAGCAGCGCGGGAAACGATCCGCCAGCAGGCCCTGCACTCCACCGCGAAAGGCCAGCTCTTCCACTACGGGAACCAGCAGCGCCAGCCAGAGCAGCCGGGGCCAGGTAATGGACAGTTCCAGCGTCCCATCCCAGCGCCAGGCCCAGAACACCACGCCAGCCAGCAGGGCAAGCCAGAACTCCCGGTCCCGTGCCAGACATGGCCAAACATCCAAAGGCTGGCGAGGAGCGGAAGTCATGCGTTTTGTTTAGTGCTGCCGACGGCGGCGGATCAGGTACCAGATCGCGCCGAGGCTCAATGCGGGAAATAGCGGATCGAAGGGCGCATTCGGTGTTAATACGCAACCGCCGCCGCCACTGCTGGTCGGAGCCACTGGCAGACTCAACAGGCTTTTAGGCAGCGTAATTGACGCTACCGGACTCCACGGATCAGGGCAGGGGCTAAAATGGCAGCGATAGGCTTCCAGGCAGTCCATCTTCACCTCTTGCTCAGTCTCAGCAGTTTGGTTGCACTGCACGAACCGGGGCTGGCCCATCTGGTTATGCGGGACTGCGGCGAACAGATGCTGGCCGTCATAAGTCAGCAGCCATTCCTGTTTGAGCAGATTGACGCTGAGAACCTTCATCTTGCCATCCGGGGTCTGATTAACTTTACGCTCGGTGACCGTGGGTAATAACTCCAACGCTTTGCGAATGTCGGCATCGCCACCCACTGGCGGGGTTAACAGCTTGAGGTTGGGATTATTGGTCGGGGGGCGGTCAAAGAACGTGCCCGGGATCTTTATCACTTCGGTCATGGTGCGCCACGTTTCCGAGCCGCATTGCCCAGCCGTGCAGGGTGCAGCAACCTGGCACTGATACGTCGATTGGCGGCTATAAATATCCGCGTTGCCATCATGGCTATCGAAGGTGCAATGCACGAATTGGCCGTATTGCAAGCCGTCTGCGGCATAGCTCATGCCACTGAACGCCAGGGTTTCCGGATTGCGGACCACCGACCAGCGGGTCTTGTTGAAGATGCGGCTGGCCACGTCATAATTTGCCGCACTGGCCATCATGGATCTTGACTGGGCGCTTGTCGCATACGCGGACGAACCCGATTGCGAACCACTGGCGTTGCCCGCCGGATTATCCATAATCGAGAAGGTTACGCCAGCATCATTACCACCTACGCCATACGAAGTGACGATAGTAAGGATGTAGTCATCATTACAAATGGTCTGAGTGGCATCAGTATTAACCGCCGTAACCACCCCCATCCAGGACACATCCGTCTCACCAGGACAAGTGCCAGTGGTCGTCCATGTGCTGATAGTACCAAAGTTCAAATTGTAATCCGATGATCCTGCGAACTGTAGTTGGAAGGTATAGGATGTTGATCCTATCGAATACGACAACCAGTTACCCTCGCGCTTGCCACTATCGTGATAACAGTAGCTATTGCTCGATCCGGAATTGAGGGGGGCTACACTGACCGGCGGAATAGTGCGGAAGGTTCCGGTGCCGGTCTCGAAGTAGTCATTCCCGCTATTGTAGTAATAATTGGCACTGAGCGTCCCGAAGGCCGAATTGTTGGCGATCCAGGTATCGTAACCGGAATCATTGTTTGCATAACAATTTGCACCCGATGGAATAGTCAGTGCTAACGCGGACTGACTGCCCAATACCCCCAGAGCCAGCAGCGCGACGCGGTTCATCGGTGAGGCTAATAAATGAAGTTTCATGGGTAAAATCCTTTATCGAGCGCTAAGAGTTTTAGCAAACAGGGTATTGGCAGTCGATGCACTCGCCGCCGATGTGCAATAGGAGGTTGTCGAGCAACTGCTGTCGGCAATAGTGGTACCGTTAGCGGAGGCGTAGCCGCACACATAGGCGCAGTAAGGCAGGACTACCACGTTCCAGGAGTTGATGCAGCCATTGTTGATCGAGGTTGCCGAGGCCACATAGCCATTGAGATAGGCATTCTCACCGCTATAGGAGTTATTGGGGATAACCACCGTATGGGTCTGACTGGTGTTTACCGTGATGTTGGTGACTGTCGGAAAATCGGTGCCGCCCGACTGGACAATGTTAAGATAGGCCTCTGCGGAAAAAGCAGAGGCTATTTTTGAGGCTACATTCCAAATATCCTTTAAAACTTTAATCGTCGCCAGGATGGCATCGCCAGGCGGTGGCACCGCTATAATTGCTGTGTCTTCTTCGCCATCTTTAAGCGCTTCTTGGGCAGTTTCTTGGGCAGCAACGGCTAAGGCGTCTGCAATCGAAGGAACCGAAGTGTTTACTCCAGACCAGTAAGTAAACTGGAATTGTGGATTCTGCATATAATCGTGGATCTGGAAAACCATCTGCCCGCCGGTCGTGCTGTTTGCTAACCCCCAGGTTTGGACAAACCCGGTTACACCGCCCGTCACCAGAGTCCAAGAGTTCGACGTCGACGGTAAGGCTGGATAAATGCTGAAGCCACCTTCATAACCGGTTTGAGACGTGAGTTCCAGGTCGTAGCCGGTGACATTCTGGATCACCGTATTGGTCATGTAATGACACATCCCGGCGGTCGCGGCGTTCGCGTTCTGGCCGCCCAGGGCGCAGAGCAGCGCCAACGGCAGAACACTCCGCTGGGCCAGATTGAGGGGATTGGGGTAAAACATGGGTGCCTCCTGAGAATGGCGGTGAATGGACGCGGCAAGCCGGCTTGCAAGCCCGAT
>DAITNL010000246.1:0-3736 GCA_036834665.1 Candidatus Competibacteraceae bacterium | reverse complement strand
TGGATTTCCGTCTCAAGGAGCAATCTGCCAACCGTTATGTCAATGCCCTGTCCGGCAATGGCATCTATGAATTTTTCGCAGCCGCCTATAACAATGAACTCGATTATGCGACGTTCTATTATTCACTGCCGCTGGATCAGGCAATGGTCCGGCTGCGCGCGCAGTTAGCTACGCCACACGCTCAACTGGCCAGTGCCGATCCGCATGACCTGACCCGGATCGTCGCCTATCCGGGGGCGGAAAAACGCCTCAATGTCATTCTGATCTCGGTAGAAAGCCTGTCCGCTGAATTCATGAGCCGCTTTGGCAACCGCAGGAACATCACGCCGCGACTGGATGCGCTGGCCCAGCAAGGTCTGCTGTTTACCAACCTGTATGCTACGGGCACGCGCACCGTGCGCGGACTGGAAGCGCTGGCCTTGTCGGTGCCGCCTACGCCCGGCCAGTCGATTGTCAAGCGCCCCAATAATGACGGGCTGTTTTCCCTGGGTGAAGTATTCAAGTCGAAGGGTTATGAAGTCCGCTTTGTCTATGGCGGCTATGGCTATTTCGACAATATGAACGATTTCTTCACCGGCAATGGTTATCAGGTGGTCGATCGCATCGCCATTCCCGCCGAGCGCATCCATCATGAAACCATCTGGGGTGTTGCCGATGAAGATCTGTTCACGCAGGCCCTGCTGGAAGCGGATAAAGCCCATGCCACCGGCAAGCCGTCCTTCATGCAGGTCATGACTACATCCAATCACCGGCCCTATACCTATCCGCAAGGCCGCATCGATATCCCATCCAAGACGGGTCGCGATGGTGGTGTGAAATACACCGATTGGGCGATCGGTGATTTTATCGAGCGAGCCGCAAGCAAACCCTGGTTCGCGGACACAGTTTTCGTGATTGTCGCCGATCACTGTGCATCTTCGGCAGGTAAATCCGATCTGCCGGTCAATCGCTATCAAATACCGGCCATTTTTTATTCGCCCAGACATATTCAGCCGGCAGAGTTTACCCGTCTGACCAGCCAGATCGATCTGCCGCCAACCTTGCTGGGTTTATTGAACTTCAGCTATCGCAGCCGCTTTATGGGCTACGACATGTTCGATCTCGAAGCGGGACGCGAACGCGCTTTTATCAGCACCTATCAGGATCTGGGTTATCTGCGCGACGGGAAACTGGTCAAGCTCGGTCCACGGCACAATCACGCGGTTTATCAGCCCGGCTTCACGGATGGATCCGCGCGGGAATTGCCGCCCGAACCGGAACTGGAAGCGGATGCGGTCAGCGGGTATCAGGCTGCCTCCTGGGCGTATGGCCACGGTGGGTTGCAGTGGCTGCCGCAGCAAAGTCCAAACCCGTAGCCGTTGATTTCGTCCATGCCGGGTACGCTGGGCATGAACGGAATCAGGATCTATTCCACACTCCGTAGCAGCGCTTGTACGTCTGGATTATCCGGTTCCAGGGTCGCTAGATGCCGTGCATGGACGCGCGCGGCTTGCGGATGGCCGGCGCTGCGCTGCAACGATACCAGCGCCAGCAGACTGTCGCGGTCGTTGGGATGCCGGGCCAGCACGCTTTCCAAGACCTGAATCGCCTGCACGTCGGCGCCGGTGTCATTGAGCGCTACGGCATACACATAGCCATAGCGGGGATTTTCCGGGCCCAGCCGAGCGGCATCCGCCAATTCACTCAGCGCTTCCGGCAGCCGTTTTTGGCGGATCAGCAGCAAACCAAGCGCATGGTGGGCGGTGGCGTTGCGTGGATCGCGGGCCAGCGCCTGCTGTAGCGCTTTTTCGCCATCGCCATCACGTCCCTGCAATCGATATAGATCGGCGAGATTGACCACCGCCTGGGTGAAGGCCGGTTGCAACTCCAGTGCGGCGCGGTAGGCGGCTTCCGCTTTTGCAAACTGGCCCTGATCGACGTAGACCAGCCCGGTGTTCAGAGCAGATTCCGGGCGATCGGCGTTGGTTTGTTCGGTGGCCAGATACTCGGCTATGCCCTTCTGAACCGCCTGCTGCTGCGCGGCACTGAGGGATTCCCGTGGCACGCTGGCCAGTGCCCGCGCCGCTTCGATTCGCACCAGCCGCACCGGATCATCCAGCAGCGGCAACAGGGAGCGCGTCTTCCATTCCGGCGGCAGCCCATCCAGTGCCCGCGCCGCCGTGCTGCGCAGCAGTGGATCGGGGTCGCTCAGCAAGGGGCGGATGGCCTCGAACGCGGGCGGATCGAGCCGCTCGCCAAGCAGGGCCACGCCACTGGCGCGGGCGATGCTGGGCTGCTCCGGGTTCCTGAGCAGCGCCAGCAGCAGATCCCGTGCCCCAGCGGCCTCGGTCTGGCCCGCGTGCAGCGCCGCCGCAAAGTGCTGATAGCCGGTGGGCAGCTTGCCGTACCAGGTCTTCACCTGGTCCGCTGCCCATTGGGCCGACTGGTCGCCATGGCATTTCGTGCAGGCATTGGGCACACCCAGCGTCACTGATAGGTCCGGGCGCGGAACGCGGAAGCTGTGATCATGGCGCGGATCGACCACCATGTAGGTGGTGGTGGGGGCGTGGCAGGCAACACAGTCGGCACCTTTTGAAGCGGCCGGGTGAAAGTGGTGCTGCGGCGTATCGTATCTGGAGGCGATATGGCATTGCAGGCAGACCTTGCTACCCGGTGCGCGCAATTGACCCGTGTGTGGCTGGTGGCAGTCGCTGCAACTGACGCCCTTCGCCTGCATTTTGCTTTGCAGGAAGGAGCCGTGGTTGAACACCTCGTCCTTCATTTGCCCATCGGGGTAGTAGAGATCGGGCGTCAGCAGCGCCAGGCGGTGGGTATCCAGCAATGGCTGGCTGAACTGATACTCGTCCCAGAACTGCCCGCGTCGCGAATGGCAGCGCGCGCACAGCTCCAGTTCGCGATTGGAGGAACGCGGCGTGCTGCGCTGGGTGGTGCTGGCGTTATCGGCGAGGGTCCAGGTAACGCCGCGCCGCTCGTCGAGCGCGATGCTCAGTCCCTTGGTGCCGTTCAGCGTCTGCCAGTCACCTTCCTTGCGCGCCCAGGTGAGATGATCTGCGCCGGGTCCGTGGCAGGCTTCGCAGGAAACATTGATCTCGGACCAGGTGGTGTTAAAGCGCTTGTGCTGGGGATCGTAGTTTTTGCGCAGATCGGTCGAATGGCATTCGGCGCACATGTAGTTCCAGTTCTGCTGTATGCCGGTCCAGTGCAGCGGATCCTGAGGGCTCAGGTTCTGGCCGGGATAGAGGTGGAACCAGCGCTGCCCGCCTTGCTCCCTGGGCCGGCTGTCCCAGGCAATGCCCAGGGCCTGATAACGGCCATCGGGGAAGCCGATCAGGTATTGCTGCAGGGGATACACGCCAAAGGTATAGGCGATCGCGTAATCCTGCAGCTTGCCGTCCGGGCCGTCGGTGCGGACCCTGAAGTGGCCATCACGCCGGAAGAAGGTCGAGGTGATGCCGGCCTCGGTGAAGGTGACATCCTTGAAATCACCGAGCACGCTTGATTCGCTGGCGGGCTGCATGGCCTTGGCGTGCTGCGAGCCTTGCCAGTGCTGGTATTCGACCGCGTGGCACTGGGCGCAGGTCTGCGCGCCGACGTAGCCGCTGCCGCCTGGCGCGACTGGTGGATGGCTGGCCGGCAGCGTCACGGGCAAGGGTTCGGCGGGTTCCGCTACTGCTGCGGCCTGCGCCAGTGTATTCAACAGGGCCATGCTGCTGATCACCACCAGAAAAGATAGCAG
>DAITNL010000245.1:1824-3750 GCA_036834665.1 Candidatus Competibacteraceae bacterium | reverse complement strand
GGAAAACGCCGCGCTCAATGAGCGCAACCGGGCCATGGAAGCCGATATCCAGGATCTGAAGACCGGTCTGACCGCGATCGAGGAACGCGCCCGCGCCGAGATGGGCATGATTCGCGGTGACGAGACCTTCTACCGCATTCTTGAACAGGCCGTGCCACCGCCGGTGTCGCCGCCTGGTGCACACAAACCGGCGCCGGCTGCCAAGCCTGCCGCCAAGCCCGCAGCACCGCCGTCACGACCATGAGCGATGCGCGTTACTGGGCGCTGGTGCCTGCCGCCGGCATTGGCAAGCGCATGGGGGCGGCCATTCCCAAGCAATATCTGCTGCTGGCCGGTCGGCCGGTGATCACGCACACCCTGGAAACTCTGCTGCGTCATCCCGGGCTGGCCGGTGTGGTGGTGGCGATCGGCGCTGAAGATGAGTGGTGGCCTGAAGTTGCGGCCGGGCTCGGCGCGGATAAGCCTCTGCATGTGGTGACCGGTGGCGCGGAGCGCTGTCATTCGGTCTGCCGGGGCCTGGATGCACTGCGCGGGCTGGCTGCACCTGATGACTGGGTGCTGGTGCATGATGCTGCCCGGCCCTGCCTGGGCGTCGCCGATCTGGAGCGCCTGATGGTCACGCTGGCCGATGATGCCGTAGGCGGCCTGCTGGCGGTGCCGGTGCGCGATACCCTCAAGCAGGCCGATAGCGCCGGACGCATTGCAACGACCGTGGATCGCGCAGCGCTCTGGCACGCTCTGACCCCGCAGATGTTTCGCCTGGGTCTGCTGCATGAGGCCCTGTGCGCGGCCCTGGCGCGCGGCCTGCTGGTCACCGATGAGGCGGCAGCGATGGAAGCGGCCGGTTTCGCGCCACGTCTGGTCGAAGGCCGGGCGGACAATTTGAAAATCACCCGTCCGGAAGATCTGGCGCTGGCGGAGTTTTATCTCAGCCGCGCCGCGGCGATGGCCTGAACCTTGTTGGAGTACGCCCATGCGCATTGGTCACGGTTTTGACGTGCATGCTTTTGGTCCCGGTGTCCATATCACGCTCGGCGGGGTGCGCATCCCGCATCAACAGCGGCTGGTCGCGCATTCCGATGGCGATGTCCTGCTGCACGCGCTGTGCGATGCGTTGCTTGGCGCGGCGGGCTTGGGCGATATCGGCCAGCATTTTCCCGACACGAGCGCCGAGTTCAAGGGCATCGACAGTCGCATTCTGCTGCGGCGGGTGGTGGCGCTGATCGGTGGCCAGGGTCTGCGCGTGGTAAATGTGGATGCCACGATCATCGCCCAGGCGCCCAAAATGGCCCCGCATATCCCGGCCATGCGCGAGAACATCGCAGCCGATCTTGGCGTCGGCGTCGCGCAGGTCAATGTCAAGGCCACTACCACCGAGCGACTTGGCTCTATCGGGCGCGGCGAAGGTATCGCCGTGCATGCCGTGGCATTGCTGTGCTGAATTCAATCGGGTTCTGATTCCTATCCTACGGGATAAAACAAAAAAGCGCCTTTTCGGGCGCTTTTTTTGTTGTGTTTGCTGGCGGCTTTATGCGCGATTTGGTGCGGGAATCTGCGGGTTCGTAACTGTTGACTGTAACCTATCCGAGCCTTAAAACAGGGCGACATTCAAGACGACATTCGATCAGCTTGGATAGATTTGATCCAGGCATCTCAGAGCGGAGTTCTGATGCTTAAGTTAGAGGACGTTCGGAAAAATGCGGCTATCTCGGGCCTGGAGCCCGGGCAGGTGGTGCGCATCGTCACCACCGAGCCGGTCGGTGACAACGCCCTGACCGTCTACTACAAGACCGCCGACGGCAAGCTGCTGGAGCGGATGCTGTTCCGGACGGACGAGGCCAAGCTGTCGCTGGCCGAGGCGGGCCGCCCCTGGGCCTTCGATGCGCCCGGCGAGGACGTCGATGCGTTTGGCGGCGAGGAAACTGC
>DAITNL010000245.1:0-1814 GCA_036834665.1 Candidatus Competibacteraceae bacterium | reverse complement strand
TACCGGATCAACCTGGCCCACCTTTTCGATCCGATGATGGCGGTGCACACGTCGAACGTGGAGCCGCTGCCGCACCAGATCACGGCCGTCTACGAGTCGATGCTGCCGCGCCAGCCCCTGCGCTACGTACTGGCCGACGACCCCGGCGCCGGCAAGACCATCATGGCCGGCCTGTTCATCCGTGAACTGCTGATGCGCGCCGATGCCAAGCGGGTGCTGATCGTCGCACCCGGCAGCCTGGTCGAGCAGTGGCAGGACGAACTGTTCGAGAAGTTCGGCCTGACGTTCTCGCTGTTCTCGCGCGAGCAGGTCGAGCGGTCCCGCAGCGGCAATCCGTTCGACGACATCGACCTGCTGGTTGCCCGCGTCGACCAACTCGCGCGCGCCGAAGACCTGCAGGAGAAGCTGCGCCTGTCGCACTGGGACTTGGTGATCGTGGACGAAGCTCACAAGCTCTCGGCGAACTACTTCGGCAACAAGATCAACAAGACCAAGCGCTTTCAGCTCGGCGAGTTGCTGGGCTCGATCACGCGGCACTTCCTGCTGATGACCGCCACGCCGCACAACGGCAAGGAAGAGGATTTCCAGCTGTTCATGTCGTTGCTGGATGCTGACCGCTTCTACGGCAAGTTCCGCGACGGTGCGCACAAGGTCGACGTCACCGATCTGATGCGGCGCATGGTCAAGGAAGACCTGCTCAAGTTCGACGGCACCCCGCTATTCCCCGAGCGCCGTGCCTACACCTGCAACTTCAATCTGTCCGACCTCGAAGCCGCGCTCTACACCGCCGTCACCGACTACGTGAAGACCGAGTTCGCGCGGGCCGATCAACTGGCGGACGGCGGCCGTAAGGGCACGGTCGGCTTCGCCCTGACGTCGCTGCAGCGCAGGCTGGCCTCCAGCCCCGAGGCCATCTACCAGTCGCTCAAGCGTCGCCGTAACAAGCTCAAGCGCCGGGTCGAGGAAGAGAAGCTGGGCCAGCGCGGCAAGGCACTGGCCGAGACGCTGGCTGGCACCGGCACCAACGGCGTGCCTGAGGACATTTGGGAATCCGCCGACGTCATGTCGCCCGACGACTTCGAGAACTTCGAGGAAGAAGTCGTCGACCAGGCCACCGCGGCGCAGACGATCCAGGAGCTCGAGGCCGAAATCATCATTCTCGAAGCCCTGGAGGAGCAGGCCCGTCAGGTCGTGCACTCCGGCCAGGACCGCAAGTGGGACGAGCTGTCGCGCCTGCTGCAGGACACGCCCGAGATGCACGACTCCGTGGGCCGGCAACGCAAGCTGATCATCTTCACCGAGCACCGCGACACGCTGAACTATCTCGCCACCAAGATCCGCGGCCTGATCGGCAGTGAGGAGGCCGTGGTGATGATCCACGGCGGCGTGAAGCGTGAAGAGCGCCGCAAGGTGCAGGAGCTGTTCCGCAACGATCCGACCGCGCGCGTGCTCGTTGCCACTGACGCGGCCGGCGAAGGCGTGAACCTGCAGAACGCCAACCTGATGGTCAACTACGACCTGCCGTGGAACCCGAACCGGCTGGAACAGCGCTTCGGCCGCATCCACCGCATCGGCCAGACCGAGGTCTGCCACCTGTGGAACATGGTGGCTTCCGAGACGCGCGAGGGCGACGTTTTCCAGCGGCTGTTCGAGAAGCTGGAGATCGAGCGCGACGCCCTGGGTGGCCGCGTGTTCGACATCCTCGGCGAGGTGTTCGAAGACCGCAGCCTCAAGGACCTGCTGATCGAAGCCATCCGCTACGGCTCCGATCCCGAGGTCCGCGCCCGCCTGCTGCGCAAGGTCGAAGGCGCGCT
>DAITNL010000244.1:0-3756 GCA_036834665.1 Candidatus Competibacteraceae bacterium | reverse complement strand
CACCGCGAATGTTGTTATCGCGTTCGACACAGGTCTTGAACGGCGGCACGAAGGCGCGCATCACCTCGCCATCGAGCTTGCCGGCATCCCAGGCGCGCTGTGCCAGTTGGTGCGAGCGCAGGGTGAACTGGTCCTGTTCCGCACGGCTGATGCCGTGATTCTTGGCCATCTGCTCGGCGATATCGCCCATGCCGAGGTTGGTGGAATAGTCCTTGACCGCCGGCGATACCGGAATCAGGTCCGTCGGGCGGATGCCCTTGAACAGGGCCAGCTTGTCGCCGAGGCTCTTGGCCTTGCTGGAATGGATCAGTGCCCGCGACAGCTTTTTCGAGGTTTGGATCGGCAGCACCGACGTGGAATCGCAACCGCCAGCCAGGCCAATCTCGATTTCACCAAGCAGGATGGCCTGGGTGATGTCAACAGCGGACTGGAAGCTGGTAGCGCAGGCGCGGGTGACGGTGTAGGCGTCGGTGCGCGGGTGCATGCCGGCGCCGAGCAGCACTTCGCGGGCGACGTTGGGCGCTTCGGGAATCAGCCCGACGCAGCCATAGACCATCCGTTCGATCAGCACCGGGTCCAGATCGACCCGGGCCAGCAGTTCACGGGTGACCATGACGCCGAGTTCAATGGCGTTGAGATCCTTATAAGCGCTCAGTTGCCGGGCGAAGGGCGTGCGCAATCCGGCAACGATAGCAACGCGTTCGCCGGGGGTGTGCATGGTATTTACATGAGTCACAGTTGTATCCTCTAGATTTTCAGGGTGCACCGGCGCACCGGCACGCGATGATCTCCACATCTCGCGCGACAGTTCAGCAAAGAGTCATCCTGTGTGCTTGTACGATATGGCGATGCTGCGCCTGGCGTGGCTACTGAACGTGAAAAAATGGCGTTTGATTTGCATCAGGGCACCGGGCGCTTGTTTAAAACCTGTTTAAAAGCAGTCAGGAAATCACTGGAGTAGAAGATGAACGTGAAAAGCATCGTATTAGCGGTTCTGGCAGTGTTGGTATCGCCTATTGTGCAGGCGGATCAGGATGATGCCGCGCAGGGTGTGATGAATATGATGAACATGATGCAGCAGAAGTCCGGTGGGGGCGGCAATTCTGAGAGCAAGGCGTTCATGGATGCCTTTGGCAAAGCGCTGGGTGGCAATGGCGATAATGCCGCGCCGCAGCGCAACGGTGGCGATGCCGGGCAACGCGGTGGGCGTGGGCAACGCAATGGTCAGCAGTTTGGTAATGGCAATGACGATGGTGGTGGCCGGCAGGGCAAGGGGCAACGCAATGGTCAGCAGTTTGGTAATGATGATGATGGTGGGCAACGCGGTGGGCGTGGACAACGCGGCGGTCAGCAGTTTGGCAATGATGGTGGTGGCCGGCGGCTTGCTGATGATGGCGGTGGTGCCGGCCGGCAGCGCAAGGCTGCTGCTAATGCCGATGATGGCGCCGGTCAACGCCGCGGTGGTCGCGGTGGTCGGCAGCAGGATGATTGAATCGATTGAATACGGCAGCGGTTGAAAAAGACCACAATCCGCCTCCGGGCGGATTTTTTCAGTGCTTTAATTGAACACTGTTCAAGCAAAAAAATGCTGACTATACTCGATGAACTTAAAGCGTTTTCGGCTCTTGTTCCTGACTGCCCGGAGGTGTCCCATGGCCAATCTGTTCAAGCGTATCAGCGATGTAATCGCCGCCAATCTTAACGATCTGGTCGATCGCGTCGAGGATCCGGAGCGAATGATCAAGCAACTGATCCGCGAAATGGAGGAGAACATTGCCAGCGCCCGCGAAGGGGTGATCGATGCCGTGGCCAGCGAGAAGCAGTTGGCTAAGGAACTGGAGCATCAGCGCCGCCAGGCTGAGGACTGGCAGCAGCGCGCACGGCGAGCCATGGAAGCGGGTAATGAAACCCTGGCCCGCGAGGCGCTGCTGCGCCGCAAGGAGCACGACGGCATCGTGGCGAATCTGGAGGCGTCCTGGCAGTCAGCCCGGCGCAGCAGCGAACGGCTCAAGACACAATTGCGGGCTTTGGAGGCGAAGCTGGAAGAAGCGCGCCTGAAGAAGGGCAGTCTGGTAGCACGGCAGCGGGCTGCCCAGGCACGCGAGCAGATGGATCAGGTCAATGACCGTTTCCAGACCGGGCTGAACCTTAATCAATCCTTTGGGCGCATGGCCGATAAGGTCGGTGAAATGGAGGCGCGCATGGAAGCCCGCGAGGAACTGTATGGCGATTACAGTCCGGTCGAGCGCGAATTCCTCAAACTGGAAACCGATAGCGAGCTTGAGGCGGAACTGGCGGCATTGCGCAAGCAGGTGCAAGGCTAGGCGCTGAAAACTGAAGCATGCGGGGGCTGCCATGGAGTGGACATTGCTGGTTCTGGTAGCGGCACTGTGGCTGCTGTCGCCATTCGTCCTGCTGATTGTTCTGATCGTGACGCGCCAGCAGCTCAGGCAGGCGCGGTTGCGGTTGGCAGCCAACCCACCCACTGAAGCGCAGGGCGGGTCGGGTGTGAGAACAGCTCCGGCTCTGTCTGTCAGCGGTGGCAATGCGCGTTGCGCGCCGGCTGATCTGGAAAACCTGCTGCTGTTGCGGCTGGAATTGCAGCGGTTGCTGGAAAGTGGCGCGCTGTCGCCTGAGCGGGGGCAGCGGTTAAACGCCGAACTGGATCGTGCCGGGCTGCAGCATCTCGATGCGGGCGGCATTGGTTTAGATAGCGCTCTGTGGCAACAGCGGCGCGCCCTGGCCTGGAGTCTGCTTGGGCAGATGGCCGAACATCCGCTGGGACCGGCGCCCTGGCTGCCGGTTGTGCCAGTGCCAGTGCCAGCACCCGCACCGGCACCCACACCAGCCCCGGAACCGTCCAGCGTGCCAGATGTGCAGCGCGAACCGCCGGTACCGCTGCGTCTGGAGCTGGAACCGCAGGCACCATTGCCGCCGCCGCGTCCGCTGACCCAGCATCCATCAGCCGCTGCACCGTGGCCCGCACCTATACCGGCATCTGCACCTGAAAGCATGCCGGTTGAGAGTGACAACTGGCGGCCGGCTGCGCCCAGTCCGCTGGAAAAAGCCCTGCAAACCCTGTCCGGCTGGCCGCGGCTGATTGCGCCTTTTCTGGCGCAGAACATCGGCTGGTTTATCGGCGGTTTCTGCTTCCTGGCCGGTGCGCTGTTCCTGATCGCGCATACCGAGGGCTTTGTGAATGCCCTGGTGGTCTTCGCCAGCCTGTTCTCGTTCAGCGTTTTCCTACTGTGGGCCGGCTACCAGTTCCGCCGTAAGCGCCCGGAACTGGTGATGACCAGTGGCACCCTGTTGACTTTGGCAATGCTGCTGGGGCCCTTGGATCTGCTGGTTGCAGCGCGGCTGATCGAGGTCAGCGGGGGCAACCGTCTGCTGCTGCTGACGGGCGGTTTAATCGCGCTGCTGACCCTGGCGGCCTTTGCCTGGATGGCGACACTGAGCAGTGCACTGATGGATCGAGCGCTAAGCGGGCCTTATGCGCGCCTGCTGGCCGCGCTGGCGGCGGTGCAACTGGCCGCGCCGCTGGCGGAGATCGCGCCGGATTGGCGCAGCCTGGCGCTGCTGCATGGCGTGCTGCTGGCGCTGCTGGGCTATGGCCTGCACCGCTTCAGTCGCGAATGGCTGCGGCGGCTGTTCGTCGAGCGCTGGCTGACCAGCTATTACGCCGCTGGCCTGCTGGTGTACACGGCAGCGGTGTCCTTCGTGCATCTGACCTGGATCTGGCCGACGCCGCTGCCG
>DAITNL010000243.1:0-3768 GCA_036834665.1 Candidatus Competibacteraceae bacterium | reverse complement strand
CATTTTGCCTGGCGCGGACTGGGCGAGTTGCCAGAGAGCGCGCTGGCGATTCGTGCCGGGTTCGCCGCCTGGGATGCCGAACGCCGCTTTGACCTGAGCGAGATCACGGCGGTGACTGAGATCGGTGCCTGTCAATGCGCGGCGGTGTTGCGCGGCCAGCGTCAGCCGCAGGATTGCCCGCTGTTCGCCCATGCCTGCACGCCGGATCATCCGCTCGGCGCCTGCATGGTATCTGCCGAGGGCGCCTGCGCCGCACATTACCAGTACGGCCGCGCCCGATCGCTGCGGACATGAGGCCGCGTCCGGCACCTTTGGCCGCCGCGCTTGATCTGCGCCGGGGTCGCGTTGAACAGGCCCACGGCAGTGGCGGCCGCGCCATGACCCATCTGGTCGAAACTCTGTTCATGGCCACTTTCGACCCCGGAGCTGCGCCGCTGGCCGAGGATGCCGCCTGCCTGGAGCGGCCAACCGGCCGGCTGGTGCTGAGCACGGACAGTCATGTGGTGTCGCCACTGTTCTTTCCCGGCGGCGATATCGGGTGCCTGGCGGTGAATGGCACGCTCAACGATCTGGCCATGCGCGGCGCGCAACCGCTGTATCTGGCCGCCAGCTTTATTCTCGAAGAAGGGCTGCCGCTGGCGGATTTGCAGCGCATCGTGGCCTCGATGGCACGGTCAGCGCGGTCAGCGGGCGTGGCGATCGTCACCGGCGATACCAAGGTGGTGGAGCGTGGCAAGGGCGATGGCGTGTTCATCACCACCACCGGCGTGGGCGTGGTGGCCGATGGCCTGGAGATTTCCGCCAGCCGGGCGCAGCCGGGCGATCTCATCCTGCTCAGCGGTGCGCTCGGCGATCACGGTCTGGCGGTGCTGGCGCAGCGCGAGAATCTGCGCTTTGAGACGCCGATTCTGTCCGATACTGCGGCGCTGCATGGTCTGGTGGCAGCGCTGTTGGCGACCGCGCCGGATGGGGTGCACTGTCTGCGTGATCCGACCCGGGGTGGCCTGGGCTGTGCGCTGAACGAGATCGCCCGGCAATCCGGTGTTGGCATGCGCCTGCGTGAAACGGCCATTCCGGTGCATGAACCGGTGCGGGCGCTGTGCGAATTTCTCGGTCTGGATCCGCTTTATATTGCCAACGAGGGCAAACTGCTGGCGATTGTCGCGGCGGAAGCGGCGCCGGCGGTGCTGGCGGCCTTGCGCGCGCATCCTCTCGGCGACGAGGCGATGTTGATTGGCGAGGTGGTCGCCGATGCCGACCAGTTCGTCGAGATGGAAACCTTGCTCGGTGGCCGGCGGCTGGTGGATTGGCCGAGTGGCGACCTGCTGCCGCGCATTTGCTAAGGGCCACCATATTGCAAAATCGCAAGCTGACCGGTGTTGTACTGATGCTGCTGCTGGTCCATGGACTGGCCGGTTCGGTACAGGCGGCCTGTCCGGCGCTGCGCATTGCCCTGGACGTCGGCCATTCCCAGGCTCGGCCGGGCGCACGCAGTGCCAGCGGGCTACCGGAGGTGGAGTTCAATGTTGCCCTGGCCGAGGTAGTAGCCGCGCAACTGCGCACGCAGGATTATACGGTGTTGTCGATCAACCGCCGCGACGAGCAGCTCAGTCTGACTGAGCGCACCCGCCGCGCCGCTGCGTTCAAGGCCGATCTGTTCCTGTCCCTGCACCATGACTCGGTGCAGCCACGCTACCTGCTGCCGTGGTTCACGCCCGAGGGTCGCGCTGAGCACTACAGCGATCGCTTTGCCGGCTACTCGCTGTTCATTTCCACCGCGCCGGACCGCGCTAAGACAGTCGCTGCCAGCCGGGCCCTGGCCATGCAGCTTGGCAATGCCCTGCGCGCGGCGAGTTTAACGCCGACCCTGCATCACGCCGAGCCGATTCCCGGTGAAGGGCGCAAGCTGCTCGATGCAGAACGGGGGGTCTACCGGTTCGATGAACTGGTGGTGCTGCGCAGTGCGACCATGCCGGCGGTGCTGCTGGAGGCGGGGGTGATTGTCAATCGCGCCGAGGAAGCGCGCCTGCGCCAGCCGGCCTATCAGCAACGCATCGCCGAGGCGATCAGTGCCGCGCTGCGTGCCTATTGCGCCGGCATGCGGCCGTAGATGGACGGTTGCAGCGGTTGTGCCGCGGGCGCATTCAAGCCGCCACCGGGTCCGCATCGTAAGCGATCTGTGGGAGCACGATTGTGGAGAGCCTGTTGTTTTTCAAGGCCGTCTTGATTGGCCTATCGATCGCTGCACCGGTGGGACCCATTGGCCTGCTGTGCATGCAGCGCAGTCTGGGACATGGCGCGTGGATCGGTTTTCTCAGCGGTCTGGGCGCGGCGAGTGCCGATGCCTGCTATGGCGCGCTCGGTGCATTCGGCATCAGCGCGATTACGCAAACCTTCGTGGCTCTGGCGCAGCCGCTGGCCTGGGCCGGGGGCTTATTCCTGGCCATCATGGGATTGCGCCTGTGGCGAACCGTGCCGGCGACGATGACCGGGACTCCGCTGGCAACACCATCCGCGCCTGCTGCATTTACCTCAGTATTTGCCCTGACCCTGACCAACCCGCTGACCATCCTGTCCTTCGTCGCGGTATTCGCCAGTCTCGGCGGCGGCATGGCAACCACGCCCGACGCGGCGGCCTGGATGGTCGCGGGTGTGTTCACCGGTTCGGCGCTGTGGTGGCTGGCGTTGGCGATCGGCGTGGCGGCGCTGCGCCAGCGCATCGATCTGCGCTGGCGCTGGCGTATTAACCGCGCGACCGGCCTGATTCTGATAGGAATGGCCGCCTGGCAGATGGGTCGGGTGCTGGCGGCCTGATGGCGGGTCTAGATTTCAACCAGCGTGCCCAGTTCGACGACGCGGTTGGTGGGAATGCGGAAGAAATCGGTGGCGCTTTGCGCGTTGCGCAACATCCAGATGAAGAACAATTCGCGCCATAGCATCATCGGCGGGGCCAGCTTGGGCACGACCACCTCGCGGCTGAGGAAGAACGAGGTTTTATCCAGATCGAAGTCGAGGCCCTTTGCCGCGCAGTTTTGCAGGGCCAGGGGCAGGTCCGGCTGTTCCATGAAGCCATAGCGGATGAACACCCGGTAGAAGGTGTGGCCGAGGTCGTTGATTTCGATGCGGTCCTGATCAGCCACATAGGGGACTTCGGCAGTCTGGACCGTGACCAGTACATTGCGTGCGTGCAGCACTTCGTTGTGCTTGATGTTGTGCAGCAGAGCCGAGGGTGCGCCTTCGGGCCGGCTGGTCAGATAAACCGCAGTGCTGCTGACGCGCTTGAGTGCCGCGCCTTCAATCGAGCGGATGAATTGATCCAGCGGCATGGTCAGGTTGCCCATCTCCTTGAAGAGCAGATGCCGGCCGCGCCGCCAGGTGGTCAGCGTGGTGAAGGAGGCCAGCGCGATCACCACCGGGAACCAGCCGCCCTGCATCAGCTTGATGGCGTTAGCGGAGAAAAAGGCGATGTCAATCAGCAGCAGCGCACCCAGCAGGGGCACGGCCAGCCACGGCTGCCAGCGCCAGGCCAGGAAGACCACGAAGGAAACCAGGATGGTGTCGATCATCATGGTGCCGGTCACGGCAATCCCATAGGCGGCGGCCAGATTGCTTGAGGACTGGAAGCCGAACACCAGCGCCATGACCGCGATATACAGCGTCCAGTTGGTGAACGGGACATAGATCTGCCCTGCTTCCATGTGCGAGGTGTGGACGATTTTCATGCGCGGCAGATAGCCCAGTTGCACCGCCTGACGCGCCACCGAAAAG
>DAITNL010000242.1:0-3797 GCA_036834665.1 Candidatus Competibacteraceae bacterium | reverse complement strand
CCGACAGATTAGCGAATTGACGGGGTGGTTGCAGGAGGCTCAGGCCGATCGTCAGGCGCGGGATATGTGAGTTCGAGGTTCTTCAAGGTTCTCTATGGAAATTAACCCTGAAAGCTGGTTCTGACCCGCCAATCTGGCAGTTGAGTGGCTCTATTATTTAAATAAATCAAAATCTTAAACTAAAAGTCGTTGTGCGGCATAGGACTTCTGCTTTTAAAGAACCATGTTGTTTTTTTGGTTTCTTTCTTGTTACAATTTTGCATTATTTATAATGCAATCAAGAATATGTCTCTATAATTTCATGTTTTTAAAAGGATTATTGAGAAATGCAGGAAAAAAAGTCGATGTCACCTGAATGGATCAAGTCTCAAGATAAGCTTAATAACAGCCAGATTTGTGGTGATTTTACCTATGAGGAGATGTGGTCCTTTAAGTCTACGGCTTTGGCTGCAAAAGCTGAACTTAACCTGGTGCAGCGCTTAAATACCGTACCTACGAACATTCACGTGTCTGATCGCCGGTTTTCTTCCGCACAACTGGTCCCTGCTGAACCTGATCCTGCTCTGCCTGTACTGTTTCATCTTGATGTTCTGGACTGTTCTACACAAGGATGTTATTTGGCGGGCTGGGCGTTTTGTCCTACTTTTGATGCGCAGCAGGTTATTCTGCAGTCTTTATTTGAGGCGGAGAATGGTCAGAGCTTTGTCGTGACTCTCGCTAAAATACAGCGCCATGATGTGGCAGCGCACTTTGCTGATTACGATTTTAGTAAACATTATAAAGCCCAAAGTTCTTCCGTATTAAACAGTAAAAGCAAGCGCAAGGCTTGGTTTCGTAAAAAACGCTCCATGCAGCCAGAGTCGCTAGGTGAAACTCTACCTCCATACCATCCGACAGCATTGCATTGGTGCGGGTTTGAGGGCTTATTTGCTGCCTCTTCTTTGCCTAGGGGTCTCATGACCTTGCATATCCGTATCAGTGAGGGCTCTCGCTGTGCGGGGGCAGTGATGAAAACATCGGTCATGTTCTAAGGATGGATGGATTTTTCGATGAACGCTCAATTGCGCTTACGTATTATGGTGGACTTGACTCCTGTCCGTCCTGGTGGCGAGACAGGTGGTGCTAAGTACTTTATATTCGAGTTCCTGCGCTTTATTGGCACCAACTACTATAAAGAGTTTCAGTTTGTATTTTTAACGTCGTCGGCTAACCATCATGAAATTCTCCGCAGCCTTGCTCGCTCCTGCGATGAGTTG
The DNA here is from genome assembly GCA_036834665.1 of Candidatus Competibacteraceae bacterium. Lineage (GTDB taxonomy): Bacteria > Pseudomonadota > Gammaproteobacteria > Competibacterales > Competibacteraceae > RXIX01. Next base: position 2,541 of record DAITNL010000242.1, on the reverse strand, counting down.
GTTTGTGTTCGCGAGGAGGCTGGTTCTAATCCGCCCACCGCTTCAGCCTACTCTCCAAAAGAACGGTTATGGTTATCGCCACCGCCTGACTTGGCAATTCAACTCAATGTAAATGTCGTGTATTGCCCTTTTGGAATGGTAGATTATGCCTGTCCAGGAGTATCCACTATAACTTTAATTGTCGATGTTTTGCATCGCGACTATCCTCATACTTTGCCAGTGAATGGTGTCGCATTTCGTGAAAGTTTCTTTCGTGAAGCCGTTAAAAAGAGCGATTATTTTCAATGTATTAGTCAGTTCACAATTAATCGAATGCTCGAATTTTATGGTGTAGAAAACACCCGGTCTTTTTATACTTATATTCCAATCCATGATCGATTAAATTTTGGTTCGACGGTAACCGCAAATTACTTAGATTCATTCTCGTTAAAATCAAGTGGTTTTTTTTACTATCCTGCTAATGCCTGGGTTCATAAAAACCATGAAGTTTTGCTGCTGGCTTATCGTATTTACCGGCAACGGCTTGGCGATGCTGCGTGGCCATTGGTTTTCACGGGCCATGAAGATGCGCGTTTTATGCGTTTAAAAGAGGTGGCGACCAGTCTCGGAATTATTGATAAGGTCCATTTTTTGGGTTTCGTAAGCGAAGAAAATCTCTCGCAGTTATGGAATGCGGCGGGTGCCTTGGTTTTTCCATCCCTACATGAGGGTTTTGGAATCCCTCTGTTGGAAGCGATGCAGCATCAGACTCCCATTCTGGCCCATCATGGATGTTCAATCCCCGAAGTGGGTGGTGAGGCTTGCTTGTACGTTGATGCGCGCAAGCCATTGGAATTGGCCGAAGGGCTGTGGCGTATTGCGCATGATGTCGAGTTGCGCCAAAGACTGATCTCAGCAGGAGCAGAACGTTTACAGGCATTTAGCTTGGAGCGGGAAGCGGGCAAGTTAGCGGACTGTTTTCGGCATTGTGCGGATACCTGGCCGCGTCTCAGTATGAGCGGTGTTTATGTCGATGGGTGGATTTCTGAACACGCAGTGTTGAGTTTGCCGCAACATCAAGACGGTGGTGTAGTAGAGATCAGGTTTATTGCGCATGCACCACACGCGCGTTTGCTGGTATATCTGGGAAACGTGCCGTTTGGCAGTTTTTGCTGTGCTGATTATCGACAGCGTGGAGTGCGGATTCACTTTGTTGGACCACATCAGTTTTTGCGCTTGCGAGTTATGGGAGCAGAGCATTTGAATGGTGGTGTAGATCATCGCCGTCATGGGGTGCAGTTTACTCATGTGACATTCATGGATGCAGCAGGTATTGAAACAATGCTCTGGCCTGTTCCATTGGTTTTGGAGGAGGCATCGTGATGCGGATTAGCATAGTGATTCCTTCCTATCAGCAGGCTGAATTTTTACCGGCGACGCTGGATAGTGTTTTATCGCAAAATATCCCGGATGTTGAGGTGATGGTTCGGGATGGCGGTAGTACCGATGGTTCGGTGGATATTCTGCGCAAATATGAGGGCCAAATTGATTGGCTTTCCAGGCCGGATTATGGTCAGGCGCATGCGATCAATGAAGGTTTGCGTGAGGCGACCGGTGAGATTGTTGCATATCTGAATTCAGATGATGTTTATTATCCGGGCGCACTAGCACAGGTTAGAAGTTATTTTCAAGAGCATCCAGAATGCTGGTTTTTATATGGTGATGCTGACCATTTGTATGCTGATGGTTCAGTTATGGAACCATACTATTGTGAGCCTTGGAATTATGAGCGCTTACAGGATATTTGTTTCCTGTGTCAACCGGCGGTGTTTTGGCGGCGAAAAGCGCTGGAGCGATTTGGATTTTTTGATGATACTCTGAATTATGCTCTGGATTATGAATATTGGCTACGGGCTGGACGGGAAACGGATTTTCATTATCTACAGGGTATTCGTCTGGCAGGTTCGCGTTTGCATGACCAAACCAAAACCTTGGGGCAGCGAGTGAAGGTGCATCGGGAGTTGTTGCAGACAGTAATACGGCATAGCACGCGCCCGTCGTCGGTATTACGCTGGTTGAAGCATCTTGCCCATTATCGTGCTGATGAAGAGCTGCGTGCTGTGGCGTCCACGGGGCAGGAAGCGCGGACTTATGCTTATTATTTTGTGCAGTTTGCTTTGAGTTACGCCCGTGAATTTGGTGTTGCGCTGGACGATGTAACGCTGTCTGAGTTTGATAAGATGTCGCGCGATATAGGAGTATAGCCATGCGGATTGGATTTGATGTGGCACAAACGTGTGTTGAAAAAGCGGGATGCGGTTGGTATGCGGATTCGCTGATTCGGGCCATGGTCAAGGTAGCGCCAGAGCATGACTATATTCTTTATCATCAATTTGGTTCATGGTTGAATCATGATACTTCACAGGGAGTGCAAATCAGGGAAGGCAGGGTTGAGAGTCCGTTTGTTGATATTGCAAGTGATCAGGCTGAGAAAATGTGGCGCGAGGTGCAAGCGGGCGATCGTTCAGTGCCGGGAACTCCGGATATTGTGCATGCCTGTTC
>DAITNL010000241.1:0-3849 GCA_036834665.1 Candidatus Competibacteraceae bacterium | reverse complement strand
TCGCCGAACAGATTGCCGGTCACGATCACGTCAAACTGCTTGGGCGCGCGCACCAACTGCATGGCGGCGTTATCGACATACATATGCGACAGCGCCACATTCGGATAGTCTGCGCTAACCCGCTCGACCACCTCGCGCCACAGTTCGGAGGCTTCCAGCACGTTAGCCTTGTCCACCGAGCAGAGCTTGCGATGACGCTTGCGCGCGGCCTCGAAGGCCACCCGGGCAATGCGCTCGATCTCCGAGCTGCTGTAGCGCATGGTGTTGAAACCTTCGCGCTCGCCATTGTCCAGCTTGCGAATGCCGCGCGGCTGGCCGAAATAGATATCACCGTTCAGCTCGCGCACGATCAGGATATCCAGCCCGGCGACGATCTCCGGCTTGAGCGCCGAGGCACTGGCCAGTTGTGGATAGAGCAGCGCCGGGCGCAGATTGGCAAACAGCTCCAGATCGGCACGAATCGCCAGCAGGCCGCGTTCCGGGCGCAAGGGCCGCTCGATCTGCTCCCACTTCGGCCCGCCGACCGCGCCAAGCAGGATGGCATCGGCGGCGCGCGCCTGGCGCTGGGTCTGTTCGGGATACGGCGCGCCGAGCGCATCGACCGCACAGCCACCGAGCAGGCCCTGTTCCAGAATCACATCCAGACCGTGTTCCTGGCGCAGGCATTCCAGCACCTTCACTGCTTCGGCGACGATCTCGGGACCAATACCGTCACCGGGTAAAATCAAAATTTTGGCAGTCATGGTTTTTCCTTGAGTCAAGCCATCAGGCAAACAGCCAGGGCGCGGCCTGCTGGCGCTGGGCTTCATAGGCGCGAATCGCAGCGGCGTGGCGCAGGGTCAGGCCAATGTCGTCCCAGCCATTCAGCAGGCATTCCTTGCGGAACGGGTCGATCTCGAAGGCGAACGCGCTGCCATCCGGCGTGGTGACCGTCTGTTCTGGCAGATCGACCTGCACGACCGCCGCAAACAGGCGATCCAGCACCACATCCGGCAGGCGAATCGGCAGCAGGCCGGACTTGAAGCTGTTGGTGAAAAAGATGTCGGCAAAGCTCGGCGCGATCACGCAGCGTATGCCGTATTCGTGCAGCGCCCATACCGCATGCTCGCGCGAGGAGCCGCAGCCGAAATTTTCCCGCGCCAGCAGAATGCTCGCACCCTGATAGCGCGGCTGATTGAGGATGAACTCCGGATTCAGCGGCCGGCGCGAACAGTCCATGCCCGGTTCGCCATGATCCAGATAGCGCCACTCGTCAAACAGGTTCGGGCCAAAGCCGGAACGGTGAATGGATTTCAAAAACTGCTTGGGAATGATGGCGTCGGTATCGACATTGGCGCGATCCAGCGGCGCCACCAGGCCATCGAGTCGGATAAACGGTGTCATTTTGGCAACTCCCGGCCGCGCTCAGCGACCGCACTCAAAGTGTTCGAGCACTGCGGATTCCTGTTCAGCGGCGGCAATCCACGCCTGCAGATGGACATCGGCCATCCAGGTCGCGACGTAATCATCCACTACCCCCGGGCGGCTCACACCGTAGGGCACAAAGCGCAGCACGACCGGGCCGAACATGGCATCGGCGATGGAAAACGCCCCGAACAGCCAGGGACCGCCAGCGCCAAAGCGCGTGCGGCAATCGGTCCAGATCGCTTCGATACGGTCGATATCCGCCGCGATCTCCGGCGTGACCGGCACCCGGCGGCCACGCGCACGGGCATTCATGGTCATGCCGGTACGCAAGGCGGCGAACCCCGCATGCATTTCGGCACTGACCGAACGCGCCACGGCACGGGCAGTCGCATCCGCTGGCCACAGTGCGGGCGCACGCTCGGCGAGATATTCGCAAATCGCCAGCGAATCCCACACCAGAACATCGCCCTCGCACCACACCGGCACCTTGCCCGACGGCGAGTATTGCTGAATCTGCGCTGCACTCTCCGGGGTATAAAGCGCGATGCAGATTTCATCGAATGCGATCCCGGCATGGCGCGCCGCCAGCCAGGGACGCAGCGACCAGGACGAATAATTCTTGTTGCCGATCACCAGTTGCGCACGCATGGCGCTCTCCTAGAAGCTGCGCACATCGACGAAATGCCCGGCCAGCGCCGCCGCCGCCGCCATCGCCGGACTGACCAGATGGGTACGCCCGCCCTGGCCCTGCCGGCCCTCGAAATTGCGGTTGGAGGTCGCGGCGCAGTGTTCGCCGGGCAGCAGCCGGTCAGCATTCATCGCCAGGCACATCGAACAGCCCGGCTCGCGCCATTCAAAACCGGCGGCGGTGAAGATCCGGTCCAGCCCTTCGGCCTCGGCCTGCTGCTTGACCAGGCCAGAACCCGGCACCACCAGCGCCTGCTTGAGACTCGCGGCCACGCTGCGCCCGCGGATCACCGCTGCCGCCGCGCGCAGATCCTCAATGCGCGAATTGGTGCAGGAACCGATGAACACCCGATCCAGGTGGATCGCGCTGATCGGCTGGCTGGGCTGCAGGCCCATGTAGCGCAACGCCCGCTCCATGCCCTCGCGCCGGACCGGATCGCTTTCCCGGGCCGGATCGGGCACGCACTCATCCACCGCCGCAACCATTTCCGGTGAGGTGCCCCAGGTCACCTGCGGCTTGATGGTCGCCGCATCCAGCGTAACGATTCGGTCAAACACTGCATCGGCATCGCTATGCAGATCGCGCCAGGCCGCCACCGCCTGCTCCCATACGTCGCCCTGTGGCGCGAATGGCCGACCCTTGACGTATTCCAGGGTCGTATCGTCAACCGCCACCATGCCGGCGCGCGCCCCGGCCTCGATAGCCATGTTGCAGACCGTCATCCGCCCTTCCATGCTCAGCGCCCGGATCGCCTCACCGCCAAACTCAAGCGCATAGCCGGTGCCGCCAGCGGTGCCGATCCGGCCAATGATCGCCAGCACGATATCCTTGGCGGTCACGCCCGGCCCGGCCTGGCCATCGACGCGCACCAGCATCGCTTTGGATTTTTTCTGAATCAGGCACTGGGTGGCCATGACATGCTCGACCTCGCTGGTGCCGATGCCAAAGGCCAGCGCACCCAATGCGCCATGCGTCGAGGTATGCGAATCACCGCAGACCACGGTCATCCCCGGCAGGGTCGCGCCCTGCTCCGGTCCGACCACATGGACGATGCCACGGCGGACATCGCCAATCGGGAAATAGCGCAGATCAAGCGCACGGGCATTGGCATCCAGCGTCTCGACCTGCACGCGCGACACCGGATCGGCGATAGTGGTAAAGCCCGGATCGGTCGGGGTGTTGTGATCGGGCATCGCGACCATGGAATTCAGCCGCCACGGCGCGCGCCCGGCCAGCCGCAAGCCCTCGAAAGCCTGCGGCGAGGTCACCTCATGCACCAGATGGCGATCGATATACAGCAGTGCGGTGCCATCGGCATCGGTGTGCACCACATGGGCATCCCAGAGCTTGTCATACAGCGTCTTAGCGGCCATTCCTGTCATCCTCACAGCCTGTCATTCAGTGGTGGCCAGCTTACGGTGCCGCTTGACATAACGCCAATTCATCTTTTTTATGATTCCCATAAACTATCGGCATATCAAATTTCCGGCGCGCGCTCATCATGGATATCGCCAGCCTGCAAGCCTTCGTCGCGGTCGCCGATAGCGGCTCGTTTTCCCTGGCTGCTGCACGCCTGCACCTGACCCAGCCGGCGGTGAGCAAGCGCATCGCAACGCTGGAGCTGGAACTTGAGAGCCGCCTGTTCGATCGCCTGGGCCGTGCGCCGCGTCTGACCGAGGCCGGCCATGTCCTGCTGCCACGGGCGCGGCGGGTGCTGGCCGAGATCGATGACAGTCGCCGCGCGCTGCGCAACC
>DAITNL010000240.1:0-3866 GCA_036834665.1 Candidatus Competibacteraceae bacterium | reverse complement strand
GTGGCGGCTGGATCAACCGTCGCTGATAACCGACCCTCCTGCAGACATTCACCCACCCCGGTTCCCGTTATCACAGCAACCTGTGTAGCGGGAACCCATCAACAGGACTTTGAACCACAAGCACACATCAGGCACGGTTGACCCTGATCCGGGAGCACTCACTTGAGCTGGCGTCATCGCTACAGTATCAGAAGCTATATCCGCTCGGCTTTGTGGATTGTCCCGGTCCTGGCTGTGCTTACCGAGATCATCATCAAGCGACTGTCTGAACAGTTCGGTGGCTGGATGGTTAATCAAGGCATTTATGACTTGAAAACCGGTTTTTTTGCAGTTAACGCCGCAGAGGCGCATGCCATCCTCGACCGCATTTTTACCCTGAACCTGTCGTGCCTGGTTTTCACATTCGGTTCTCTGCTTGTGGCCATTCAGGTCGCCAGTGGTCAATACACGCCACGAATCATCGCGACCACGCTGCTGTGCGATAACGTTATTCGCTGGATTATCGGCCTGTTTGTCTTCACCCTGCTGTGGGCCAACCGCACAATGGTGCTGCTCGGACAGAGTGGCAACGTGCCTCAGATGCAGATTTTCCTGGCCGTGCTATTCGCGCTGGCCTCACTGATCGCATTCATTGTCCTGATTGATTATTGCGCGAAATTATTGCGTCCCGTCAGTCTGGTCCGGCGTATCGCCGAACAGGGCATTGCCGTCATCCAAAGTGTTTATCCCAATCCAACACAGGGTGTTGACGCGAAAACACTGTCCACCCGGAAACGATTCAGGACATGGCTGTCACGGCGTGCGCCTGAAGAGATCGCCTACTCAGCAGCGGTCATCAAACGCAGCTCGCCCGATCACGTCATTCCTCACCGGGGTAGATCGGCCATTGTGCTGGCCGTGAATTGGCGGGGCTTAGTGAGCGAAGCGCAACGCGCTGACTGCGTGATTGAATTTGCGGTGCAGGTTGGTGATTTCATTAGCGTCGATGAGCCGATGTTTTATATTTATGGCAATGCGGAGGCCATTAACAGCCAGCGTTTATGCGATCTAGTCGCACTCGGTTCAGAACGCACCATGGAACAGGACCCGATGTTCTCATTCCGCATCGAGGTCGATATCGCCCTGAAAGCCCTGTCGGCGGCGATCAATGACCCGACCACGGCTGTGCTGGCGATTGATCAATTGCATCGCCTGCTGCGCATGGTCGGCACGCGCTCACTGCGTGATCAGGGAATCATCGATCACACCGGTCAGCCGCGCGTGGTGTTGCGCACGCCAAACTGGGAAGATTTCGTGCATATCAGCTTTCGGGAAATCCGCCATTGCGGAGCAGGCAACCTGCAAATCGAGCGGCGATTGCGCGCGATGATCGAGAACCTGACCCGGACACTGCCCGAGCACCGTCATCCGGCTTTGCTTATCGAACTGGATCTGCTCAATCGCACGATCAGCCAGCAGCACTGCTTTGACGAGGATATTGCCCTGGCAATGATTCCCGACTCGCAAGGTCTGGGCGGCGCATCCGGCGTGCAGCCGTAGAGTTCCACGGTTCGACACCAACGACGCATTGCACGGCAGTGATCGGCCGACATAAACCGTTCAGGACCGCCCCGAACGCCACGCCATCGGCGCCACTCCCGCCCAACGCCGGAATGCCCGGGTAAAGGCGCTGGCATCGCTGTAGTCAAGCACCGCCGAGATCTGGCCCATCGACATGCGCGTGTTTTCCAGCAAATGCCGGGCGATGGTATAGCGCCCCTCATCCACCAGTTTTTGAAACGTGGTGCCCTGTGCCTGCAGACGCCGGTTCAGGGTACGCGGATGCAGCGAAAAAAACGCTGCCACCTGCCGGGCTGAACCACTATGGGTTAACAGCAGGACGCGCAAGACCCGGCGGATCTGGCTGGCCAGATCATGCTGACTCAACTTCTCAAGCGCGGCGATGTGCTGTTCGATAATCCGCCGTACCCAGGGATCGGCATTGAGCACGGGCCGCTCCAGCCAGTGCGCCGGAAACACCACGGCCGTCTGCTCCATGTCGAAACGGAGTGGCGCCTGGAAAAACTGGCGATGCGGTCCGAGGCGATCAGGCGGACGATGGGAAAACAGCAGCTCGGTCGGTCGCCAGGCAGGACCACACAGGCCCTGCAGGATGTTGAACGTAGCCGCCATCGCCATGTCCTGGATCTGCGCGGTTCCCTCCACGCCCTGCTGATAGATCGCATAGCTCACCACCGCTAGTCCGTGATCCACCGTCAGCGCCGGCACCGCACCCCGTTCATGCACATGCAGATACAGCACCAGACTGCGCACTGCTGCGCCCACGGTCGGCGAATGTTGCGCCAGCAGCCCGATCAGCCCCAGCGACGACAGGCCAGCTCTCTGCCCCGCCAGCAGCCCAAAATACGGGCAGCGGCTGCGCTCGGCGCAGATTTTGAGCAAGAGACCCCCACTGGCGAAAGACACTACATTCTCGGGATCGTCAAACAGGATCGACTCCAGACCTGCTTCAGCCAGAACCCCTTCAGGATCAATACCCTGCTCGCGCAGGAGCTGGGGAATATTGATCAATGGACCAATGCGTATCTTGCCTTCGGCGACTATGTTTTTTTGCGGTAAATCCATCCTGCGACCTGTCTTGACGTGCACCGCACTATCTATGCTCTACGCTTTAGGTTCTACGCTTTAAATGCCCCAGATTAATCCGGGAGTGTCGCGGTATGTCAAGCGTACCCGCATCCATAGCGTAAAAGTTTGCCGCTGTTTTCAGGCGAGCGCACCACCCTTCGGGGCCCAGGATCGTACCTGGACTGAACGGCAGGATCCGCACTGCGATGGACCGTGATAAGCCGCCATTCCCGAACCTTCAAGAATCCCGAACATGATGGAGGAGTCCATGCAGGCTAAAACCTGGCGCACCGCCCTGGTGCTCGCCGCGCTGTCACCGCTCATCCCTGGCACGGTTCTCGGTCAGGAGAAAGCGCCCGTACCTGCTACCGCACCGGCCAAGATCATGGAACAGGGCGCGCTCGATCTGGTGAAAAAGATGAGCGCCAAACTGGCTTCCACCCCAGCGTTCCTGGTCCGCACCCGCAGCATGAGCGAAGCACCGGGCGGCACCGGGCAATTCCTGACCTTCTTCACCGAATCCGTGGTTGCGGTCAAACGCCCCAATAAACTCAGCGCCGAGATTCGTGGCGATGCACCGCCGTTTAATTTCTATTTCAACGGCGAAAAAATGACCGCCTACGAGCCAAATCATAAGTTCTACGCCACCACCGACGCGCCCAAAACCCTCGACATCCTGCTACCGTTCGAGGATGTGCTCTACAGCGATCCCTATGCGGTCTTGACCAAGGACGCCACCAGCGCCTTCTATGCCGGCTATTCAGTCCTGCGCGGCGCGCGCTGCGAGCATGTCGCGATCACCGCACCGGGCATCGAGGGGCAAATCTGGATCGATGCCAAAACCGACCTGCCGTGCATGATCGCCGGCACCCTGCCGAATGTGCAGGGCGCGCCGCGCTTCATGGTCGAGTTCCACGACTGGAAGCTGAACCCCGAACTTCCCGAGAAGCTGTTCACCTTCGTCAAGCCGGACGGGGCCGCCGCGATGGATTTCCGCGCCCTCACCGGGCCGAAACCGTAATCCTGCGGAGATCACAATCATGCGGAACTCTCTTGTAGCGCTCGGAATAGCCAGTGCCGCGCTCCTGCCGTTAACTGCAGGCGCCTGGGGCGGCTTTCACGCCGGTGCGGGCGGCTTCACGTCCTGGCATGGCGCCGGCTACGGTGGCGGTGGCTTTGGTGGCGCCTATCATGCCGATTATGGCAGCGTCACGCACGTCGGCTATGGCGGCGTGACC
>DAITNL010000239.1:0-3868 GCA_036834665.1 Candidatus Competibacteraceae bacterium | reverse complement strand
GCTCACTACCACAATGATAACAGTTCATCTCCCTATCATAACCAAACTCTCCTCAATGATCCACTACCGATCTGCGGGAGTGGCAGGCGTACCTCACCGAGGCCGCCAAGGGGCAGGACGATAAAGCCGAACTCATCGGTCAAAAACACCTGAAGTTCGCCACGGAGGTCACCGATTTTTGTAAAGAGCTTGCCCGCTATCGAACCCTCTCCCGTTGATTCCCTGGAGGTATTATGAAAAGAGAATTCAATGATTTCGCAGACCTGCGCCAAGCAGTGACCGACCTGGGTCAGGAAACCCTTACTTGGCTTAGCAGCGCCGATGCTCCGCCACCACCCGATTCCACTGCCAATCCGGGAACCTGGGACCTGGATGGAATCAACAAGGGGCTGGAAAGGCTGCGCAACGGGCGTTTCCAGGTTGCCTTCGTTGGCCAGATGAAGGCCGGTAAGAGTACCCTGGTCAACGCTCTGCTCTTTGGCCGTGAGGTCCTCCCCAGCGCCGCCACCCCCCAGACCGCCAAGCTCACCTGCATCCGCCACGCCGAGCAAGAGAGCGTCCGGGTCGAATTCTACAGACGGGAGGAATGGGAGGAACTGGAACAGAAATGCCATGAGGAAAAGGGCTTCTCCATAGTTGCCGATGGAGCGAAGGACATTGTTGTCGAGGGAGCGAAGGACTTTGCCGAAACAGTAAAAGTAAAAGTATTAGCAGCAGCCGGACAGGCCATCGGACAGGCCATGTGGAACAAAATCAACAATAAGCCTTCCCCCGATACCACTGACCATGGAGTGGAGTGCTCGAAAGGAGATGAGCCGCCCGCAAGTGATGAGGCGGAGACGAAGGCCTTTTCCTACTGTCGTCTGGTCAAGGACGCCCGCGACCAGGTGGGTTGGAATCTTGATCGGCTCCTCGGCACCGACAAGGCCATCGCCCTCGCCGACCTCAAGGACTACGTCGCTGCCTTCAACCCTGAAAATAAACAGGGGCGCTATACCGCCATTACCCGCAAAGTGCAGATCGAGGCACCGCTGAATGGCTGGCCGGCGCACATCGACTTCATCGACACTCCCGGGACCAACGACCCCGACTTAGTGCGTGAGCGCGTCACTACCGAGTACCTCGCCCAGGCAGACGCCGTGGTCCTGGTCCTCTACGCTGGGCGCCCGGGGGACCGCCAAGACGTGGAGTTCCTGAGCAAGGCACTGCTGCCAGTCGGGCTCAGCAAGCTGCTACTGGTGATGAACAAGATCGACAACGTCCCTGCCAAAGAACGCGCCGAAGTCCAGGCCTATCAGCACGAGGTGATGGCGCGGCTGATCGAGGGCATGGTTGCAGACGGAGCATGCGTGCCGCCTGGGCTGCGGGAGATGCTCGAGCGCCCCGAGGGCATCAGTCTGGTTTCCAGCCTCGCCGCCCTAGTCGCCCGCTCCAACGGCACCGGGGTGACCCAGTTCAACTGGTACTGGAAACAGATGCAGAGCAAACTCGGTGTGAGTGAACTACCGGAGGCTGAGAAGTGCAGCGGAGTTCTGGAGTTCGAGAAGCGCCTGCGCGACTTTCTGTTCGAGAACAAGGGTCAGCGTCTGCTCGAACCGCCCGTGAATAAGCTTGCCGCTCTGCTCGGTCAGGTGGAGTCTAGCCTGAAGGACCGCCGCCGGGCCTTGGAGACTAGGCGCAATGCCCACGACCTCAGCGCCGAGGAGTTGGACCGGCGCATCCGCACCAAGGAGGGCGAGACCCGCCGGCGCCGGGCTGATATCGAGCTACTCATAGCAAAGGTGCGTGCCGATTTTGACCGGCGCCTGTACGCGCATGTGGATCAGCAGCTGCTAGGAACTCTGGATGAGGGGGTTAAGGATATACGCAATCTGCTCGAAGAGGAGGTCGGCAAGATCGGTTCGCGTGGAAAGCCGCACGACCTCAATCGCAACATAAGCTGGCGCTGGAAGGATATTGTGGGGTCGATTGAGCGCGAGCACGAAGCGTTCCAGCAGAAGGAGGGGGGAAGCGGTGGCATCCACCAGGATGTAGTAGCACTCCAGTTAGAGAAGCTCGACTTCGGTGAAGAGGGGATCCGGGCCATCGCCCAGCTTATGGATCGACGCTTCGATGCCACCGAGCAAGTTCCAGTCCGCAGCCCTAGCCCTGCGGTCCAACTAACTGCTTGGCGCAAACGCAACAAGCACACCGAGGCACGTAACCAGATTTACGAATGGATCACTAAGCGCGAGAGTGAGATCAAGCAAGCGGTCAAGCAGTGGCAGGCCACAGTTAGTGGACAAGTACAGACCTGGTTACAGGGCTTTGTCGAAGTGATCCAAGGAGGGATTGAAGCCGAGCTGAACGAGCTGCGTGACCAACGCGCCAGCTTGGGGCGGGACATCTCCAACCACCACCGCGACCTGGAGGCCCAGATCGAGCGTCTGGAGCGGCAAGGACAGAAATGCACCGCGCTGCAGCGGCGTGCCAGGGACCTGCTCGCTCAGGTCCGTTCGGACTGACCGAACCTGTCCTAAATTTTGTGTGTGAGGTATACCCTGTTGTCGAGGAGCGAGTATGCCGAATAAGACGAGCAAGAAGCGGGTAGCAGCGCCTGAGCTGCCGAGCATCCCGAAGGACCTGATCGACCGGTTCGTCAGCCCTGTAGGTTGGGTTGCCGTCTTTTTGGTAACCCAACATTCAATCAACTGGCCTAACTGTGGCTTGCACCTGACCCTGCTACGCGGGGCAGGTATATCCAACAAACATCTAAATATGCTGATAACGATTGGTGAGGTAGCACGATGAAACGGCAATATACTTATTGGAAAGATGAAGATATGTGGTTGGGCTACTTTGATGAATTTCCAGATTACTGGACTCAAGGTGAAACAGAAGAAGAATTAAAAGAAAATTTGATTGATATTTATAAGGAACTAACTAGTGGAACAATATCAAATGTTCGCCGAGTTGCTGAGATAGAAGTGTCGTGAAAAGCAAGGATTTAATAAAGAGGCTTGAGGATATGAACTGCGTTTTTATCCGCCATGGTGGCAACCATGATTGGTATCAGAATCCACGCACCAAAATATCTCAACCTGTCCCTCGACATCGAGAAATTAATGAACGCTTGGCAAAACACATCATCAAGATGCTTAGTAACGACAATGCCTAACTGGGGCTTGCACCTGACTCCGCTACGCGGGGCAGGTGAAGCAGGTCGTTAGGTTTGGCTAAAAAATTTTTCTCTACGTTTTGTGAGCACAACAACCATGTATCAAGAAAAACTGAGTAAATTTAAAAATATCGAAAATTTGGCCGGCAAGTCTTGGGAGCACGCCGTCGCAATAGATATTTTAAAAACAACGGATATTAAAGATTGCTCGATTGAATGCTTTCATTATCAACAAATGATCGAGCTATTTTTAAAACACCTGCTAGAAACTAGAAGCCAATTTGGTTCATATAGTAGAACTCACAAGTTACAGAAATTACTAGAAGAAGTTATTGCAACTACAAAATTTACCACGGATAAAACAAAATATTTTATGGCTTTGCAGGTAATTACAGTTTGCGCTGAAGAATATAGATATAATTTTTTGATTGATTGTGACGGATATAAACAGAGTGTCATAATTTGCGATCAATTATTAGAGGAACTGCTCGCATTTGAAAACAATAAAACCGACTGACAGTCATAGTCGAATAAATTAAGTTGCCGTCTTTTTGGCAATCCAACTTCAACCAACCGGCCTAACTGTAGCTTGCACCTGACCCCGCTACGCGGGGCAGGTGAATCGGGTCGTTAGGGGCATGGAAATCAAAATGTTAAACAGTAAACTCACCAGTTGACCGCCGCTATCGCGGCGGGCAACGATCTAGCGGG
>DAITNL010000238.1:0-3913 GCA_036834665.1 Candidatus Competibacteraceae bacterium | reverse complement strand
GGATTGATGAGTCGAGGATGGACCGAGGCGAAATCAATCACGGTGAAACTCCAATTAATTGATATCTGCCCGCAGGACACCGCCGCACTTCATCAGGCTTGGCTGGCCCCCATCCCCCTCAAAGAACCAAAACCATGGCGTACTTAGCCCAAGGGCAGACCTTGACCGGAACTCTGGTTCAGGCGGCAGGACTCTTACCTTCTGGTGCGGGTGCGCAAGGCCCTGGCGGAGGATCAGCGCGATCAGGAGGCATATGGCGACCTGGAGGAACTGACCGCCCGGCTAGGAAACCCTGACCCCGGCACGGCCGGCCGGGGTTGTTCACCGCACGCGCAGTGCGGCGCCTCTTCGGCTACAGGTAATAGGTGCGCAGGGGCGGAAAACCGTTGAACTCCACCGAACTGTAGGACGCGGTATAGGCGCCGGTGGACAGCCAGTAGATGCGGTCACCGCTTTCCAGCGAGAGCGGCAACTGGTACTTGTGGTGCTCGTAGATGATATCGAGACTGTCGCAGGTCGGCCCGGCCAGGATCACATCGCCGCTTTCACCGCCTTTCCCGGTATAGGCCGGATACTTGATCGACTCGTCGATGGTTTCCATCAGGCCATTGAAAATGCCGACATCGGTATACACCCAGCGCTTCAGATCGGTTTTCGATTTTTTGGCAATCGATATCACTTCGCTGATCAGGACCCCGGCCTCGCCAACCAGACCCCGCCCCGGCTCCAGATAGATGTCCGGCACGGCATCGGCAAAGTGCAGACCCACGTAGCGGTTGATCTCCTCGGCATACACCGACAGCGGATTGCAGCGGATCAGATAATCGGCCGGAAACCCACCGCCCATGTTCATCGCTCGCAGGTGAATATTCTTTTCCGCCGCCCAGTCGAACAGATGGCGCGCCTGGGCAATCGCCGCGTCCCAGGCGGGGATTTCGCGCTGCTGCGAGCCGACATGGAAGGAAATCCCATACGGGTCCAGCCCCAGATCGGCGGCCAGCGCCACCAGATCAATCAGCATGCGCGGCTGGCAGCCGAATTTGCGCGACAAGGGCCAATCCGAATCGGAGGTCAGCGCATCCATCAGCACCCGGAAAAAGACCCGCGAACCGGGCGCCTCGCGGGCGATGTTGCGCACATCGGCTTCACAATCGCTGGCGAACAGGCGCACGCCTTTCTCATAGGCCTCGCGGACATGGCGCGCCTTCTTGATGGTGTTGCCAAAGCTCAGCCGCTCAGGCGCCACGTTCAGGTCCAGCATCTTGTCGAGTTCGTACACCGAGGCAATATCGAAATACGAGCCCAGATCGCGCAGCAGGGTCAACACGTCGGTGCCGGGATTGGCCTTGACCGCGTAATAGATCTTGGCGCTGGGAAAATGGGTGCGGAATTGCTCGAACTTTTGCCGCACCCGATCGAGCAGCACAATCAGGAACGGGGTTTCCTTGGTCTGCGCGAAGTTCAGGATCCGGTCCCACTCGGCGGGCGAATAGTAGTTCTGGTACATGGCGGTACACCTTCATTCAATACAGAAAGCGCGCAGCGGCCGGCATGCAAAAAGGCCATCCGGCACGGGGCCGAAAAGCCTTTGGGCGATACCGGCGGCTACGGGATCAGACAGCCGGCGGCGGCGTAGCACTCGGCTTGCGTACGGCAATCATCGGGTTGGCCGCCGACACCGTGACCGTAGCGGTCGATTCGGCAAGTTCCTGCTCCAGCGCCCGCACCGTGCCGTTGAAGGACGCCGCGCTACCGGGTTCGATCTCGCGCACTTCGGTGGGCAGGCCGATCTGGTCGAGCAGGGCGATGAACGGTTCCGGGTCGAGTTCCTCGACATTGACCATGCGCTGCACATCCCAGGGCCCCTGAGCGATGAGCAGAGCGGCCGCGACCGGCGGCACACCGGCGGTGTAGCTGATGCCCTGCGATTCCACTTCCTCGTAACATTTCTTGTGGTCGGACACCTGGTAGATGAAGACCTCGCGCGGCTTGCCGTCCTTCCAGCCCTTGACGAAGTTGCCAATGCAGGTGTTGCCGGTATAGCCGGGCGCCAGGGTCTGCGGATCGGGCAGCAGCGCCTTGATCACCTTGAGCGGCACGACTTCCTGACCGGTGCTCAGGGTCACCGGCAGGTGCGAGAGCAGGCCAAGGGTGCGCAGCACGGTGAAGACGTTGATGTAATGGTCGCCAAAGCCCATCCAGAAGCGGATGCTGTTGGCGTCGATGTTCTGCGATAGCGAGTGCAGTTCGTCATGGCCATTCAGGTAGATCGGGCAAGGACCGACCACCGGGAAGTCATAGACGCGCTTGACCGAGTGGGTCGGGTATTCCTGCCACTGGCGGTCGATCCAGGTCCAGACCTTGATGAATTCGCGGAAATTGATTTCCGGATCGAAATTGGTGGCGAAATACTTGCCATGACTGCCGGCATTGACATCCAGAATATCGATGGTGTCGATCCGGTCGAAATAGCGCTTGACCGCCAGCGCGCAGTAGGCGTTGACCACGCCCGGATCAAAGCCAGCGCCGAGAATGGCGGTCAGGCCCTTTGCCGCACAGCGGTCCTTGCGCTGCCACTCGTAATTGGCGTACCAGGGCGGGTTCTCACAGACCTTGTCCGGGTCTTCGTGAATCGCGGTGTCGATATAGGCGGCGCCGGTTTCCAGACAGGCTTCCAGCACCGACATGTTGATGAAGGCATTGCCCAGATTGATGACGATCCCGGAGTGGGTCTCCTGAATCAGCTTCACCGTGGCCGGAATGTCGAGAGCATCCAGCGCACGCGCGTAGAGCTTTTTCGACGCATCCTTGAGATGGCCCTTGCGCTGCACGCTGTCGATGATCGCTTCGCACTTGGCCACCGTGCGCGAGGCAATGCAGATATCGCCGAGTACATCGTTATGCATGGCTGCCTTGTGGGCAGCGACATGGGCGACGCCGCCGGCGCCGATGATCAGCACGTTTTTTTTCATAGGGGGTCAGGTCTCCTGGACTTAGGAAAGGCTGTGCTTGAAGTCGTCGTATGCAAAATCGCGGACGCGCTCCAGCGTCCCATCCAGTCGGCGCACGACGATGGCAGGCATGGGCAGGCCGTTAAACCAGTTCTTGTTCACCATGGTGTAGCCAGCGGCGTCGGCGATGCGGATTTCGCTGCCCACCTGCAGCGGAGCTTCGAGAGCATACTCGCCGAATATGTCACCTGCTAGACAGGAACGGCCGGCGAGCATGACCCGGTGCGGACCCGGCGCGGGCGCATTCAGCCGCGGCGTGGTGCGATAGATCAGGTGATCGGGCATATGCGCCTGCAACGAGGCGTCGAGGATGGCAATGTCGATTTCGTTATGCAGCACATCCAGCACCGTAGTCACCAGTTCAGCGCTTTCGGTGATCGCCGCTTCACCGGGCTCCAGGTACACCTGCACACCGAAGCGTTCGCTAAACCCCTTCAGTACCGCGCAGAATCGGTCCAACGGATAACCGGCCTTGGTGAAATACAGACCGCCGCCAAGGCTGACCCAGTCGAGCCGGTCGAGCAGCGGCCCATACTGTTCACCGATATGGTCGATGGCAGCGGCGATATTGTCGATATCGTCGTTTTCGCAGTTGAAATGGAACATGGCGCCCTTGATCAAAGGCGCGACCGCCAGCAGCGCATCCAGATCGCGCACGCCCAGCCGCGAATAGCGCCGCGCCGGATCGGCCAGATCGAAATGCGAATAGCTGATACCGGGATTGACGCGCAGGCCAATCTGCAGGTCGCGCACCTCAGCGTGATAGCGCTGCAACTGCGAAATCGAGTTGAAGATCACCTTGTCGGCGAAGCCTTTCACCGCCTGAATGTCGCTATCGGAGAAGCCAACGCTATAGGCATGGACTTCCTTGCCGAATTCCTCGTAGCCAAGCCGCGCTTCAT
>DAITNL010000237.1:0-3998 GCA_036834665.1 Candidatus Competibacteraceae bacterium | reverse complement strand
CATGAGAGCGTCATCCAACTCTTCTTGCATCAGTACAATTTAACCTGCTCTCCTCTGTGAGTCACTACCGCATCTCCTGAAACCGGCAGGTGTGCATTGGATCGGTCCAGGACCGTTACAGGACATTGCGGATCACCCTTAGGGCGATCCGCGACCCTGGCGATGGTGTTGAAAACAGCCATTCACCCCAGACCGTGAACCGAGCGGCTACTTCTTCGCCCGCAACTGCCCCTGCATAAAGGTCGCCAGGGTATTTTCCGCCAAGCCCATCCAGATGTCAGAGACCTGCTGGAAGGCGCGCATCGAATCAAACAGCTTCTTGAAATCCGGGTTCCTGGCGGATTCCTCAGCGTAGATTTTCTGCGCTGCCTCATAGGCCGCTTTCATGGCATCGTCCGGATAGCGGCGCAGTTGCGCACCGTTTTGCACCAGATACTGGATCGCCGGCGGATTCTTGGCGTCATAATTGGCCAGCATGCGCACATTGGCCTCGGCAGCGGCCACTTCAAAGGCAGTCTGGTAGGGCTTAGGCAGCTTCTCCCACTGCTCCTTATTGACGTAGAACGAAATCATCGGACCCGGCTCCCACCATGCCGGGTAGTAATAGAATTTGGCGACTTTATAGAAACCGAGCTTTGCGTCGTCATACGGCCCAACCCACTCAGCGGCATCAATCGCACCACGCTCCAGCGCTGGATAGATATCCGGCCCCGGCAGCAGTTGCGGCACCGCGCCCAGTGCCAAAAAGACTTCGGCGCCAAAACCGGGAATGCGGATTTTCAGCCCTTTCAGATCCTCCAGCGACTTGATTTCCTTGCGGAACCAGCCGCCCATCTGCGTACCGGTATTGCCACCGGGGAAATTAACGATGTTGTACTTGGCGAAAAATTCACGAAACAGCGTCCAGCCTTCGCCGTAGTAATACCAGGCGTTCATCTGCCGGGCATTCAGGCCAAACGGCACTGTCGTATCCAGGGAAAAGGCCTTGTTCTTGCCGTGGTAGTAATAGCCGCAGGTGTGGCCGCATTCGACGGTGTTCTGCTGCACGGCATCCAGCACGCCATTGGGCGGCACGATCTCGCCACCCGCGAAGGCGCGGATTTCAAACTTGCCGCCCGTGATGGCGGCGATGCGCTGGGTGAGCAGTTCGCTGGTGCCATACAGCGTGTCCAGACTCTTGGGAAAACTCGACGCCAGGCGCCATTTGATGGGGGGCAAATCTTCGGCCGCAGCCAGATTAGCCACGGTAGCGGTACTGGCAGCCGCCAGGCCAAGACCAGCGCGTTTGATGAAATCACGACGTTGCATGGTGTTCCTCACGAATCGGATGCGGGCGACGCATCGCCCTGCGCCATGTGTGCAGGGCGAACCGACCAGGCGCATATCCTGGTGTGCATAACTCTATCAGGCTGGCGCGCGCTTGCAGCCCTCCTGCGGGGCGCTTGATCCGTTCCATAAGCGGCGCGCGGTTGCGACCACCGGTTTGCTGCGGTACCTTGCTTATTGATCGTGCAGTCGATTCAGTCGGCATTCAATGACCCGGACTTAAAATGGCATTTCATGTCGGTGTTGCTTGCATGATCCCTGTTAACGCCACCGTACCGCGCCCAAGCCGTGCGCCGGCCCGTGAAACCAACGCTCCCGGAGCCCCTCGTGACTCGTACCCTGTTCCTTGGCCTGGATGGCGCCACTTTTCACATTCTCGACGATCTGACCCGCGACCGGCCTGGCGAAGGTGTGGTCATGCCCTTCCTGCGCCAGTTCATGGCTGCGGGCTTTCGCGCCCCACTGCGCTCGACCCCGCACCCGCTGACCCCGCCGGCCTGGACCACGCTGTTCACCGGACGCAATCCCGGCGCGCACGGCGTCTATGACTTCATGCGCGTCGATGATCGGCAGCACGAGGTGTTCTTCACCCTCTATGACTTCCGCGATATTCGCTGTGAAACGCTCTGGAGTCTGGCCAGCCGCCAGCAGCGCCCGGTAGTAGCGCTCAACTTCCCGATGATGGCACCGCCGCCGGCCCTGGAAGGCAGCAGCCTGATCCCCGGCTTCACGCCCTGGAAGCACCTGCGCCGCAACATGAGCCCGGACGGACTCTACGCGCGCCTGCAGACCATTCCCGGTTTTCACCCCAAGGAACTGGCCTGGGATTTCGAGCGCGAGAACCAGATCGGCGAGGACATGGACAGCGACTATCTGGCGGCCTGGATCGGCTATCACCTGCCGCGCGAGGAACTCTGGTTCCAGGTGGCGCGCATGCTGCTGCTTGAGGACCGGCCGGCGCTGATGGCCGTCATGTTCGATGGCACCGACAAGATCCAGCATCAGGCCTGGGCCTATCTCGATCCCGATCTGCGCCCCGCGCAACCGGATGCCGACTGGCTGCGGCTGCGCGCGCTGTGCCTGGACTATTTCCGCCGCCTGGATGGCTATCTGGAAGAACTGATCCGCCTGGCCGGACCAGATACCCAGGTCTTCATGGCCTCGGACCATGGCTTCACCGCCTCGCGGCAGGTGGTGCGCATCAACCGCTATCTGGCCGAACTGGGTCATCTGCACTATCGCGAAGTCGGCGACAGCGATGCGGCGCGCCGCCGCGCCGCCAGCCCCTTCGCCTATCTGGATTGGGAGAAAACCGTCGCCTATTGCCCGACGCCGTCGAGCAACGCCATCCTGATTCGCGTCGCCCACGAACCCGGCCAGCCCGGCATTGCCCCGGCTGACTATGCAGCCTTCCGCGCCCGCTTAATCGAACAGCTGTACGCTCTGCGCGATCCCGACAGCGGCAAGGCGGTGATCCGCGCGGTGCTGACCCGCGAGGCGGCCTTCCCCGGTCCGGCCAGCGCCAGCGCCCCGGATTTAACGCTGGTGCTGGCCGATTATGGCTTCGTCTCGATCCGCAACCTCGACCCGGTGGTCACCACCCGTCCGGTGCCGACCGGCACCCATCACCCGGACGGTATTGTCCTGGCCGGCGGTCCCGGCATCGAACCGGGCTGGCACGAACACGCGCTGCCGATCGCCGATGTCGCCGCGACCCTGCTGCACAGCCTGGATCTGCCCATTCCGGCTGATCTCGACGGGCGGGTCATGACTGCGGCTTTCAGCAGCACCTTCCTGGCACAGCGCGCGGTGCGCTCCGGCCCACCGACCTGCCCGGTCAAGGACGGCACCCTGCAGGACGCGGCCATTCCCGCCGCCGACCGTGACAAGATCCTGGCGCAACTGGCCATGCTTGGCTATCTGGAGGAATAATGCCGGTCGCCCGGCTATCCAGCATCAACCTCAACTATCTGCGCGTTCCCAGCCGCGACGAGCGCGCGCCGGGTGGCGAGCTGGTGCTGGTGCACGGTCTGGCTGCCAGCCTCGGCTTCTGGCCGCTGAGCGTGGTCCGGGCGCTATCCTGGCTGTGTGCGCTGACCGCCTATGACCTGCGCGGTCATGGCCGCAGCGATATGCCCATCACCGGCTACACCATCCCGCGCATGGCCGAAGATCTGATCGAACTGCTCGATCACCTCGGTCTGGAGCGGGTACATCTGCTCGGCCACAGCTTCGGTGGCGCCATCGCCCTGTACTGCGCCAGCCGTCATCCCCAGCGGGTGCGCAGCGTGATCCTGGCCGATACCCGCCTGCGCACCCTGCAGCCCTATCACCGCCTGCGCGACTGGAACGACTGGCCCCGCTGGCAACCGCTGCTGCGCCGGGCCGGCATCGAACTCAACGCCGATGCCCCCGAGGGCGGCTACGCGCTGCTCACCGCCATGGCCCAGGCCCAGACCGATCCCAACGCGCCGGCCCTGCCGATGCCGCTGTTCCCCACTCCGGCCGGTGGCAAGCGCCGCAACGGCACCGCCCAGCGCTGGCTGCGCCTGCAGGAGGCGACTTCGATCCGCCACGACCTGCTGCAGGACGATGGCCTCAGTCCGGCCGTGCTGCACGCCATCCGCGCCCCGGTGCTGGGCCTGTACGGCGAGCACTCGCCGGTCATACCC
>DAITNL010000236.1:0-4028 GCA_036834665.1 Candidatus Competibacteraceae bacterium | reverse complement strand
GGCGGTGACCGGCTGGCTCTGCAAGCCGCAGGGTGCGGTCAGTACGGCATCGCCACCGGCATAGCGACCGTGTTCGAGATACAGCGGCTCGTCCTCGCGCCACAGCTCGAAGCCCTGCCGGTACTGACCGCTGGTAAAGGTTTCACCCGCAGCGGGCCGTCCCAGGCAGACGATTTCCCAGGCAATGCAGCGGGCATCGCCGTGCAGCTCAATGCGGGTCAGCGTATCAAGCCGGGCGCCCGCGTAGATGATGCTTTCCTGCGGCAGCCATTCCAGGGTCGCGCCGGCATCGACACTGAGCTGTTGGATCTGGCGGGCGACCGGGCCGGCGCTGCGGTAGAACTTGCCCGCTGCCGGGGTGGTCAGCAGGGCCTGCGCGCCCGGCGCCAGTTGGGCCTGGATGCGCAGTTCATCGCCGCCGACGACGCCACCGGGCGGATGCAGCAGCGCGATATGGCAGACTGCATCGCCCTCCGGGTAGAACGGCCGCTGCACCTGCAGGGGGCCCTGGTGCGCGCAGTGCCCTAGGAAAGTGCGCGCGGCGTGGTGTTGAAAAGCCAGTGTCAGGGAGGCCTGCCAGCCCATGGCCGTGGTGGCGGTGTTCATGGTGTGGCCTCGGATACAGGGTGACGGTTGGTCCGTACTGGAGAAAAGCAGTCGGTGAGCATCACAGATTCGATTAGGATGTTTAAGTAAAATATTTAAGCAACTGTCTGGATGGAGAGGCAATTTTGAGCCTGATATTGCCCGCACAGGGGGCCGGCAAAATCGGATTCCAGTCGCAATGGGTCGTTTAGCGCCCCAGTTTCGTTATAATTCTGGGCCGGTTTGGGCCTGATGTGTTGAGAAAACTGATCTTTTTTATGAGGTACGTGAAGTATGCGAGTAATCAAAACAACTGTGCTGGTAACGATGGTGTTGGCAAGTGCCGGTGTGCTCAGCGGTTGCCCGGCCACCATGTCCGGCAGCGCTTATACCCGTGACCAGGTGCAGCAGGCTCAGGAGGTGCGTCTGGGCTATGTGGAGAGCGTGCGCCCGGTGATGATCGAAGGCACCAAGAGCGGCGTCGGCGCAGTGTCCGGCGCGGCGCTGGGCGGCGTGGCCGGCAGCAGCATCGGCAAGGGCAAGGGTCAGGTGGCCGGTGCTGTCGGTGGCGCGGTGCTGGGTGGCCTGGCCGGCGCGGCGATCGAGGAAAACGTGACCCGTCAGCAGGGACTGGAGATCACCGTGCGTCTGGATGGTGGGCGGATGATTGCCGTGACCCAGGCTGCCGATGAGCCGTTTTATCCGGGTGACCGGGTCCGGGTGCTGACCAGCTATGACGGCACGAGTCGGATCGCGCATTACTATTGAGCATGTACCCTGGTGACAAGTGCTCGTGTTTAGGCGTGGCGCCACCGTGCGTTTTGCACGGTGGCGCCACTGCAATCGGCCCGGGAGTGCCTGAGCATGGCTGCTGAACCAGCCGAAGGAGGGCAGGATGCCGTTTCCCTGCTGCAATGGGTTTGGCGCTCCTACCTGCGCACCGCGCTGGTGCCGCTGCTGTTGGTCGAAGTCCTCATCATCAGTATTTATCTGGCGGCTAATCATTTTGCCACCGAGGAAAACATCAGCACGGTGCGGGGTGTGGCCAGCGATGAACTGCGCCGGATCGCCGAGCGCGAAGCTGTCCTGATTCAGAAGCAGTTGCTGGGTATTACCCAGGTCACCGACCTGTTTCGCCGCCAAACCGCCCGCATTCTGCAGGAACCGTTCGATCCGCCCCCAGCGGAAAAGGACCGCTACGCCCAGACCAGCTCGGGCGTGTATTACACCACCCGCGACAATGGCGGCGGTGCACTGTTTTACAGCGGCATCGTTCCAGTCGGACCGGAACAGCGCGAGAAAGCCTGGCGCAGTGCGCGTCTTGATCCACTGATGCGCGACATTCAGCAGACGCAGCCGCTGGTGGCGCAGATCTATCTCAATACCTTCGACTCGCTCAACCGCATTTATCCGTATTTTGATGTCCTCAGCCAATACTCGCCGGGCATGGACATTCCCAGCTTCAACTTCTACTACGAGGCCGATGCGACGCACAATCCCGACCGGAGGCCGGTATGGACCGATGTCTATGTCGATCCGGCCGGGCAGGGCTGGATGGTGTCCTGCATCGCCCCGGTCTATCGCGGTGATTTTCTCGAAGGCGTGGTTGGCCTGGATGTCACGGTTGCGACCATCGTCGACTCGATTCTCAATCTGGCGATTCCCTGGCAAGGTTATGGTGTACTGGTCAGCAGGACCGGTACCCTGCTGGCGCTGCCGCCGGCTGGCGAGGCGGATTGGGGTCTGAAAGAACTGACCGCGCACGCCTACACCGATTTCATCCGCAGCGATACCTTCAAGCCTGAAGCCTTCAACATCTACCAACGGCCAGCGCTGGTGACGCTGCGCGATCAGGGCAGCGGCGTGCTGGCGCTGGATCTGAACGGCGCCCGCTTGGCAACCTGGGCGACCATTCCGGAAACCGGCTGGAAGCTGCTGGTGCTGGTTCCGGAAGACAATATCTATGCTCAGGCCAGCGCGCTTGGCTATCGGCTGCTGGTGATCGGCGCCTGGATGATTGCCGGTATAATATTGTTTTATATGATTTTTTTCATCGCGCTGTATCGGCGTGCGCAGAGCATGGCCGCGCTGATTGCCGGACCACTGGCAACCATCGATACCCTGGTGGCGCGCATTGGCGGCGGTCGTTACGAACAGCGTATGCCGGCATTTCCGGTGCTGGAATTGCAAAAGACTGTCGCGGCGCTGGTGGCGATGGGGTGGCAGCTGGGCGCGATCAACCGGCGCCTGCTGGCTACCCAGCAGGAAGCCGAGCAGGCGCGCGATGCGGCGCTGGAGGCCTCGCGGCTCAAGTCGGAGTTCCTAGCTGCGGTCAGCCACGAGATTCGCACGCCGATGAACGGCATTCTCGGCATGCTTGATCTGCTGCTCGATACGCCACTGGACCCGCAGCAGCGCGAATTTGCCCTGACCGTGCAGCAGTCGGGCCAGTCCTTGCTGCACATCATCAACGATATTCTCGATTTCTCTAAAATCGAGGCCGGCAAGATCGATCTCAGCCAGGAACGCTTTGCGCCGGTGGCACTGGTCGAGGGCGCCGCCGATGTGCTCGCACCGCGCGCCCACGAGAAGCGCCTGGAATTGATGACCTTCGTGGCGCCGACTGTGCCAGGCACGGTGCTGGGTGATGAGGGGCGCCTGCGGCAGGTGCTGCTGAATCTGATCGGTAACGCGGTCAAGTTCACCGAGCAGGGCGAAATCCTGGTGCGTTGCGTGCTGGATGAAAGCACCGCGGGGCATGTCTGGCTGCGTTTCGAGGTGCTCGATACCGGTATTGGCATTCCGCTGGCCGCGCGTGACCGGCTGTTTCAGCCCTTCACCCAGGTCGATGGTTCGACCACGCGCCGCTTTGGCGGCACCGGTCTGGGTCTGAGCATCTGCAAGCGCCTGGTGGAGATGATGGGTGGCGAGATTGGCCTGGACAGCCATGAGGGTAGCGGCTCGACTTTCTGGTTCCGGGTGCCGCTGCAGGTGGTGGCGGATGCAGTAGCGCCGATGCGCATGGGCAAGCCGCAGATGCGGGTGCTGGTGGTCGAGCATGGCGCCGGCGCGCGCGCGCTGCTGCAGCACGCGCTGGGCGCGAGCCAGCGCATCATGATGAACCTGCGCCCGCTGAGGCGGCACTGGCAGGTTTGGCGGTTGCGGAAGCGCCCTTTACCGCCTTGATCGTCGGCCTGGCGCTGGATAGTCCGGAACTGGCCACGCTGCTGGCCGGTCTGGCGCAGCGGCCTGAAGATGCGGCATTGCCCCGGCTGCTGCTGGCTGATCTCGATGAGAGGGGGCTGGGCATGCGCGCCCGCAAACTCGGTTTTGGCGCCTATCTGACCAAGCCCTTGCATCAGTCGCGGTTGTTCGATGCCTTGGTCGGTCTGCTGGATCCGCCAGCGGCGGTGGTTGCCGAGCCCTCAATCGGCGGTGTGGAG
>DAITNL010000235.1:0-4039 GCA_036834665.1 Candidatus Competibacteraceae bacterium | reverse complement strand
GGGTAGCGGCCTAGACAAGGTGATTGCGCTGGTGGAGGTTTTCCAGCTCCCCCCGCCTCTGTTCAGGGCCGATGAGAACTCGATGCAGGTGGTGCTTTACGGGCCGCGCACCTTTGCCGAAATGACTCCGGATGAGCGTGTGCGCGCCTGCTACTTTCATGCAGTGCTGAAGTTTCTCAGTGGGGACAAGATGAAGAACGCGACGCTTTGCCTTCGCCTGGGCATCGATCCGAAGAATGCCTCCCAAGCCACAGGAGTGATCAACAAAACCTTGAGCGCAGGCTTGATTCGAGTTGCCGATCCTGATCACCCGCGAGCCGGTTATGTGCCACATTGGGCTTGAGTTTCTTGACTGGGTTTTGATTCGGGTGGGTAACGGACGCGGCACCGAGATCGTGATTTATTTATTTTCAATCGGTTACCGCAGCCGCCAAGGATTTGGTTTCTTGATCGGGTTTTGATTGAGGCAAGCAAAATTGAACGAAGCCGAAACCCGCGCCGAACATATCGACCCGGCCCTGGCTGCGGCAGGTTGGGGCGTGGTTGAAGGCAGTCGCATCCGGCGTGAATACCCGATCACGCTCGGCCGGTTGGAGGGCGCAGGCAAGCGCGGTAAACCGCTAACGGCGGACTACGTTCTGGAATACCGCAACACCAAGCTGGCGGTGGTCGAGGCCAAGGCGTGGGACAAGGCGCTAACCGAAGGCGTGGCACAGGCTAAGGACTACGCCGGCAAACTGGCGCTGCGCTTTACCTATGCCACCAACGGGCAAGGCATTTACAGCATTGACATGCAGACGGCGGAGGAAGGCGAGAGTGCTGCGTTCCCGTCGCCGGATGAATTGTGGAAGCGCACCTTCGCCAGCCAGAACGCCTGGCGGGATCGCTTTGCTGCTGTGCCGTTCGAGGATAAGGGCGGCTTCTTTCAAGGCCGCTACTATCAGGATATCGCTATTGAGCGGGTGCTGACGGCTATCGCGGCCGGGCAGGAGCGCATCCTGCTGACGCTGGCGACCGGCACCGGCAAGACCTTCATCGCTTTCCAGATTGCGTGGAAGCTGTTCCAGAGCCGATGGAATTTGACTGACGCGAAGAGCGAAGCAGAGCCGACGCGGCGACCGCGCATCCTGTTCCTTGCCGACCGCAATATTCTGGCCAACCAAGCCTACAACGCCTTTTCCGCCTTTGACGACAAGGCGCTGGTGCGCATCGACCCAGAAGATATCCGTAAGAAAGGCAAGGTGCCGAAGAACGGCAGCCTCTTCTTCACCATTTTCCAGACCTTCATGAGCGGGCCGGGCGAAACGCCCTACTTCGGCGAATATCCGCCCGACTTCTTCGATTTCATCATCATCGACGAATGCCACCGGGGCGGCGCCAACGACGAGAGCAATTGGCGCGGCATCCTCGCCTACTTTGCCCCAGCGGTACAACTTGGCCTGACCGCGACCCCGAAGCGCAAGGACAACGTCGATACCTACGCCTACTTTGGCGAGCCGGTGTTTATCTACTCGCTCAAGGACGGCATCAACGATGGCTTCCTGACGCCCTTCCGCGTCAAGCAGATTTCAACCACCCTCGACGAATACGTCTATACGCCCGACGACCAGGTGGTCGCAGGTGAAGTCGAAGCCGGGAAACGCTACGAGGAAAGCGACTTTAACAAGATCATCGAGATCAGGGAGCGCGAGAAGAAGCGCGTCGAGATCTTCATGTCGCTGATCGACCAACGGGAAAAGACGCTGGTGTTCTGCGCCACGCAGGATCATGCCCTGGCAATCCGCGATCTCATCAACCAGATCAAGACCAGCACCGATCCCCACTATTGCCACCGGGTGACGGCCAACGATGGCGCCTTGGGCGAGCAATGGCTGCGGGATTTTCAGGACAACGAGAAGCACATCCCGACGATCCTCACCACGTCGCAGAAGCTCTCCACCGGCGTCGATGCGCGCAACGTGCGCAACATCGTGCTGCTGCGGCCAGTGAATTCGATGATCGAGTTCAAGCAGATCATTGGGCGCGGCACCCGGCTTTACGACGGCAAGGATTATTTTACGATCTACGACTTCGTGAAGGCGCACCACCATTTCAGCGACCCAGAATGGGATGGCGAGCCAATTGAGCCGGAGGTTTGCAGCAAATGCCATGCACATCCCTGCACCTGCATCAAGGAATCGCCAACGGCTTGTTATCGCTGCGGCATGTCGCCCTGCGAATGCGCCAAAGACCCCTGCCCGAAGTGCTGCCAGCGGCCCTGCGTCTGCACGAAGAAGGTGAAGGTGGAACTGGCGGACGGCAAATCGCGCACCATTCAGCACATGGCGGTCACCCGCTTCTGGCACCCGGACGGCACCCCGATGTCAGCGCAGCAATTCATGGCGGCGCTGTTCGGCAGGCTGCCTGATTTCTTCAAGGACGAAGATGAACTGCGGGCGCTGTGGAGCGCACCGGACACCCGCCGGAAACTGCTGGAAGGTCTAGCCGAAAAGGGATTCGGCAAGGATCAACTGGCCGAAATGCAGAAGATCATTGATGCCGACAAGAGCGACCTGTTCGACGTGCTGGCCCATGTCGCCTATGCACTGGAACCACTGACCCGCAAGGAACGGGCGGATCGGGCGATGGCGCGCATCAGTGAGCACTTCAATCCGAAGCAGCGGGTGTTTCTCGACTTCGTGCTGTCGCACTATGTGGCGCTTGGGGTGGAAGAACTGGATCAGGCCAAGCTGACGCCGCTGCTGAAGCTGAAGTATCACGACTCGATTCCGGATGCCGTGGCTGATCTGGGCCGGCCGGATGAGATTGGGAAGGTGTTTAGCGGCTTTCAGCGGTATCTATATGCTGAACCGGCAGCGCTTTGCTGACGGCTTTGTTGCAACCAACGACCCTGACAGCAACGCGCCAGCGGAGCGAAGAAACACCCTTGCACCCTGCAGTACAGGCGCGGTAGTCCACTTGACCGATATGGGGGACAATAATGGCTTTCGTGCATTCGGTTCCCGACCAGCGGCGCATGGGTATCAAAGCCGATCATCTGGAACCATGGCCATACAGAACAAAAGGATAGCCGCGCTATGCTGCTGATGATCGACAACTACGACTCCTTCACCTACAACCTGGTCCAGTACTTCGGCGAACTGGGCGAAGAGGTGCAGGTATATCGCAATGACCAGATCACCCCGGACGACATAGCCGCATTAAAGCCGGCGCGCATCGTTCTGTCACCCGGACCCTGCACGCCCAGCGAAGCTGGCGTATCGCTTGCCACCCTTGAGCATTTCGCCGGCAGGATACCCATTCTCGGCGTCTGCCTTGGCCACCAGAGCATCGGCCAGGCCTTCGGTGGCCGCATCATCCGCGCCCGCGAGGTGATGCACGGCAAGACCTCGTTGGTTTACCATCGCGGTCAGGGCGTGTTCGCTGGCCTGCCCAATCCCTTCACCGTGGTGCGCTATCATTCCCTGGTCATCGAGCGCGACAGCCTGCCCGATTGCCTGGAGATCACCGCCTGGACCCAGACCCCGGACGGTGACTGCGACGAAATCATGGGCGTGCGCCACCGCGAATGGCCGGTTGAAGGCGTGCAATTTCACCCCGAATCGATCCTCACCGAGCACGGCCACGCCCTGCTGCACAACTTTCTCAATCCGCGCTGAGGCCCGATCGCCCGGCGCCCCGGAGACTCCGATGCTCATCACCGCCCAGGAAGCCCTGCAACGCACCATCGAACACCGCGAGATCTTCTACGACGAGATGCTCTCGCTGATGCGCCAGATCATGGCCGGCGAGATTTCCCCGGTGATGACAGCAGCAATCCTGGCCGGTCTGCGGGTCAAGAAGGAAACCATCGGCGAAATCAGCGCCGCCGCCACCGTGATGCGCGAACTGTCCACCAAGGTCCACGTCGCGCCACCACACGAGCATTTCGTCGATATCGTCGGCACCGGCGGCGATGGCAGCCTCAAAGTACGACTGCGCACCACCGGTGCACAGCGCCACGCGCTGAACAGGGCGCTCGGTATCGCCCACCAAGGTG
>DAITNL010000234.1:0-4113 GCA_036834665.1 Candidatus Competibacteraceae bacterium | reverse complement strand
GAGCATCTGGAATTTTTCGGCAACTGCGGTGCGGCGCAGGCCTTCCAGGCGGCGGTGCAGCGTCTGCAGGCCATGGGCGGTGAGGCGGTCACGCTCGATTTCGCACCGTTCCTGGCCGCTGCACGCCTGCTGTACGAAGGGCCATGGCTGGCGGAACGTTATGCAGCCATCGCCGACTTCATCCAGCGCCAGCCCGGCGACCTGCTGCCGGTGACCCGCGCCATCATCGAGCCGGGCGCGCAGGCCAGCGCGGTGCAGGCTTTCCAGGCCCAGTACCGCCTGCAATCGCTGAAGCGCCAGACCGATGCCCTGCTGGCCGGCGTGGACTTCGTGCTCACGCCCACCGCCGGGACGATTTACACCCTGGCCGAGGTCGAAGCCGACCCAATCCGGCTCAATGCCCAGCTCGGCTACTACACCAACTTTATGAATCTACTGGATTACAGCGCCGTGGCCGTGCCCGCTGGGATGCAGGATCACGGCCTGCCGTTCGGGGTGACGCTGTTCAGTCATGCCGGCCATGACCGGCGCCTGCTGGCCTGGGCGCAGGCCTTTGAACAGGCGGTGGAAGAGCCGCGCATCAAGATCGTAGTCTGCGGCGCGCACCTGTCCGGGCTGCCGCTGAATGCACAATTGACCGAGCGCGGTGGGCATCTGGTCGCGGCGACGACTTCCGCACCCCGCTATCGCCTGTATGCCCTGGCCGGCGGGCCACCGTTTCGCCCCGGCATGGTCCGCGACGAGGCTAGCGGCAGCGCCATCGCGGTGGAAGTCTGGTCGCTGCCGCTGGCGCAACTGGGCGGTTTCATGGCCGGCATCCCGGCACCACTGGGCATCGGCACGGTGGAACTGGCCGATGGCTCCTGGGAAAAGGGGTTCATCTGCGAACCTTACGCCCTGGCCAGCGCCCGCGACATCAGCGCATTCGGTGGCTGGCGGGCCTATCTGGCCAGCAAGGGCTAGCATGACAGGCTGGGCGGGGCGGGCCTTGCGGCATACAGCGCCCGTGTCCGGGTTGCGCGCTGCCGGTACTGCTGCAGCGGCCGCCGTGCGGCACTGTCGCTGAGCAGGAATTGCCTGATGCCGGTGGCCGCGCCCAGCGCCCTCAGCAATGCCTCGATATCGCCCTGCCGGTGTGCGCCACCCTGCTGATAGCACAGCCGGCCCTCCTCGACCTGATCCAGGCAGCTCAGCGCCAGCCGCGTCCGCAAGGCCAGCTTCGGCATGGCGCCAGCATCACCGCAATCGGCGGCAATGGCGCGCCCGAGCAGATCCAGATCCAGCCAGGCAAAGCGCAAGCTGCCCTGATAGGGATTGGGCGGGTTGGTCGGATCGCTGATACCCGCATAGGGCGGGCCAGGCAATTCGCCCGGCAGCGGCCCGGCCCCGTGCCGGGTCAGATAGACGCGGCTGACATAATCCACCTCTAGCCGTTGCAGACCCAGTTCACCGGCCAGCGTCAGCACATTGCGCAGCCCGGTATGCGAGCGGGTGACGTGGGGAAAAAAGCCGCGCGCCTGGTCGAGCAGCAGCCCCTGCGCACCCTCGAACAGCAGGTGCCGCCCGCGCGCCGCCACCGACAGCGGCATGACGTTGACGCTGTCCAGGAAACGCCGCGCATCGGCAACAAAGCGCTCCAGCAGCGCATCCGCCTTTAGCAGGGCTGCCTTGTCCGGTTCCGCCAGCAGCGCCGCGCACCCAAGCCGCGCCAGCCGCGCCGGCAGGTAATCGCGACGCAGGGCGTCAAGCCGCCGTGTCAGCGTCGCCGCATCGGCCAGATCGGCGACCGTCAGCGCATGATTTGATCGCTGACGCTCCAGGGTTTCGCCGAAGCCAACCCCGCAACTGCCATGCCGGGCCGCGCCGCGCGCCTGTTCCAGCCACTGGTTGATCAGCATGTCATAGGGCGTGGTCACCGGGCAGCGCGCATCAACCATCACCACCGGCCGCGTGTCCAGACCGGCCAGCGCCGCCTGTTCACGCAGGAACAGCAGCGGATTGCAGACGAAGAAGCGTGACAGATAGGTCGGAGCACCGGCCAGCGCACCGCTGCCCACATGACCGAACACATGCCGGCGACCTTCCGGCGTCACCACCGTGTGCCCGGCCTGAGCGCCACCGTTAAAGCGCACCACCAGCCGCGCGCCACCGGCGGCGACATGGGCATCGGTGATGCGGCCCTTACCCTCGTCGCCAAACTGAGTGCCGATCACCACCTGAGCAGTCCTGTCCATGCGCCGCCTCCCCTAACGCCGCGCTGCCGACCGCGGCACGGTCGCCACCGCACGCCGCACCACCGCACCGGTATCACGCGCCCAGCTCGCCACCACCTCCTCACGATCGGCGCCCTCATTAATCGCGATCGTCGAGACGATGACCTCGGCCAGACGGCGATGATCGGCCAGGCTGATCACCCGCTGCCCGAGCAGATCAGCCCAGCGCGCGCGCACGCCGCCCGGGTCGTGACGCGCGTAGTTGCCTTCCTCGATGATGACGTGGAAGACGTGATACTGGCGACTGACCAGCGCCAGCAGTTCCCGCGAGTTCAAATCTCGCGCCACCCGATCGCCGAGCACCCGGGCCAGGCCCCGGGCCGGTATGCCCGGCGGTGGCTCTTCGTCGCCGACCGTGAATAGATAGCCCTTGCGGCCGCGCTTCTCGAAACAGTCGATCGAGGTGTGCAGAGCGGCGAAATACCAGGGCAGGTTATAGGACTCCCAGTGATTGCCACCGCCGCCCTTCTCCAGCCACAGGCGCTCCAGTTGCCGGGCGATGCGGATATCCGCCTCGAACTGGGTCACCTGCAGCGGGGCCTGATCGTGCAGGATATCGCCAATCCCCATCAGCATGATGTGCGGATCAGGCACCGGCTGCCGGGCGAGAATTTCTTCCACCAGAATGCCCAGGCCACGCCGGGCGAGCGCGTCGGCAATCATGCCCATCGAACCGGTCACGTCCAAACCGACGATCAGGGCAGTCGAGTTTGGATTCAGGGCCGAATCGCGCGATTCACGCCATTCAACGCCAAAGGGATCAAGATCGGGATCGATGCTGCGCGCAGTGAACACCTTTTCGGTGCTGCGATGCGCGGTCGAGTCGGCGTAACGGGTCCAGTCTGCGGAACTCCAGCGTGCGCTGCCCATGGCGTACTCCTGCTTGGTTGAGGTGTCGGGATGTGGCGCGCGAGGCGCATCGCCCTGCCACGAGCCTTAGACTAGACCACTTAATTGTTTTTTGCAACTTACATTTTAATTAGGCCGCATGGCACTGGCCTGCAGCTTTTCCTAGAATGATCAACCTTATTTGCCGATGACAAAAAAGCATGACGAACGCAAGCACGACTCCGACGGAAGCGGCCCATCCCCAGGCTCTGGTCATGGTCGATACCGCGCTATTCACCATCCACGCTGAGCGGCTGTGCCTGATTCTGGCGCGGCGCCGCGAAGCGCCATTCGCCGGGGCGCTGGCCCTGCCGGGTGGCTTTGTGCATATCGACGAGGATGCCGATACCGAGAGCGCGGCGCGGCGGGTGATTCGCGCCAAGATCGGCTTTGACGCGCCCTATCTGGAACAACTGTTCACCTTCTCTGGCGCGCACCGCGACCCGCGCGGCTGGTCGCTGAGCGTGGCTTATTACGCGCTGGTGCCGGCGACGCTGCTTGATGCCAGCCAGATGGCCGAGGCGTTTGCAGTCGATGCACTGCCGGCGCTGCCCTTCGACCATGACCGGATCGTGGCCCGGGCGGTGCAGCGGCTGCGCGACAAGGCCACCTATTCCTCGCTGCCGGCCTTCCTGCTGCCGGAAACCTTCACCCTGAACGAGCTGCATCGCATCTACGAACACAGCATCGGCACGCGCCTCGACAAGGCCTCATTCCGGCAGAAGATCATCGAACAGGGCATCATCGAACCGATTGCCGGCAGTTTCCGCACCGGCGCGCACCGGCCGGCGCAGATGTATCGGCTGAGCCGCTCAACGCTGACCGCGTTTGCGCGACAGATTTAGCAGCCGCTAAGGCCAGTCAGGGCCGGTGCGGCTATGCTGAAGAGGTGAATCTCCCCTTCGACCACCCGCACGAGGCCGCGCCGGCCATGCCCGATATTGCACAAGCG
>DAITNL010000233.1:0-4173 GCA_036834665.1 Candidatus Competibacteraceae bacterium | reverse complement strand
CTGATGTATTCCGTGGTTGGGGAGCCGGTCGCTGCTGCGCTGGCTACGATCACCGCCTGGCTGAAGGGTCTGCAGGGCAGCAACGCGCTGTTCCTCGGCCTGCTGCTCGGTTCGATGATGGCCTTTGACATGGGCGGGCCGGTCAACAAGGCGGCCTATGCCTTTGCCACCGGACTGATCACCAGCCAGGTCTACGCGCCGATGGCGGCGGTAATGGCCGCTGGCATGGTGCCGCCGCTGGGTCTGGCATTGGCTGCGGTGCTGTTCAGGAACCGCTTCTCGCTGGATGAACGTGAATCGGCCGGTGCGACCGCCGTGCTTGGCATCTCCTTCATCACCGAAGGCGCGATTCCCTACGCCGCCAAGGATCCGCTGCGGGTGATTCCGGCGCTGGTGCTGGGTTCGGCGGTCACCGGGGCGATTTCGATGCTGGCCGGTTGTGAACTGCGCGTGCCGCATGGTGGCGTGTTCGTGCTGCCGATTCCGAATGCGGTGACGAATCTGGGCCCATACCTGATTGCGATCGTGGCCGGTACCCTGGTGACAACCGCGGCTTTGTTCTTCCTCAAGCGGCCCCTGAATGAGTCGGCTGCCGTGCTGGCTGCTGCGCGCTAGCCGTCCGCACTGCGTACTTCTGTGGTGGAACCGTGTGGGTATATGAGCCTGCACTCTCCCGCGGCCGGATATGGACTCCGTCCGCGGGCCTTTTTACTCCATCGGCCCATTCAGGATCAGGCTGGATACGAATATCCGGCGCCTAATATGGAATGAGGTGAGGCCATGACAAGCTTTCCGAATGATTTTCTATGGGGCGCGGCAACTGCCGCCTATCAGGTTGAGGGCGCTTATCGACAGGATGGCAAGGGTCTATCGATTTGGGATATCTACGCCCACCAGCCCGGCACTACTTATCAGGGCACTAATGGCGATGTGGCTGTTGATCACTATAACCGGTATCTGGAAGATGTCCGGCTGATGGCTGAAATGGGCCTGAAAGCCTACCGTTTTTCAATTGCCTGGACGCGTATCTTTCCACATGGGACCGGTGCGGTAAATCCACAGGGATTGGCTTTTTATGACCGTCTGATCAATGAATTACTGAAACATAATATCGTACCGGTCGTGACGCTGTATCACTGGGATCTGCCGCAGGACTTGCAGGATCTGGGCGGCTGGCAGAACCGGGAATTGATCGATATCTTCGCCCACTACGCCGGAACCTGCTTTGAACATTTTGGTGATCGGGTCCGGCACTGGATTACCTTTAACGAAGCAATCAATTTCATCATGCTAGGTTATCGTGATGGTCTGCATCCACCGGGTGTGCGCGATCCGCGACAGGCGGTTGAAGTGACGCATATTGTCAATCTAGCCCATGCCAAGGCAGTGATCGAATACCGAAAGCAGGTCCGCAGCGGGAAAATAGCCGACGGCATGATCGGCATTGCCCATGTTCTATTGCCGGGTTTTCCCATCAGTGCCGCTGCCGAGGACCGGCGTGCCTGCGACGGGTACGAGGCGATGGATTTTCACTGGTTCTATGATCCAAGTCTGAAGGGCGAATATCCGGTGGACATGCAGCGCTATTACCAGCAGCGCTATCAGGCACCGACCATTTGCGAAGGCGATATGGCTTTGATCAGGAGTGCGCCGGTGGATTTTATTGGTATCAATTATTACCAGAGTGCGTTTCTGGCGCATAACCCGGAGGATGGCGTTGGTCTGGCCAGCCTGAATGTCAGCGGTGAGAAAGGCAGCCAGCGGGAAAGCGGCATTCCGGGTTTGTTCAAGAAAGTCATGAATCCTGATATTGAATACACGCCCTGGGATTGGTCGATTTTCCCGCAGGGACTTGAGGACGGTATACGCCGGATTCGTCAGCGCTATGGCGAGATTCCGATCATGATCACGGAAAACGGTCTTGGTGATAAGGATCCGATCAGTGAACAGGGTGAGATTCTCGATCATCCGCGCATTGATTATCTGCGGCAGCATCTCCAGAGCTGCCAGGCTGCAATTGCCGATGGAGCGCCGGTGATTGCCTATTTCGCCTGGTCATTTATCGATCTGTTGAGTTGGCTGAACGGTTATCAGAAACAGTATGGCTTTGTTTATGTTGATCATCGGAACGGACTGCGAAGAATAAAAAAGGCCAGTTATTTCTGGTATCAGAACGTGATCGCCAGTCAGGGTGGTGTTTTGTAGGGTTGGGCGGGAGTGATCCACGACAGGTTCAGTGGTCATTTGCTCCGGCTATGGCGCAGCTTATTGATATGCGGTTGTGTTCCGGGTTTGACGCCGGTCGTGTTGCTGAATATTCAAGGCGAACGGAGTACCGCATATTCTTTATCTACACTTTGCAGCATCTTGAGCGCAAACCGTCAGGAGGCGTTGTCCATTCATGACCAGATGCCGTTTCGGCGCACGCACACGGCCTGGTTTTTCATTTCTATAAATATCGAGCACAACTATGAAGAGTCAAAATGACCTCGATCATGATGCCACCCGGATCGCTCTTACCGCACCACTCTCGGGTGTGCTGGTACCGCTTGAACGGGTACCTGACCCGGTGTTCGCCCAGAAAATGGTCGGTGATGGCATTTCCATTGATCCACTGGATCAGTGCCTGCGCGCGCCCTGCGATGGCCGGATTGCGCAACTGCACCCGGCCGGGCATGCCGTCACCGTTACCACGCCGCAGGGCATAGAGGTATTGATGCATATCGGCCTGGACACCGTCGGCCTTAAGGGCAGCGGTTTCACCCCGAAGGTCAAGGCCGGCGATGCGGTCAAGGCCGGCGATGAGCTGATTGAATTTGACGCCGACTTTATCGCCACCCATGCCAAGAGCCTACTCACCCAGATCGTCATCACCAACAGCGAACGGGTCGAGACCTTCGCGGCGCATTCCGGCGCAGTTGCCGCCGGTCAGGATGTGATTTTGGAACTGACTTTGCTCGGTGCGGTGGTGGATACCGCAGTCGAGTCGATCAAGACCGCCACCTCCGAAGCCATCCTGATTCCCAATCCAACCGGCCTGCATGCCCGTCCGGCAGCGGTGCTGGCCAATCTTGCCAAGAAATTCAAGGCTGAGATCCGCATCCAGAAGGGTGAGCAGGCGGTCAATGCCAAGAGCGTGGTCGCCATCATGGGTCTGGAGATCGGTCAGGGCGATAAGGTGACCCTGATCGCCAAGGGCGACGACGCCGAGGCGGCGATCGCGACCCTGACGCCGCTGCTCTGGGAAGGGCTGGGCGACGAGGGCTGCAAGCCCGCGCCCGCGCCGGCCAGTTTTGAAGTGTCGGCTGGTGCCGCGCCCGCGCCGCGCCCACGCTCGGAAGATCCCAATCTGCTGCTCGGTGTGGCTGCGTCGCCGGGACTGGCGGTGGGCGAAGTGTTCCAGGTGCGCCATGTGGAAATCCAGGTCAGCGAAACCGCCAGCGGCGATCCGCAACAGGAGCGCGAGCGGCTGGAGCATGCCATCGATGAAGCGCGCATTCACCTGGAAGCCCTGCAGGCGCAGTTGCACAGCCAGCGCGCCGCTGACAAGGCTGCCATTTTCGCTGCCCATCAGGAACTGCTGGATGATCCTGACCTGCTGGATATTGCCCATTCGGCACTGGCCAAGGGCAAGAGTGCCGAATTTGCCTGGCAGCGTGCCTTTAGCACCCATGCCGAGCGTCTGGCCAGTCTGCGCAACGAACTGCTGGCGGCGCGCGCCAACGATTTGCGCGATGTGGGCCGGCGGGTACTGACCCTGCTGACCGGTGCCGAGCCGGAACGCCCGGAACCGCCGGTCAATGCCATTCTGATCGCCGAGGAGTTGACCCCCTCCGACACCGCCAGCCTCGACCGCAACCGGGTGCGCGGTTTTTGCACCACGCTGGGCGGCGCGACCTCGCACGTCGCCATTCTGGCCCGTTCGCTGGATATTCCGGCGGTGGCCGGCATCGAAGCGCGGGCGCTGGAGCTGACCAACGGCACGCCGGTGATTCTCGATGGCGGCAAGGGCACGCTGCGGCTGAATCCCAGTGCCGAGGAGATCGCGCGCATCCGTCAGACCCAGGAACGGCTGGCCGAGCGCCGGCAGGCGGAAATGGGGGTTGCACACGAGCCGGCCATTACCCTGGACGGTCATCGCATGGAAGTCGTGGGTAATATCGGCGGGCTGGC
>DAITNL010000232.1:0-4178 GCA_036834665.1 Candidatus Competibacteraceae bacterium | reverse complement strand
AGGGTTTCCTGGTCGATATCCAGAATCATCGGCGGAGTTCCGTAGTAGTCAGGGGTGTTGTCGGGGATGGTTCAGGCGCTGGGCGGCAGGGTTTCGGTCAGCAGATCATAGCCCTGGTCGCGTAAGTCTTGGTTCAGAGCGCGCGGATGAGCGGCGCGGTAGCGGACCACGGCGATGCGCAGGCCGGTCTGATCGGGATGCAGCGGCGAGACCACGGTGGCGATATAGCCGCCGGCGGCGTTGATGGCGGCGAGCAGGCGACCGAGCTGACCCGTGGTGTCGGGCAGGTGCACAGCGATGCGGGTGGTGTCCTCCATGAGGCAGCCGGTGATATCGAGGAAGAAATCGAGCAGATCCTCATGGGTGAGGATACCGACCAGGGTGCCTTGCGGGGTGACGACCGGCAGACAGCCGATGTGCTCGTGGCGCAGCAGACGGGCGGCTTCCTCGACCAGGGTTTCCGGCGCGCAAGTGACCACTTCGCGGCGCATGATGCGGGCGGCGGTGATCTGACCGAGCAGGTAATGGGCCTCGCCGATCGAGAGGGTGGTGGCCGGCGATGGCGCGGCCCGTTCCAGGTCATGGGAGGTGATCAGGCCGACCAGGTGTCCGTCACGCACCACGGGCAAATGGCGGATCCGGTGGTCGCGCATCAGCGCTGCCAGCCGCGGCAGGTGGGTATCCTCACTGACCTGGATAACCTGCCGGGTCATGATCTGCTCAACGTACATGCCTCACCTCCAGCTTCAACCTTGAAGCGGTGTATACGAGCGAAGCGGTATGGAACCGCGAGCGAGACTGCATCATGGGATGCCATCAACCCCTGTTGAAACCCGGACCGGCCTAGCCGCCCAGATAGGCGCGGCGCACAGCATCATCAGCCAGTAGCTGCGCTGCCGGCGCGGTTTTGACGATACGGCCATTTTCCATGACATAACCGCGTGCGGCGATGGCCAGCGCGGCGCGGGCGTTCTGTTCGACCAGCAGGATACCGACGCCCTGCTGCTCGTTCAGGGCGACGATGACGCGGAAAATTTCCTCGACCAGCAGCGGCGCCAGGCCCATGGAGGGCTCATCGAGCAGCAGCAGGCGCGGCCGGCCGAGCAGGGCGCGACCCATGGCCAGCATCTGCTGTTGGCCACCGGACAGGGTGCCGGCACGCTGCTGGCGGCGTTCGGCGAGGATCGGGAACAGGGTGTAGACCTGCTCCAGATCGCGGTGCACGCCCTCGGCATCGCGGCGGCCATAGGCACCCAGGCGCAAATTATCCTCGACACTGAGCGGGGCAAACACCTGGCGGCCTTCGGGAACCTGGCACAGGCCGGCGGCGACGATGCGATGTGCAGGCCAGCGGGTGCTGTCCTGGCCGGCGATGCGGATCGTGCCGGCGCGGGCCGGATGCAGGCCGGACAGGGTGTGCAGCAGGGTGCTCTTACCGGCGCCATTGCCGCCGACCAGGGCGACGCGTTCACCGGGCATGACGTGCAAATCAAGCTGTTCGACGGCGCGCACCGGTCCATAGCTGCTGCACAAGCCGGTCACGGCGAGCAGGGGCGTAACGGATGCGGCTGCAGGGTCACTCGACATCAAGACAGGACTCCGCGCCACCGAGATAAGCGGCGATCACACGGGGATCGGCCTGGATCACGGCGGGGCTGCCTTCGGCGAGCACGCAGCCATAATCCAGCACCAGCAGGCGGTCGGCGATGCTCATCACCAGTGGCATATGGTGCTCGACCAGCAGGATCGTCACTGCGCTGGCGCGAATGCGGGTAATCAGTTCGCGCAGATCGAGGGTTTCGGTATCGTTCAGGCCGGCGGCTGGCTCATCGAGCAGCAGCAGGCGCGGCTGAGCAGCGAGTGCGCGGGCGATTTCAACCCGTTTCATCAGGCCATAGGGCAGGACAGCGGCCGGCCGTTCCGCCCAGGCAGACAGGTCGCACAAGGCCAGCGCGTCATCGGCCCAGGTCCGCAGGCGGTCTTCCTCGGCGCGCACCCGGGGCAGACGCAAGGCGGCCGCCAGCAGACCCGTGCGGGCGCGCAGATGCGCACCGACCATGACGTTCTCGCGCACGCTCATATTGAAAAACAGTTGCAGATTCTGAAAGGTCCGGGCCACGCCAGCAGCGGCGATACGGTAGGGCGGCTGACCGAGCAACTCGCGACCATCCAGGCGAATCGAGCCGGCAGCCGGCTGGCAAAAGCCGCACAGGGCGTTGAACAGCGTGGTCTTGCCAGCGCCATTCGGCCCGATCACCGCGTAGATCAGGCCGGCGGGCACCTGGAAATCAACGCCGGCCAGAGCCATGACACCACCAAAACTCTGCTCCAGCCCGCTCACTGCCAACAGTGGGGCACAGGCGTCGGCTGCGGGGTTCATGGCCGCCGACTCCGCGCCAGAGCGACAACCCGGCGCAGGCCCTGACCGATCCCGACGAACAGACCCTGCGGCAGGATAATCATCACCGCCATCAGCAGGGCGCCGTGGATCAGCATTTCGTAATCCTCGAACACCACCAGACCCTCGCGCAGCAGGGTCAGGGCAATTGCGCCAAAGGCCGCGCCAAAGGTCGAGGCCATGCCGCCGATCACCACCATGGTGACCAGTTCCACCGAGATCGCCAGATTGAAGGAATCGGGGCTGACGAAACCCTGCTGATGGGCGAACAGGCTGCCGGCGAAGGCGGCGAACAGGGCCGAGACCACGAACACCTGAGTTTTGGCGCGGGCGGTGTCGATGCCCATAATTTGCGCGGCGAACTCGGAACTGCGCACCGCACGCAGCGCCCGGCCAATGCGCGAATCGATGATATTCAGCGACAGCCAGAGCGCCAATAGGGTAGCGGCAGCCATCACCGCGTACCAGCGCGTATCGCTGTCCACCGCCCAGCCGAACAGGTTCAGTGGCGGGATGTCGCCGAGACCGTCGGGACCGCCGGTCCAGCCGCTGGCCTGCACCATGATGACATGGGCAATAACGCCAAAGCCGAGGGTGGCCATGGCCAGATAATGGCCGCGCAGGCGCAGAATCGGCCGGGCCAGCAGCCAGGCGATGGCACCGGCCAGCACCAGCCCCGCGGCCAGGGCCAGCAGTCCCGGCCAGGCATAGCGGGTGGTCAGGATCGCCGAGGTATAGGCGCCGATGCCGAAAAATGCGGCGTGGCCAAGGGAAATCTGGCCGGCGTAGCCCATGAGCAGATTGAGACCCACGGCGA
The DNA here is from genome assembly GCA_036834665.1 of Candidatus Competibacteraceae bacterium. GTDB lineage: Bacteria > Pseudomonadota > Gammaproteobacteria > Competibacterales > Competibacteraceae > RXIX01. The sequence goes on along the minus strand of DAITNL010000232.1, from coordinate 963 downwards.
GAATGATGTGCAGTCCGGCGGCGACGCCGACCACGGTGATGAAATAGGGATCAATGCCCAGCCAGGGCAGGAGCAGAATGGCGGCGGCGAACAGGTAAAAACCGGCCAGACGCATCGTTTAGACCCGCTCGGCACTGGCCGCGCCGAACAGGCCGGTCGGCTCGAAAAACAGCACCATCAGTACGAACAGGAAGGCGATGGCGTCCTTGTAGCCTGAGGACAGCAGCCCCGCGCCGAGCGCTTCAAGCACCCCCAGCAGCAGGCCACCGACCACTGCGCCGAGCGGGTGACCGATACCGCCGACGATGGCGGCGCAGAAGCCTTTCAGGCCGAGCATGACGCCGGCATCATAGGAACTGAAGGTGATCGGTGCAATCAGGATACCGGCCACCGCACCCAATCCGGCGGACAGGCCATAGGCGAGGCGCAGCATGACGCGGACGTTGATGCCGACCAGTTGTGCAGCGGCGCGATTGCAGGAACAGGCCAGCAGGGCTTTGCCGAGCAGGGTGCGGTTGAAAAAGGCGCGCACCAGCAGCACCAGCAGTGCGGTGACGCCCAGCACCCACAGGCTCTGAGGCAACAGGGTTGCGCCGCCCAGGTTCAGGGGCGCATCGCCGGAAAAGGACGGCAGGGCATGAAAATCCTTGCCCCAAAGCAGCAGGGCGGCGCCGCGCAGCACCATGGCGGCGCCGATGGTGATGATGATGGTGCTGACCACGGGCGCACCCAGGGCTGGCTCAATAGCGACCCGTTCCAGCAGCAGCCCGACCAGCACGGTGATCAGGATCGCGGCCAGCGCCGCCAAGGGCAGGCTCAGACCGGTACCCAGCAGGGCGATGGCCAGCAGCGCGCCGAGCATGACGAACTCGCCCTGGGCAAAATTGACCACGTCGGAGGCGTTGTAGATCAGCGCGAAGCCCAGCCCGACCAGCGCATATACCGCGCCGACGGTCACGCCGG
>DAITNL010000231.1:0-4215 GCA_036834665.1 Candidatus Competibacteraceae bacterium | reverse complement strand
GCCAGCCGCTGGAACCGCTGGAACGCATCATCGCCAGCGTCATCGACGCCCATCCCGAGTATCAGCCGGTGCTGGCCGATACCGAGCGCGCGCTTGGCCGCGAATACCTGCCGGACATGGGCCAGAGCAATCCCTTCCTGCACATGGGCATGCACATCGCCATTCAGGAACAGCTCGGCAGTAACCGTCCGGCCGGCATCCTTGATGTCTACCAGCAACTCTGTCAGCGTACCGGCGATAGCCACGCCGTCGAACACGCCATGATGGAATGCCTCGGCGAAACCCTGTGGGAGGCGCAGCGCGCCGGTCGCGATCCCGACGAACGGCTGTATCTGCAACGACTGCGGCGCCTGTGCCAGACGGCCTGAACGAGATTAGCGATTAGCAGTAGCAGTGCTGAACTGAAAACACGGCAGCGGAAATGCAAAACGCCGGCGCAAGGCCGGCGTTCCTGTTCGGGCGGGCTGGAAGGCTATTAGATGGGCTGCTGCTCGATATCGCTACTCTCGACCAGATCCTTGTAGGCGTGCCAGGTGGCGTGACCAATCAGCGGCAGGGCGATGGCCAGACCCAGATAGGCGCTGATCAGGCCAATACCGGTAAAGATCACGATCAGCGCCGCCCACATCACCATCGGCCCCGGATTGGCGCGCACTGCAGTGATGCTGGTCAGAATGGCGGTGATGAAATCCGTCTTGCGGTCGAGCAGCATCGGAATCGACACCACGCTGATGGTGAACACCGCCGCCGCAACCAGCGCACCGACCAGGGCGAAGATCAGCAGGAAGGTCAGACCGCTGCCTGAGAAGAACAGTTGCGCCGTTGATGGGTCCAGAGTCAGTTCGCGACCCCCGGCAAGCACCCCAAATAGCACCGCCGACAGCCGTGCCCAGACGATCATCAGCAGGCCGAGCAGCAGGCCAAATAGCAGAATCGGCAGCGGGTTGCGGCTCCAGGCGAACAGGGCATGACCCAGATGGACCGGTTCATTGTTCTGCAGGCGGCGACTGATGTCATAAAGGCCCATGGCCAAAAACGGTCCAGCCAGCAGGAAACCGGTGGTCAAGGCCAGTGCATAGTGAAAACGGGCCTCGACCAGATACACCAGCAGATAGCCCATGATGACAAACAGCAGACCGTAGCTGATGCTGGTGGCGGGTGCCTGCCAGAGATCCTTCCAGCCGGCCGCCAGCCATTGCCACGGATGATCCAGCGAAACCAGGCGTACTTTCGGCGTGCTCAGCGAACTTTCGACGACAGGGATAGACGATGCAGCCATCATAAATACCTCCTCAGGTACTCGGTCGTGCAAGGTGTTGAAGCCGGGGCCGCATCCCAGTGGGAACGCGATGTTGACTGCTGCGCTGGGATATTGCTAGAAAAAATGACCGTGCAAATGAGAAAGAGTTGCAACAAAAAAAGCGTTCAATAAAAAAGGGCTCCGTGGAGCCCTTGGCAATGCTGCGATGGCTGGGTGCTAGGTAGCGCTGACGTTGCCGTTGCGCTGCGCACGCAGGCGCCGATACAGGTCATAGGTCTGCTGGGCGATGCTGCGCCAGCTGTAGTGGCGTTCGACCCGCTCGCGGCCGGCCTGGCTCATGCGCCGGCGCAGGTCGGAATCGTTGGCGATGCGGTTGATGGCCTCGGCCAGACCACGCTCGAACTTGGCCGGTGCCAGCGGATCGTGCGGCGCTTCCGGAGACAAATGCGGATCGACCAGCAGGCCGGTTTCGCCATCGACCACCACTTCGCAGATGCCGCCAACCGCGCTGCCGACCACCGGCGTGCCACAGGCCATCGCCTCCAGGTTGATGATACCGAACGGCTCGTAGATCGACGGGCAGCAGAATACGGTGGCGTGCGAGTACAGGGTGATGGTCATTTGTCGCGACACCATCTTGGGAATCCAGACGATGCCGGCGCGATGGCTTTGCAGCTCCTGCACCATTTCCTCCATTTCGCGCTGCATCGCCAGGGTATCGGCGTCGCCGGCGCACAGCACCACCTGCAGCTTGGGATCAAGGTGCGGGATGGCCTGCAGCAGGTAGTACAGCCCCTTTTGCCGGGTCATGCGACCGACAAACAGCACATAGGGACGATTGGGATCAACGCCGAGCTGGGCGAGGGCCTCGGGATTGTTGACCGGCTGATATTCCTCGGTGTCGATGCCGTTGGGAATCACCACGACCCGGGTCGGCTCGACGTTGAACAGCCGCAGGATGTCGTCACGGGTGCTGCGCGAGACGGCGATGATGGTGTCGGCCATTTCCAGCGCGGTTTTTTCGATCCAGCGCGACAGGTCGTAGCCGTGGCCGAGCTGGTCGCGCTTCCAGGGGCGCAGTGGCTCCAGTGAATGCACGGTGATTACCAGCGGGATGTTGTAGAGAATCTTAGCGAGAATGCCGCTGAAGTGCGCGTACCAGGTGTGGCAGTGGATGATCTCGGCGCGACCTTCCAGATCGCCAATGCCTTGACCAACAAAGGCCAGGCAGGTGCTGAGCGCCTTGAGCGGTGAGACGAAGGATTGCGGACAGCCGGCGAAATGGGTGGTGTCCATCTTGATGCCGCGCACATGCAACTGGCCTTCATCAAGGGTCTGGTCATGAAAACTGCGGACCTCGACCGGCGTCAGCTTGGCCAGTTCGCGCGACAGGTATTCGACGTGGACACCGGCGCCGCCGTAGACATAAGGCGGGTATTCATTGGTGGTCAGCAAGACGCGCATTCTTGTGGTGCTCCCTAGGCCGGGTGAGCGGCGATGGATGGCAGGGACTCCGCCGGAGCGCCCGGTCGGAGGCTACAGGCGGGCAATTATGCCAATTGTGGCGCGGTTTTTGGAGATGGCGTGTGCCTAGAACAGCGCCGCCAGGGCGCGTACCTCGTCGAGCATCGCTTGGCGCGTGGCCGGGCTGCAACTGGTGACTTCGTAAAAGGCCTGATAGCGCACGTCGCGCACGCCGCAGGCGCCAAGCACGCCCTCGGCCAGCGGGCGCATCAGCAGTTCTTCCCAGCGCTCGCGGCTGTAGGTAGCGGCATCGCCACCGAGCGTGTTGAGAATCAGGGCCTTTTCCTGCTGCAGCAGGCCGCGCATGCCGGCGGCGCTGAAGTCAAAGGCGAATTTGCGCACGAAGACCCGATCGATCCAGCCCTTGAGCAGTGCCGGGGGACCAAACCACCAGACCGGATAGATGAACACCAGTCCCTGCGCCCAGCGCACGGCATCCTGCTCGTGCAGGATGTCGTCGGGCAGATCGCCGCGCCAGTTGCGGGCCAGATCGTCGTCATCAAGCACGGCGCGAAAGCGCATCTGGTAGAGATCATGAATGCGGGTGGCATGGCCGCATGCACGCAGAGCCTCATCCAGGGTGTCGAGGATGGCCCGGTTGAAGCTGCGCGGATTGGGATGGGCGAAGACAATCAGGACGTTCATGGGACCGGTGCCGGGTGGTTCAAGCGGAAAAGGCGGCGGTAAAGCGCCAGCGGTGGCCGGCGCTTGCGGCGTTCAGGCAACCTGGGTGGTGAAGACGTGGCCGGCCAGACGCAACTCCAATGCATCGCCTGAGGCCAGTGGCCCGACGCCAGCGGGTGTGCCAGTCAGGACAACATCGCCCGGCTGCAGGGTGAAGTGGCTGGAAATATAGGCCATCAGATCGAAAATGCCGACCATCATGTGCGCGGTATTGCCCTGTTGGCGTGGCGTGCCATTCACCCACAGCGCCAGTTCGGTGGCTTGTGGCTCCGGCAGTTCGGCGGGATGCAGGAACGGCGACAGCGGGCAGGCACCATCGAAGGCCTTGGCCACTTCCCAGGGATGGCTTTTTTTCTTCAGGTTGTCCTGCAGTTCGCGCAGGGTCAGGTCGAGGGCGATGCCATAGCCGGCTACGGCCTGACGAGCGCTGGCGGCATCGGCATTGCGCAGCGTTTGATCAACCAGCACTGCCAGTTCCACTTCATGGTGGCAGGCGCCGCGCCCGGTCGGCAGGACGATCGGATCGGCCAGTTCAACCAGGGCAGTGGCCGGTTTCATGAACAGAATCGGCGTTTCCGGAATTGCGTTGCCGAGTTCGCGGATGTGATCGAGGTAGTTGCGGCCGATGCAGACGATTTTGCCGACGGGCAGATCGAGCGGGCTGCCGTCCAGATACCGATGTCGGTAGGCCACGGTGTTCCCCTGTAGCGTGGTGGATGCGGTAGGGGCTATTGTCGGGGTTGGGG
>DAITNL010000230.1:0-4247 GCA_036834665.1 Candidatus Competibacteraceae bacterium | reverse complement strand
TCAGTGGCTGGGCCTGCAGGCGCCGCTGTAGGCAGGCAGACGCGCGCTCGTCGGCAGCGGCTGAGGATGCTGAAAAGCCGGTGCGGGCGCTTTCGCCGGCGCCTAGCCGGTGAAATAACGGTGCAGGAACTCATCAAAGGACACAGCGTCAGCCGCTTCGATCGCGGCCTGCTCGTGCAGGGAACGCTCCGCTGCCTGCGTGAAAAAGCGCGTCCGCTCCTCATCCAGAGGCCGGGACTGGAAATAGGCGCGATGCTGTTCCGAGAGTTGCCGGGCGCAGCGGAAGAAGTTCTGGCCACTGTCACGCATCGCTGCCAGCATGCGCGCCGAGGGCGTGCGCTCGGAATCGCGCAGCGCTGCATGCTGTTCAGCCAGCGCCGCCGTGTAGGGTCGACCGCTGTCGCCCAGATCGAGCAATTCGGCCAGCGGCTGCAGGAATCTGAAAATATCCGCCGCCCACTCGCGCAACAATAATGGCGCACCCTCGCGGCGCTGCAGCGTCAGGGTCGGATCGCGCCCGCCCAGTGCCACCGCCATCTGATTATCGTCGATCAAACGCCGCTCCTCGGCATCCAGCCATGGTGATTCCTGCAGCAGGCAAAACAGCAGGAACAGTTCGAGAAAACGCAACTGCGACGCGGTAACGCTCAGCGGCTCCAGCGGATTGATATCCACCGAACGCAGTTCCACATACTGCACGCCGCGCTTGCGCAACGCATCCACCGGCTTCTCATTACCGCGCGGCGGCTGCTTGGGCCGCATCGAGGTGTAATACTCGTTCTCGATCTGCAGGACGTTGGCATTGAGCTGGCGGTATTCACCGTCCACCTTGACGCCGATGCGCTCATACGGCGGCCAGGGCGTGCGGGTCGCCTGCGTCAGGCTGCTGAGATATTCCGGCAGCGAGTTGTAGCAGACGTTGACGCCGCTCTTTTTCTCGTTGCGATTGGTATAACCGATATTGCTCATGCGCAGCGAGGTGGCGTAAGGCCCGTAGTAGCTGTGGTCGTCAAACTCGGGCAGCGTGGTCGACTTGCCATCGAGGAACGACTTGCACACCGCTGGCGATGCACCGAACAGGTACAAAATCAGCCAGCCCATGCGCTGCAGGTTACGGATCAGGCCGAAATAGGATTCGGAACGGAAATCCTGCGGCGCGCGCCGATCACCTTCCTGATCCTGAAACGCCGCCCAGAACGCATCCGGCAGCGAAAAATTGAAGTGAATCCCGGCGATCACCTGCATGATCCGCCCATAGCGCCAGGCTAGGCCGCGCCGATAGACATGCTTCATGAAGCCGAGATTGGACGACCCATATTCGGCGATCGGGATACTGGCCTCGCCGGCGAGAATGCACGGCATGCTCGACGACCACAGCAGTTCAGCGCCGATGCGCGGTTGTACAAAGCGGTGAATCCCGTCCAGGAAGGCCAGGGTCGCTTCTGCCCCGGCCAGCGGCGGGGTGATGAATTCCAGCAGCGCTTCGGAGTAATCGGTGGTGATGAACGGATGAGTCAGTGCCGCGCCAAGCGCGCGTGGATGAGGAACCTGCGAGATGTAGCCATCCGGTGCGACCCGCAGCGCTTCCTTTTCCAGGCCCAGCAGGCGCCCCTGCAACAGGGCGGGCGAATCGGCGTTGAACAGGCGGGACAAACGCAGGTCAAGCAGTCGGTACACGGCGCGATGCTCACGGGTTAGGATGGAAGCGCGCGAATTTTGCGCCATTCACCGCTGAAAAGCACTGCTGCACGATCATCACGCTCTCACCTCCGATGTTGTCTGTTACTGGAGAATCCGCGCATGCACCCTGCCCTGCTCGATCACTGTACCCCGGCTTGCATTCCTTTGATTCTGGTGGCTGAAACAGAGTTCAGCACCTGGCTGAACCGCCAGGACCAGCAGCGGCGCCAGTGGCTGACCGCCACCGGCTTCAGCGCCAAACCAGGCAGTTATAGCCTGATTCCCGGCGCCGATGGCCAGCTTGCGGCAGTCGTGGCCGGTATCAAAAGCGCCGACGACCTGTGGGCACTGGGCGGATTGCCGGGCAGTCTGCCGCCCGGTGATTACATGCTCGACGCCACGCTTACACCCCGGCAACGGGACCAGTTGACCCTGGGCTGGGTGCTCGGCGCCTATCAATTCAAGCGCTACAAGGATGCGCCGCCGATCCGGACGCGGCTGGCCCTGACCACGACCTGCGATGCCGGGCGCATTGCGCGCATGGCCGATGCCGTGACCCTGGTGCGCGATCTGATCAACACGCCGGCTGAGGATCTGATGCCTGAACAACTGGCTGCGGCAAGCCTGGCGCTGGCCGAGGAATTCGCTGCCACCTACATGCAAATCGTCGGCGATGCGCTGCTGGAACAGAATTTCCCGCTGATTCACGCCGTCGGCCGGGCCAGCGTACATCCGCCGCGCCTGCTTGATCTGCGCTGGGGCGATCCGGCCCATCCCAAGGTTACCCTGGTCGGCAAGGGTGTTTGTTTCGACACCGGCGGCCTGGACCTGAAACCGTCCAGCGCCATGCGCCTGATGAAGAAGGATATGGGCGGCGCGGCCACGGCACTGGGCCTGGCGCGGCTGATCATGAGCAGTGGCTTGCCGGTACGCTTGCGGGTCCTGATTGCGGCAGTGGATAACGCCGTCAGCGGCAACGCCTTCCGCCCCGGCGATGTGATCCGTTCGCGGCAGGGCCGGACCATCGAGATTCACAACACCGATGCCGAAGGCCGCCTGATTCTGTGTGATGCGCTGGCCGAAGCCGTCACGGAACAGCCCGATGTGGTGCTGGATTTCGCCACCTTGACCGGCGCGGCGCGGGTGGCACTGGGCACCGAGCTGCCGGCGCTGTTCTGCAATGATAACGATCTGGCGCATGGCCTGCTGATGGCGGCAGCGCGCGAGCAGGATCCGCTCTGGCGCCTGCCGCTGCACACGGTCTATCGGGACATGCTGGACAGCCGCATTGCCGATCTTGCCAACGCCTCGGATTCGTCCTATGCCGGTGCCATCACTGCCGCGCTATTTCTCCAGGCATTCGTGCCCGATACCCTGCCCTGGGCACATATCGATCTGATGGCCTGGAACCTGAAAACCCGGCCCGGCCGGCCGGAAGGGGGCGAGGCAATGGCCATGCGCGCGGTGTTCGGCTGGCTGGAGCAGCGCTACAGCGGCGACTGAAACGCACTGCAGCAAGCCTGCACAGATTATCCGGCATTAGTGACCACAGGGTCATATACTTTGTGGCGTGTCATGCGTGTCACGTTCCGACTCAGGCTGTCGCGGTTCGTCAAGCGTGGCGCTGGTTTTCGCAGATAGTGTACTTACCCGTGCCTGCCGCGCCACGCCCACTCCGGATCGACGCACAGCACTATACCCTGGAGATAAATTCAATGAAAAAACAGCATCTTGTACTAGCCGCGACCCTGGGTTGCATCCTGGCGCTGCCCGCCATGGCTGCGTCTGATCCGGCTGCTGAAAAAACCAGCGCGGAACTCAAGGCGGTACTGCGCCAGCACCATGACGCGCTCAACAAGCAGGATCTCAAGGCCCTGCTGGCGCTGTATGCCGACTCGCCCAGCGTGGCGCTGATGGGCACCGGTCCCGGCGAGTTCTGGAAGGGCAAGGCCGCGGTGGAAGAGACCTACAAGCACTATTTTGAGACCTTCAAGCCCGGCACACTGAACCATGAATGCCCGGAAGCCACCGGCGCTGAAACGGGCAAGGACGCCTGGCTGATGGCCTCCTGCGTCATGAAGGATACCGATGCCGCCGGCCAACCGCGTGAGTTTGGCCTGAACGTCTCGGCGGTGCTGAAGAAGGAAGCAGCCGGCTGGCGCTTCCAGGCCCTGCACTTCTCCAACCTGGCAGGCGACAACGGCCCGCCGGAAGCAGGTACGGCAGCGACGGCACCTGCAGCGGCACCGGCTCCCGCTGCTCCTGCCAAGAAAGCCGAGTGAGCGGAGAATCACCATGACCGATCAACACGATGAAACACTCTCTTCCACTCCCGCCGGTACCCCGGATATCGCAGCACGGCGGACGTTTCTGCGCAGTCTGGGCAAATGGTCGCAGGCGGTGATCGGCGGCGTGCTGCTCGGCGGCGCACTGACCGAATCGCGGGACGCCAACGCCTGGGTTGCCGTCGGTGGCGGCGGTGGCGGTGGCTGGGTCAATCGCTATGGCGGCGGTGGCGGCGGTTGGATCAACGGTGGTGGCGGCGGCAGCGCCGCCTGGATCAACGG
>DAITNL010000229.1:2592-4369 GCA_036834665.1 Candidatus Competibacteraceae bacterium | reverse complement strand
GCAGGCCCGCGATCAGGTTGGCGTTGACTTCGACGCCGGGATAGACGTTCTGCACCGGGGTGGCACGCAGGTCGAGCAGACCGGCTGCAGTGGTACCGACCAGGACCACGGCCCCGTTGAGCAGTTTGGGATCGGCGTGCCCGTGCAGCACATCGGCGGCGGCCACATAGGGAAAACTGCCCTGCCGGCCCCGATAGGGCACCTGCACCGCGCCCTCAGCATCCAGCGGCACCTGGAAACCGCCTAGGCGCAGTGCCTCCAGGCGCGCGTTCTGGCCGCCGTAACCGGTCGCGGTCACGAATTCCAGCGGCGGCTGGCCGAGCAAGGCGCGCACCACGGCCAGCGCCAGATGTTCATAAATCCCATCCTCATAGCGGGCCAGCAGCGGCACCCGCCGGAACACGCCATCGCTATCCACCAGTGGACTGTTGAAAAAGCCGCCGCCCAGCGCGCTGGTCTGCAGCAGTGGCAGATTGGCGCCATAACCGGATGCTGCGCGCAGTGCCGCGCCTGCGCCCGGCGGCAGATCGGACACCCGGGCCACCGGTGCAGGCAGTGCGCCAACGCGTGTCTGGGTGTCCGACGTGGTCTGGTTATCGAAGAAATAGCCCAGCACCACCGGCCGTTCGTCCAGAGCGGCGGCAAAGCGCCGGTCCGGGTCCAGTTCCTGGCGTAGCGTTTCCAGCGTGGCCCGCGGCGCGGCCTCGGCGCCCAGCGGCCCAGCAAGCAGGGTCCGGAACAGATCGTCCTGGCGATCGGCCTCGGCGAACACGACGTCGAAGCCCAGCACCGCGATCTGATAGCGTGTGAACAACTGCTCGACCAGCAGCGCCAGGCGATCACGCGACCAGGGCCATTGCCCTTCCTCGCGCAGGCTGCGCTCATCGATGTCGACAATCACGATGCGCGGATCGATGCCACCGGGCAGCAGCAGCCGTAGCCGGGCGTCATAGGCCAGATTCTCGACCTGTTGCAGGAAGGGCCAGGACAGCCAGCCGCCGGCGTTGAACATGAACAGCGCGATGATCGCCAGGTTCAAGGCCCACTTGATGCCGCCGTGCAGATTCATGAGGGCTACTGACGCGGACCGTCGGCAACTGCCACCAGGACATCGCCGTGAAAGATCAGGATTTGCAGGAAGGTGCCAGCGCCCAGGTTGTATTCCCAGCGATAAACCGGGATCAGGCGCCGGGTCTCGGTCTGCACGCCCGGCAGCGGCTGGCCTGGGTTGGGAACGAAGCCGTCGCTGCGGCGCACGGTTTGCTCGATGAAGCCATCCTGAAAGGCGCGCTGCGGTTCGCCGCAGACCTGCAGCACCCGCGATTGCGTATCGCCGATGCCGACCAGATAACTGCCGCAGCGCAGGCTGTCAGCCGCCCATGCCGCCGCGCTGCTCAGGGTAGTCAGACCCAGGGCCCACGCCCGCCATGCTTTCCGCTGATACTCCACGATGGCCTCCCCGGTTTGAATATTTGCAAACAGGCTGATTCAGTTTACTCCGGCCACCGCGAATCGCCCACGCTGCGCCGCGCCTGGTCTTTTTGTTTATCATGGCGGACCTTTTTTTCCACCGATGGCAATGGCGTAGCGATGATAGGCGAATTCTGGGTAAGCGCTTCGACAACTCTGGGTCTGGTGTTCCTGGCCGAGCTGGGCGACAAGACGCAGTTGGTGTGCATGACCCTGGCGGCCCGCCATCCCGCGCCGCCGGTGCTGCTGGGCGCGGTACTGGCCTTCATGGTGCTCAACCTGCTGGCGGTGCTGTTTGGTGCGGCGG
>DAITNL010000229.1:0-2582 GCA_036834665.1 Candidatus Competibacteraceae bacterium | reverse complement strand
CGGCCTGGCTGCCGGCCTGGCTGGTGGCAGGCGTGGTGGCGGCGCTGTTTGCGCTCTTTGGTCTGCAGGCCCTGCGCGCTGCCGGTGCCGAGGATGCGGATGCCGTCGAGGAACGCAGCGGGCGCAGCGTGCTGCTATCGACCTTCGGGCTGATTTTCCTCGCCGAGCTGGGTGATAAGACGCAACTGGCTGTGGCCGGTCTGGCCGGTACGCAGCCGGCGCTGCCGGTCTGGGTGGGCGGTACGCTGGCGCTGGCGCTGGCATCAGCACTGGGCGTGCTGGCCGGGCAGACGCTGCTGCGTCGCCTGCCCATGTCACTGCTGCACCGGTTCAGCGGCATCTTTTTCCTGTTGCTGGCGGTGCTGGCGGGCTGGAAAGCCGTTGCGGCATTGACTGCCGCCGCGTAGCCGCCGCACATGAGCCATCCTGTTTTGCCCGTGGTGCCGCGCGGCCCTCAGCCGGATATCAGCGGTGTACTCAGTGCCCTGGGCTGCTTTTCCTTCTGGGGCCTGTTTCCGATCTATTTCAAGCTGGTCGGCACCGTGCCACCGCTTGAAGTGCTGGCGCATCGCGTGCTCGGTTCGGCGTTGATCCTGCTGGCGGTGTTGGCGATCTGGAAACAGGGTCCGGCCTTGCGCGCCGAATTCACCCAGCCGCGCCGCCTGGGGTTTTATCTGCTGACGGCCCTGCTGATTTCCGCGAACTGGCTCATCTACATCTGGGCGGTGCAGGAAGGGCGCATCCTGGAAGCCAGCCTGGGCTATTTCATCAATCCGCTGGTCAACGTGCTGCTGGGCGTGCTGTTCCTGCACGAGCGCCTGAATCGGCGCCAGGGCAGCGCGGTGCTGCTGGCTGCGGCCGGCGTGCTGGTGCTGGTGATTGGCTATGGCGTATTTCCATGGATTTCGCTGGCGCTGGCGCTGAGCTTTGGCAGTTATGGCCTGTTGCGCAAGAAGGCCGGACATCCGCCGACGCTGGGGCTGGCGGTGGAAACTTTGCTGATCGCGCCGCTGGCTCTGCTGCTGCTGGCGGCGCAGGGTGGTGGCGCGCTGTTGACAGCCGATACCGGCGTCGTCGTGCTGCTGCTGGCCGCCGGGCCGATCACGGTCGCGCCGCTGCTGCTGTTCCTGCAGGCCACGCAGCGCCTGCGCCTGTCAACGGTTGGCCTGATTCAATACCTGACGCCAACGTTGCAATTCCTGCTGGCGGTAGTGGTGTATCGCGAGCCGTTCACCACCATTCATCTGCTGACCTTTGGCTGCATCTGGCTGGGGCTGATCCTGTACAGCGCCGATGCCGTCGCCGGCCACCGTGATCGCCAGCGTGAGTTGCATGGCCCGGACAGCGTTGCCTGAAGCGGCAGCGACCGGCGATCTTGCGATTTGTCATGGTGCAGAAATGGGTGCCGGCACTAGCGTAGCTTGCAGCGCAGATCGCAGCTGCCGCAGGATCACGCCCATTCATCTTGGTTTAAGGTTCACGGTTTAGGTTGGCAACTTCCATAAAAAACGGGAGGAATTGTTATGCGCATGCGCGTTATTCCGTATGTACTCAGCCTGCTGGCCTGTGGCGGCACGGCATTTGCCGCCGATGCCTGGCAGGCCCTGCCCGAGACCGCGCCGGCCCCGGCTGATAATCCTACGACCGCCGCCAAGGTCGAGCTGGGCAAGATGCTGTATTTCGATACCCGCTTTTCCTCGACCGGCACGGTGTCCTGCTTCTCCTGCCATAACGTCATGGAAGGCGGTGACGACCATCGCCCGACTTCGATCGGCGTGCATGGTCAGGTGGGCGGTCGCAACGCGCCAACGGTGTGGAATGCGGCCTTTCATTCGGTGCAGTTCTGGGATGGGCGCGCGCCGAGTCTGGAAGAACAGGCCAAGGGCCCGCCGGCCAACCCGATCGAAATGGGCATGGCCAATCTCGACGCGACCATCGGCCGTATCCGCGCCATTCCCGGTTATCAGCCCTATTTCAAGGCCGCGTTTGGCGATGGCGATGTCATCACCATGGACAATGCTGCCAAGGCCATCGCTGCCTACGAGCGCACCCTGATCACCCCGAACAGCGCCTATGACCGCTACGTCAAGGGTGACAAAACCGCGATGAGCGCGCAGCAGGTCAAGGGTATGGAGACCTTTGCCGCGACCGGGTGCACCGCCTGCCATTCCGGGCCAGCCTTCAACGGCGCTGCCATGCTGCCGCAGGGCACCGGCTTCTTCATGAAATTCCCGACCTTCCCGGGCAGTGTCTACGAGACCCAGTACAAGCTGACCGAGGATCTTGGCCGCTACACCGTCACCAAGAACGACGCCGACAAGTCGATGTGGCGGGTGCCGACCCTGCGCAATCTCAACTACACCGCGCCCTACTTCCACAACGGCCTGGTCAAGACGCTGGACGAGGCGGTACGGGTGATGGCCAAGACCCAGCTCAGTAAGGAACTGAGTCCCGAGCAGGTGGCGGATATTGTCGCCTTCCTCGGCGCGCTTGATGGCCCGTTCCCACAACAGATCATGCCGCGCCTGCCGCCGACGCCCGGCGACCTGCTGACTGAGAACTGATACCGCGCGGCTAACTCC
>DAITNL010000228.1:0-4378 GCA_036834665.1 Candidatus Competibacteraceae bacterium | reverse complement strand
GCTTGTTGAAAAGAATGGATACCCGCTTTCGCGGGTATGACGGAAAAAGTCAGGTAAGCGAAAGTCCCGAACCTTGAAAATCTCCACAGGTTTGTATACGCCGTCCCTGCAATCACCATAATTCTAATTCCGAATAATTCCGCCCTCCACTGCTCCGACAGGTGCCGCCCATGCTCCCGACCCGCTTGTTGCTTTATCCGCTTGGTGTGCTGCTGCTATTGGGCGGCGCGCTGCCCGATGCCCTGGCGCGCATCAAGCTCACGACCCTGCCGGTGCGCGAACGGGTGGCGCTGCAGCTTGACCATGCGCAGGTGGCGCTGGTCGAGGAGGAACGGCTGGTGCCGCTGGTCCAGGGCCGTAATCAGGTCGATTTTTCCTGGGCCAATACCCGCATCGATCCCGACAGTCTGGTGCTGCGCATTCTCGATGCGCCGGACGGGGCAGAACCTGGGGCGCAGGTCCTTTCGGTCAGCTATCCGCCCCATGAAAATGCGCTGGTGTGGACGGTGGCCGCCCGCGCTGCCGGTACGGCGCGCATGCGCATCAGCTATATCCTCGGCGGACTAAGCAAGAGCTTTCACTATCGGGCCCTTGCCGATCACGCCGAGCGCACTCTGCTCCTGTCACAGTATCTGCAGATCAGCAACAGCGCTCAGGAAGCCTTTGCCAGCGCCGCTATTCAGGCCGAAGTTGGACCGCGCCTGGAACGCCCGCTGGGCCTGGACGAGACCAAGGAGCTGCGCCTGAATCAGTTCGCCGCCGTGCCGGTGCGCAAGACCTATACCAGCGATCCGCTGCGCTTTGGCTATCTTGATCGCGCTCAGGACAAGCTGAACGTGCCGATGCATTATGTGCTCCACAATGCCGGCGCGCCGCTGGGCCGCGAAGCACTGCCCGCAGGCAAGGCGCGCATCTTTCAGGACGATGGCCAGGGGGGCAGCGCCTTTCTCGGCGAGGATCACGGCGCTTTCACTGCGCCCGATGATGAGCTGCAGCTGTATCTGGGTCTGGCGCGCGATATCGTGGTGCGGCGCAGTGTCGAGCGCAGCGAGCGGCAGCGCATCGCGGGCAATCTGTACCGCTACGAGGTGACCCTGAAGTACGAGATCGAGAATTTCAAGGACAGTCCGGCCACGCTCGATCTGGTGGAAAGCGTGCGCCATATCCGCGATAGCCTGTACGGCGCGGTGGAGCGCGATCCGGAATGGCAGCTTGGCCAAGGCAGCCTGCGTGATCCCGATCCGCAGCACAGCGATGCGGATCAACTGCTGTTCCATATCACCCTGCCGCCGCGCACGGCCGCGGGCACTGCTGCCAAGCAGATTCATACCCTGCGTCTGAGCCTGAACAACGAGTGGTGAGCGCCGCCGTGAATACCCTGATCGCACGCTGCTGGATAAGCCGTCTACTGACCCTGGCCGGGCTGTTGCTGAGCCTGAGTGCCAGTGCTGGAAATGTCGATCTGGCCACGGTGCCGGAACGGCGCACGGTGCAACTGACCATCTACAACGCCGAGGATCTGACCCTGGTGCGGGAAACGCGCGAGCTGAACTTCAAGCCCGGCATCAATCCACTGCGTTTTTCCTGGGCGAACACGCTGATCGATCCGACTTCGGTGGAGTTGCACTTTCCCGATGCCGCGGACGGGCTGGAGCTGCTTGATACCACCTTCCCGCATGACAAGCCGCAGACCCTGTATTGGAACGTGCGCAGCGCGACCGAGCGCACGGCGCGCATTGAAATCAGCTATTTCACCTCGGGGATTCGCTGGGATGCTGATTATCTGGCCATCGCCGATCCTGGCGAGCGGCAGTTGCACCTGGAAAGCTTTGTGCGGGTGCGCAATGACTCCGGCGAGGATTACGAGGATGCCGGGGTGCGGCTGGTGGTGGGTACGCTCAATCTGGTGGAGAAGATTGCTGCGCTGGCGCGCTTGCCGGTGGGGCGGATCGATGAACTCAAGCGCGAGGAGTATCAGAATCTGCGCCAGAAGGCGGCGCGGCCCTTGATGGCAGCGCCGGCGCCGGTTGCCGAAGCAGTGGGCATGGCGGCTGATGCGGCTGTGCTGGAGGCGCCCAAGGCGATCGCCAAGGCGGGCTTGAGCGAGTATTTCATCTACAGCATCGAGGGTACTGAGACGGTGCCGAACGGCTGGGCGAAGCGTCTGCGCAGCTTTGTTGCCGAGGCGGTGCCGATGACGGTCGAGTATCGCTATCGGCCGCGTGAGTATGGCGAAGCGCTGACCCGGCTGTATCTGTTGCGCAATGACCGTGCTTCACATCTGGGCGGGACGCCGCTGCCGGATGGCAGGGTGCGGGTGTTTCGCGCCGATGCCGAGGGCGGTCTGCGTTATCTGGCAACGCAGAATCTGGTGTATGTGCCGATCGGTGACCGGATCGAGCTGAATCTGGGCGCTGATCCGGCGGTGCTGTTCAAGGAGCTTAAGGCGCGGGTCTATCGGGATCAGTTCTGGCTGCAGATCAAGGGCGGCGATCTATATCGCAAGCTGGGCGAGGACGGGTTGAAGCTGGATGTGGAGAGTCAGGTGGCGGGCTGGGATGAGCATACGGTGTATCGGCAGGAGATTCGCAATTACAGCACGCAGCCGATCCGGGTGCAGATACGCCGCGCTTATGATGGCGATGTGCTGTTCCGCAGCCGTCTGAATCCGACGCTGCATGATTTTCAGACGGTGCAGTTGGAACGCACGGTGGCCGCTGGGGAAAAAGCGGCGCTGGAGTATGAGGTGGTTGCGCGGATGGGGTACAGCCAGAAACAGGGCCGGGTGGAGTTGCAGGCGGGCGATCCGGGACGGTGAGCGGTATGCGGGGCCTGCGTGCGCCCTCACCCGGCCTTCGGCCACCCTCTCCCGGGGGGCGAGGGTTTTTGGGAATGCAGCATGCACCGCTCCAGCAGTGCGGACTATTGCAGTTTTGCGCCCTCTCCCGGCCTTCGGCCACCCTCTCCCGGGGGGAGAGGGTTTTTGGGAATGCAGCATGCACCGCTCCAGCAGTGCGGACTATTGCAGTTTTGCGCCCTCTCCCGGCCTTCGGCCACCCTCTCCCGGGGGGCGAGGGTGTGGTTGTGCCCTTATGCAGCCTGCCGGTTTGCCATGAGCTTTTCCAGGGCGGCGATGATCCGTTCGCCGGTGTGGCCGTCCCATAGTTCGGGGATGCTGCCCGGTGGCCATTGGCCGGCAAACAGGCGTTCCAGGGCCGGGGCAAGCTGGGCGGGGTCGGTGCCAATCAGGGCGTTGGTGCCGATGCTGACGGTTTCGGGGCGTTCGGTGCTGTCGCGCAGGGTCATACAGGGTACGCCCATGACGGTGGTTTCTTCGGTGATGCCGCCGGAGTCGGTGATGACGGCTTTGGCGTGCCGGACCAGGTAGTTGAATTCCAGATAGGGTTGCGGTTCGACCAGGTGCAGGCCGCTGGGTAAATCAGCCAGTGCGTGCAGGGTCTTGGCGGTGCGTGGATGCACGGGGAAGATTACCGGCAGGCCGCGCGTGCCGGCGCCAATCGCTGCCAGCAGCCGCGCTAGGCCCGCTGTTGTATCGACATTGGCCGGGCGGTGCAGGGTGAGGACGAAATAGCCGCCGGGTTGCAGTTTGAGTGTGTCCCAGAAGGCCGGCGGTCGCAGCCGCTGCAGATTGGCCAGCAGGGTGTCGATCATGGTGTTGCCGACAAAGAAAATCCGTTCATCGCTGACACCGGCCTGGTGCAGGTTGGCGTTGGCGAAGACGCTGGTGGTGAAAAACCAGTTGGTGATGGCGTCGGTGACCATGCGGTTGATTTCTTCGGGCATGGTCCAGTCGCCGGAGCGAATGCCGCCTTCGACGTGGGCGACCGGTACGCCGAGTTTCTGGGCGGCAATGGCGCAGGCCATGGTCGAAGTCACGTCACCGACCACCAGGCATAGGGCGGCGGGTGCGTCCAGCAGCAGGCGTTCGTAGCGGGTCATGATGGCGGCGGTCTGTTCGGCCTGGGTGCCGGAGCCGACTTCGAGGTTGACATCCGGGTTTGGGATGCCGAGTTGCTCGAAGAAGTCGCCGGACAGGCGGGCGTCATAGTGCTGGCCGGTATGCACCAGGCGATAACGCAGCGGTCCGCCAGCCGCCGCGCGTGCCTGCAGGGCGCGAATGATCGGGGCGATCTTCATGAAGTTGGGGCGGGCGCCGGCGATGATGTCGATGAGCATGGCTGATGGGGTTCCAGAACGTAGGATTGATTGTGGGGTCGTTGTGGGGATTGGCCCGTAGAGTGCCGTGAACACCAGTGAATCGCATCCTACGGATCCAAGCCCCTACTCGGTCCAGTACAGATCCAGTTGGCTGCTTGCGGCGGTGAGCTGCAACTCCAGACAGTGCGACGCCACACTC
>DAITNL010000227.1:0-4380 GCA_036834665.1 Candidatus Competibacteraceae bacterium | reverse complement strand
AACAGGCGGTCCAGTTCAGGAAAGATGCGCGCCAGCGCTCCGCAATCGCGCAGGGTTTGGATAAAGCGTTCCGGCTGCGCCTCGTCCAGGGCGCGCACCGTTTCCGCCCACACCCGTTCCGCCACCAGATGATCGACTTCACCGCTGGCGACCATGCGCTGCATCAGATCCAGCGTTTCCGGTGCGATGCGAAAGCCCAGTGGCGCATAGCGGGCGCTAAAGCGGGCGATGCGCAGGATGCGGACCGGATCCTCGGCAAAGGCTGGCGAGACATGCCGCAGCCAGCGCTGTTCAAGATCGCAAGCACCGTTCCAGGGATCGATCAGGCGGCCCTCGGCATCACGGGCCATGGCGTTGATGGTCAGATCGCGGCGGCGCAGATCGTCTTCAAGGGTCACGTCCGGGGCCGCGTGGACCTGGAAACCGTGATAGCCCGGTGCAGTCTTGCGCTCGGTGCGCGCCAGGGCATATTCCTCATGGGTGTGCGGGTGCAGAAACACCGGGAAATCCTTGCCCACCGGGCGGAAGCCGTCCTTCAGCAGCAGCTCGGGCGTGGCGCCGACCACCACCCAATCACGCTCGGCGACCGGCAGACCCAGCAGCTCATCGCGCACTGCGCCGCCGACCAGATAAATATCCATAACTGTTTGCACTCATTGGGTTGGATTGTGCAGGCGGCATCATAAGCAATTACGACTTGGTGGGCGTGATAACCCTGTTTTTAATCCGGACTTCATGTAATCTGCGTAGAAGCGGCCTTGCCATCAGCCGCGCCGATCCCATGCGTGAAGATGGAGATTATAACGATGAACATCCGCGCCTTTCTCAAGCTGCCCCTGCTGATTCTGCTCCTGATGCTGGCTCCGGCCTGCAATAACGACAGCGATGCCCCACCCGAAGTAACCATCACCATTTCCGGCTCCGCCATGCTCGATGACGGCCTGCGTCTGGCGGGCGCCAGCGTCGATCTATATATCGGTGACGACGCCTATCCCTGGCAGACCGTGACCACCGATCAGCTTGGCTATTTCCATTTTGAATTGCCGCAAAGCATCGACGCAACACAGATCCGGGCGGCGGTGCATGATGGACAGATTTACAACCGTGAAACCGGACAGGTGGAAAAAAGCCTGGATAGCGGTGAAACCTTGTTGGCTTATCTGACCCCGCAGGGCGAGGTGGGCGGCTATGCCCTGCACCTGAATCCGCAGAACGATTACCTGACCCGCTGGTTGATGGCGCGCTCCCAAAGCCAAGCTGAGCTGACCCAGACTCTGGGCACGCGTCTGAATCTGGATCCCTTATGGATTGCCGGCGCACTGCAACGCGGCTCGCTGCTCTTCGCCCCGCCGGAATTAACCATCTGCCTGGGCAGCGTATACGGATCACTGCTGACCGATGATCATGTTGACCTTGGCATGGACGGCGCTGGTTTGGCTGCGCTGGCCAGCGGGATCAATGGCTGCACGCCGATTCCGCAAAGCCTTGGTTTTGACTGGGAGTGGAAAGATCTGGCATCCGATGGCGCCAAGGAGCTGGTATCGACCGGTCTGAAGGAATTTGCCAAATGGGCTGAATTTTCCTCGGCGCTGGGCGGTATTTTTACCAAGATAGGCGTTTCGCTGCTCTTCGCGGCACTGTTTCCGGCTGAGGATCCAAATAAGGTGGTATTGGACGCCTTGAACGAAGGCTTCAAGCGTATTAACGAAGAGCTGTATAAAATCTCCAGCCAGATCACCGTCATCAATTCCATCGTCAGTCAACTGGGTAATGTGGTGATTGATGGCACTACGTATAACAGTGTTCTGACCAGCCTCAATACCGTGCCTTTTGCCAAGATCACTGCCGCGACCACGACTACCAAACGTCTGGTTGATTATCAAAAGGATTATCTGAAATCCGGCGATCTCGAACAGGGCACGGCGCAATCCCTGAAAAACTGGCAGACCGACGTGGTCAATGGGTTTCTGGCTGATCAGAACGTGCGTGGCATTACCGAACCGCTTGCCGCGATTGTCAATACTCTGAACGCACAATACAGCAGTGGGCCGAGCAAGACGCCGTTTATCGACATTGCCGGGCGGGTGTCGCTGCGTACCGAATTCCGTCAGGACTCCAGTACCGGTGAATACCTGATGACTGTTGACGATAATTTGCCGCAAACGGTCAATCGCATTGCAAAAACCGCGACCGCGACCTATCTGGCATTGCTGAATCACCTGAATCTGGCCTATGCGGTACAGCAGAAATACCTGATGATGAATGAGCAGAACCGGGTCGTTCAGGCTGCCCTGCAGGAACTGAAGAAAACCTATCTCACGCCCAGCGAGTACCGGGATTTTCAGAAGAAATACAAGGATCAGGGCATCTACTACGGCGATGCCTACAACAGTGCGATTCGCGATTCCAGCCGCTATTACGCTGATGCGGTGATGCTGCTGACCCAGCACTATCAGCGGGTTATCGAGGGTCTGCAGCAAATGGCCCAGAACTACTATTATTCATCCAATGTCGGTCCCGGCGTGGAGGCCCCGTTCCGCAGTGATGCCACGCTGGCCAATATCAATAAGCTGATGTCGGATGTGCTGGTAGCGGCCAATCATTATCGCGGTACGCCGCTCTTGCTCAAGGACAGGAATAATCCCAAGACTGCCTATGTGCCGGCGGCGGCTGATTTCAAAGCTGCCCAGGCCTATGTCACCCTGGATTACCGCACGCCATTCCGGTTCCGCACCAATAGTCGTGGCCGCTCCATGCCAGGCGATTGGCAGGCCAGCGCCTACAATGATGCCAAGGGTGCTACGGTTGAAGTTCTGGATTGCAACGGCAGTCCGATTCTGTATGTCAAGGGTACGCAGCTCACTGATAGTCATTACGATTCGCCAGCGACCTTGGGCGCGCTGTTACGTGATAAGAGCGATGTGTTTCATTTCCTTGATGGCTATGCGTCGCCTGATGTTGGTGAGTCTGGCTGGCAATTCCAGTATCGTCTGTCGGATGCGATAAAGGGCAATAATTCATTTGATTATCGCAATGTTGCCGCGGATTTGAAATTCCTGGTTCCGGTCGATAAATTTACTGCACCGAGTTGCAGTGGACGCAACAAACTGACTGTCCGGGCACCGGCACATCTGGCCACGGGTGAATACCGCAACTTCAGCTTCGATATGAGCGATTATATCAATGGCCGGGATTTGAAAGACGATAAAACCAGCCTGACGCGCCTGAATGTGGATAACTACTACGAGGGCAGTTATATCGCGCTTGGTTCGCATAATCTGGCGGCGGGTATTGGTTCGGGATTCTGCGATGAAAGCGATACCTGTAATTACATCAGATGCGATGGCAAGGATTCCAAGGCTTTTCCGCCGCATATCGAACCCGGTGTCCGGCTTGCCGAGCACAGGATCAGTACCGATAACGGTGTCACATTGCCCCTGGTGACCATGAATCCCAACAGCTATGCCAATGTCTTTCATGACGGGAATGGCATCAGCTTTTTTTATGCTTACAAGGGCATGCGTGAATATCAAAGCCTGCTGCGCGAGAATACCCGGGCGACCAATATCGTGGCCTATCGGGTTGATTCAAAGGATGCCGCGCCGCGTGCCGATGATCAGTTGACTTTTACCTATATCCAGACGCTGGATGCCCGATTGACGCATTGGGGTGGCTGTGGTGATTTTTCGCGCTTTGATCCCAGTTTCAAGCCATTGAACAAGTCCTATAGCGTGCATCTGGCGGACATGATCGCAGCAAAGGGACCGGGTGACTGGATTGTGGATCGACCGGTGGATTTGCAACTGGTGATTGATTATGCCGGTACTGATTATCTGCATCCACTGCCGGGGCGAGATAGTCGCAACTGGCGCGCGTATGGCGCATTTGCCAGTGAGATCAACAAGACCTTTAAACGGCCATAATGAGGCAAGGCCCTGGCCTTTGCCGGTAAAACCGCTCTCTCGACGGGAGAGCGGTTGGGTATGGGACGCTGTTGGGCGGATGCAGCACAGGAGGGGCGCAATGCCCCTTTTTCCTGCCTGCTATAGGTAGCACTTGTCACGGGCGCGGCCCTGGCGCCGGGAGCGTGTTTTTGCATGTGAATCTGCTGGCCATGATCTGGAGAACCCTGCTGCTCATCCTTGGATGTACCGCGCTGATCGCTGGCGCGGTGCTGGTGGGTTGCGCCGATCTGCCCTATTACCAGCAGGCGGTGGCCGGGCAGTGGCATCTGCTGCAGGCCCGTCAGCCGGTGACCGAATTGCTGGATGCTGCCGACACGCCGGCCAATCTGCGTCAGCGTCTGCAGACCGCGCAGGCCCTGCGTGCGTTTGCCAGCACTGAACTGGCTCTGCCCGACAATGGCAGTTATACCGATTA
>DAITNL010000226.1:0-4461 GCA_036834665.1 Candidatus Competibacteraceae bacterium | reverse complement strand
CATAGGCTATGACCGGGATGCTGAGGGCGGACCGGCGCGGCCGGTGCGTGCATACATGTGCCGCCAGAGCGCCTTTTCCAGCTCCACCAGCAGCAGTACCGCCAGCCCGGCCAGGGTCACGATCACCCAGTCGCGGGCGGGCATCGGCGCGGTGCCCATCAGATAGTGCAGGGGCGGGAAATAGGTAAAGGCCAGTTGCAGCAGCAGCAGGATGCCGATGGTGATCAGCACCGGGCGACTGCCCAGCAGACCGGCGCGCGACAGGATCGAATCATGGATATAGCGGCTGTTGAACAGGTAGAAGATTTCGCCCACCACCAGCGCATTCACCGCCACGGTGCGTGCCAGCGCTGCATCCACGCCCTGACTGCTCTGCCACAGGAACAGGCTCAGCGGCGCGATCACCAGCAGCACCGACATGAAGAGGATCCGCCACAGCATGAAGGCATTGATCAGCGGCTCGGCGGGATCACGCGGTGCGCGCTGCATCACGCCGGCTTCGGCGGGTTCAAAGGCCAGTGCCAACGACAGGGTCACCGCAGTCACCATGTTCACCCACAGCACCTGCACCGGCGTCAGCGGCAGCGCCACGCCGAACAGGATTGCGGCCACGATCACCAGCGCCTCGGCGCCGTTGGTCGGCAGGGTGAACAGCAGCGCCTTGCGCAGGTTGTCATATACGGTGCGGCCTTCCTCGACGGCGTGGGCGATGGAAGCGAAATTGTCATCAGCCAGCACCATCGCCGCCGCTTCCTTGGCCGCTTCGGTACCCTTGAGGCCCATGGCCACCCCGACATCGGCCCGCTTGAGCGCCGGCGCGTCGTTGACTCCATCACCGGTCATCGCCACCACCTGGCCGCGATCCTGCAGCGCCCTGACTAGACGCAGCTTGTGCTCGGGGCTGGCGCGGGCATACACGTCGATATCCAGCACCCGCGCCTGCAGCGCCACGTCGTCGAGGGTTTCCAGTTCAGCGCCGGTCAGGACCTGGCCGTTCGCGCCGATCCCGATCTGGGTAGCGATGGCCTGCGCGGTGGCGCCATGATCGCCGGTGATCATCTTGACCCGGATGCCAGCGGCATGGACCTGATGCACGGCGTCGATGGCCTCGGCGCGCGGCGGATCGCTGATGCCCAGCAGGCCCAACAGGGTCAGGCCGGATTCGACCTCGGCAAAGGTCAGTTCGCGCAACTGACTGGGCGCGCTGCGGAATGCCACCGCCAGCACCCGCTGGCCGCGCGCCGCCAGCGCCTCGACCTGTTCCCGCCAGGCATCCGCATGCAGGGGCTGGAGATCAGGGTCATGTTGCTGATCGACGCACATGGCCAGCACCCGCTCCGGTGCGCCCTTGACGTGGATGATGTGCCCGCCGCTGTGATGATCATGGTGCAGGGTGGCCATGAAGCGGTGTTCGGATTCGAACGGAATGCTGTCAAGGCGATGAAAGCGGGTCTGCGCCTCACCGGGATCGAGACCAAGCTTGCGGGCCAGGGTGAGCAATGCGCCCTCGGTAGGATCGCCGTCCATCTGCCAGTGTCCATCCTGATCGCGCAGCACGGCATCGTTACACAACTGCGCGGCCAGACCGATCGCGTGCAGATCGGCCGCCTGATCCAGATCGAGCAGGACACCCCGGCTCTGAAAATCGCCCACCGGCGCGTAGCCGACACCGCCGACCTGGATCTGGCGCATGGGAGTGACCACCTGCTGCACGGTCATTTCGTTGCGGGTCAGGGTGCCGGTCTTATCCGAGCAGATCACGGTCACCGCACCCAGCGTTTCCACCGCCGGCAGGTGTCGGATAATGGCATTGCGCCCGGCCATGCGCTGCACGCCGATGGCCAGGATGATGGTCATGATCGCTGGCAGCCCTTCCGGAATCGCCGCTACGGCCAGGGCCACCGCCGCGATGAACATTTCACTCGCCGGGTGGCCGCGCCAGAACACGCCGGCAACAAAGGTCGCCGCTGCCGCCAGCACGATGACCGCGCTCAGCCAGCGGCCAAACTGGGCCATCTGCCGCAGCAGCGGCGTGGCGATATCCTCGATCTGTTCCAGCAGGCTGCTGATGCGACCGATTTCGGTCTGCATGCCGCTGGCCACTACCACGCCCACGCCCTGGCCGTGGATGACCAGGGTGCCGGAATAGGCCATGCACAGCCGGTCGCCAAGCGGCGCGTCACCGGGCAGTGGCGCGGGATGTTTGCCGACCGCTTCCGCTTCACCAGTGAGCGCGGCTTCCTGGATGCGCAGGCTGCGGACTTCCAGCAGGCGCAGATCGGCCGGCACCTTGTCGCCGGATTGCAGCAGCACCCAGTCGCCGGGCACCAGTTCCTCGGCGGCGATTTCGCGCCGCTGACCGTCGCGCAGCACCATGGCCCGCAGCGAGAGCAGGTTGCGGATCGCGGCCAGGGCTGATTCGGCCTTGCCTTCCTGCACGAAGCCGACGATGGCGTTGATGATCGTCACGCCGAGGATCACCGCAGTATCGACAGCATGGCCGAGTAGGGCGGTGATCGCCGCCGAGGCCAGCAGCACGTAGATCAGCACGTTATGGAACTGCAGCAGGAAGCGCATGACGGGACTGCGTGCCGGCGCCGAACGCAGCCGATTGGGCCCGTAGCGCTGCAAGCGATCACGGGCTTCCGCTTCGTTCAGGCCGCCGGGCGCGCTGTTCAATGCCTGCAGAACCTGTTCGCTGGACAGGGTATGCCAGGGCGGCAGGGTGGACGGTAGCGAGGATGGTGCGTTCATGGGCAGGAGTCCTCGTGATAGCGGCGCTAAAACGCCAACAGGCTCCGTGACAGTATGCCACGGAGCCTGCAGTGCCGGCTTGGCGCGAGTAGCCGCGCCCCGGTTTGCCCTTACTTCTTCAGCGCCAGAATGCTCTCATTCAGGGCTTCGACCCGCTTGGTCAGTTCCTGAATATCGTCCTGGGTGGGCACGCCGAGCCGGTTCAGCACCCGGGCGACCCGCTCCTGGAACATCTCTTCCAGGCGATCGAACTGCTGGTTGGCCTTGCCACGGAACTCGACGACCTTGCCGCGCGCTTCTTCGATACGCGCCTCAGCGTTCTGCCGGGCCTGCTGCTCAACCTTTTCCCCTTCCGTGACCAGCGACTGGAACAGCTTCTCGCTTTCCTCCTGGGTGCGGGCAAAGGCGCCCAGCCCCGCCAGCCAGATGCGATTGGCCGATTCACGGATATTGTTGGCCATCGGGTTCTCGATGATGCTCTTGAGTGCGGTGCTTGCCATGGTGAGTCTCCTCGACATAAGGCTATGGTTTCAGGGGCCATTTTTGCCGCGGCCCGACCGGTTTAACCCTGCATTGGAGCCTACTGTAGCAAGCAAAATTAGAGTGAACACCCTACGCACAGGCGGTTGTTTAGCACAGCAACTGCCAGTCGAGGGTCTCGCCGGCGCGCAGCGGAATCAGGGTTTCCGCGCCAAAAGGCAGTTCCAGCGCTACTGGATGCGGCTGGTGGCGCAGGGTAATGGTGCCGGTGTTGCGCGGCAGGCCGTAGAAGTCGGCGCCATGGAAGCTGGCGAAGGCTTCCAGTCGCTCCAGGGCTCCGGCGGCGGCGAAGGCCTGCGCGTACAGTTCCAGTGCGGCATGGGCGGTGTAGCAGCCGGCGCAGCCACAGGCAGCTTCCTTGCCGCTGCGCGGATGCGGCGCGCTGTCGGTGCCGAGGAAGAACTTGGCGTTGCCGCTGATGGCGGCCCTGACCAGGGCTTGCCGATGCCGTTCGCGCTTGAGCACCGGCAGGCAGTAGTAATGGGGGCGGATGCCGCCCTGAAAGAGCGCGTTGCGGTTATAGAGCAGGTGATGGGCGGTGATGGTCGCGGCGACCGTAGCCGGTGCATCGCGGACAAAATCGACCGCATCGGCGGTGGTGATGTGCTCCAGGACGATCCTGAGCGCTGGAAAGTCGCGCAGCAGCGGTTGCAGCACCTGCTCGATGAACACTGCCTCGCGGTCGAACAGATCCACCTCGGGATCGGTGACCTCGCCGTGCACCAGCAGCGGCAGGCCCTGCGCCTGCATCGCCTCCAGCGCCGGGTAGATCTTGCCTACCGCCGTGACGCCGGCATCGGAATGGGTGGTCGCGCCGGCCGGATAGAGCTTGCAGGCGACGATGTGGCCCGAGGTGCGGGCGTGGCTGATTTCCGCCGGCGCGGTGTTGTCCGTCAGGTACAGAGTCATCAGCGGCTGAAAATCCAGGCCGGCCGGCACAGCATCGAGAATGCGCGCCCGGTAGGCTAGGGCCTGCGCGGTGCTGGTGACCGGCGGGCGCAGGTTGGGCATGATGATGGCGCGGGCGAACTGGCGGGCGCTGTGCGGGACGACGGCGCGCAGTGCATCGCCATCGCGCAGGTGCAGATGCCCGTCATCGGGGCGGGTCAGGGGCAGGGTATCCATCGGCAGATCCAGGTCGGCAGCGAAGACAGGGCGCAAATTATA
>DAITNL010000225.1:0-4485 GCA_036834665.1 Candidatus Competibacteraceae bacterium | reverse complement strand
GTCATCGCCAGGCCCCTCTCCCCGAAACCCCCCCAAAAAGGGGGTTTCGGCTTTTGGGGGGACTGAATTTGGCTGACCAGAATCCTTCAGCTACGATAATGCACACCCACATCCCCTATATTGCATGACGGCCCCGTAGCTCACGAACCGCTATTTTTCTGCTGAATGGAGAACGGGTCGTTTCCGTCTAGAATCAATGGCACAGCCCATTACCGCCTATCGAGGTTGAAGCATCGATGCCCAATGTCGCTGCCACAAATACCGCTGCTGACTTGCATATCGGGATTGATCTGGGCGGTACCAAAATAGAAATTCTTGCCCTGGAAAGCGATGGCGTGGTGCGCGCGCGTCGCCGGGTATCAACGCCGCGCCATGATTATGCGGCGACCCTGCAAACCATCACCGACTTGGTGCGGGCCGTGGAAAGTGAGCTGGGCCGCCGTGCCTGGATAGGCGTTGGCATGCCTGGCACACTGTCGCCAGCAAGCGGTCTAGTCAAGAATGCCAATTCGGTCTGGTTGAATGATCAGGCACTGGATCGTGATCTTGAAGCACTGTTAGGCCGGCCGCTGCGTTTTGCCAATGATGCCGACTGCTTTGCTCTGTCCGAGGCGCGGGATGGCGCAGCAGCGGGCGCAACTTCGGTCTTTGGCGTGATTCTCGGGACTGGCGTAGGTGGCGGTGTCGTAATTGGTGGCCAGTTGCTTAGCGGTCCGAATGGTATTGCCGGCGAGTGGGGTCATAATCCGCTGCCCTGGGCCGGCGATGGCGAACTCCCAGGACCGGCCTGCTATTGTGGACAGCATGGTTGTATCGAAACCTGGCTGTCCGGTCCCGGGCTGGTGCGCGATTACCGGTTGCACGGTGGCGAGGCCGACAGTGTCGCGGTGATCGCTGCGGCGGCGGTGGCGGGTGATATAACTGCCGAATCGGCCCTGGAACGTTACGAAGGACGTCTGGCCCGCGCCTTGGCCAGCATCATCAACGTACTGGATCCGCAGGCGATTGTGCTGGGCGGGGGACTGTCGCAGATCAGCCGGCTTTATGACACGGTGCCGGCGTTGTGGAGCGATTATGTGTTTTCCGATCGGGTCGATACGCAGCTCCTGCCGCCCCGGCATGGTGATTCCAGTGGCGTGCGCGGCGCGGCTTGGCTATGGCCGGCACGCAAGGCCTAGCGCATGCGCGGGCCATTTCAATCCCGGCCCGTTTCCATCTGCTCATACTCAGCGATGACCTGCGCGCCGATCAGAATGATCAGACTGATGGCATACAGCGTCATGAGCACGATGATCACCCCGGCCAGAGAGCCGTAGATCGCATTCACCTTCGATAGGTGCGCGTAGTACCACACCAGAACGCTGCGTACCGCCTCCCAAAGCAGAGTCGCGGCGCTGCCACCGAGCAGCGCATGCCGCCAGGGCATCCGGCCCGCCGGCATCAGCTGATAGATCAGCGTCAGCACAGCCACCTGTCCACCGACGCTCATCAGATAAAGCAATCCCACCAGTAAGCTGCCCGGCGACCAGGTCCAGCTGAGCAGCTGGATATCGCCACGGGTTGCCAGAGCCTGCAGCGCGCTGTTAAGTACCGTAGCCACCAGCAGCCCACCGCCCAGCAGCAGCACATACACATAGGGCAGTAGGAGCGAATGCAGCGGATGGCGACCGTTGTTGAGGTGGCGGTGGGCGAAAATAACCATCAGGGCATTCTCGAGCACGGCAAAAGCTGCACCGCTGAACAGCAGCAGGGTCAAGGCCATGGTCCAGCTCAGACTGCGTCGCCGGCTCAGAAACTGCGCGACCTGTGCCAGGATCAGATCGGTCTCGCCTGGCACCAGATGTTCCAGATAGCCCTGCAGGGTGCTGAGCAGGGCCGGCGTTTCGACCACATGCGATAAAGCGACGAGCAGCAGGATCACCAGCGGCACCACGGACAGCAGGGCATGGTAGGCGATGGCGCTGGCCAGCAAGGTGCCACGATTGGCGTGAAAGCGGCACAGCACCCGCCAGGCAAAACGCAAGGGGTGGTGGCCGAGGGCAAACAATGGGTATCGGTCCTTCATGAGGGTGATCCTGGGTGCGCAGCGCGGTGATGCGATTGCGGAACAAGTAAGCCGGTTTGGCCATGACAGGGCGCGTTTTTCTTGCTATGTGAAAAGCCCGTCCACAGACCGTGCCATGCCCAACTGGATTGCGCTATCCATGAATGCTCACCGCCGTGCCTTACAGAATTGCGAAATCGCCATGAACCAGGCCGAGGACTATGCCGAATGGTCCGCTGCGGCACAGGAGCACGACCGCATCTCCGGCGCCGAGGCATGGAAACAGGACGATGAATCGCCTGACTATGATTATCGGCTGCTGCGGGCGCGGCTGCTGGAACTGCGCGAACTGCGCCAGCATGGCGACGTAATGCGGCGGGTGTTCAGCCTGCACGAGGGCCTGCACGGCAACCTAGGCAACATGGCCAACCCGGCTTTGTACACGCAATGCCGCTTTGGCACCAAGGTGTTGCTGAGTGAGTATCTCCAGGAGGTTGCGACTGCGCTGGATGAGCTGTGCGATGGCGAATATCCGGAGTTTCCCTCGCCGGCTAAATTGCGCTTTTTCGAGCGCACCGCACAGAGTTTTGGTCGCTCGGCGCTGATGCTGAGCGGCGGCGCCACTCTGGGTCTGTTTCACCTGGGCGTGATCAAGGCTCTGCACGGCGAGGGTCTGTTACCGCGGGTGATTTCCGGATCCAGCGCCGGTTCCATCATTGCCGCCATGCTCGGTACCGGCACCGATGCTGAGCTGGCGCGGCTGTTCGAGCCCCATTCCTTCGCCGTGGACGCCTGGCGCAGCCTGGGCTTTCGTAATCTGCTCCGTGGCGGTGCGCTGATGGATGCCGCCCAGCTGGAACGCTGCATCGAGCAGAACGTTGGTGCGCTGAGTTTCGAGGAGGCCTTTGATCGTACCGGGCGCATCATCAACATTCCAGTCTCGCCGGCGCGGCCCCACCAGCATTCGCGCCTGCTGAACTATCTGAGCGCGCCCAACGTTCTGGTGCGTCGCGCCGCCCTGGCATCCTGCGCGATTCCGGGCGTCTTTCCAGCGGTGATGCTCGAAGCCAAGGATTTCAAGGGCATCGTGGTGCCTTACATGCCCAATGACAAGTGGGTGGACGGCACGCTCAACAGCGACTTGCCGATGTTGCGGGTGGCGCGCATGCACAACGTCAATCACTACATCGTCAGCCAGACCAATCCGCATATCGTGCCGTTTTTGCGCGAAGCCAAGCCTAAGCCTAGTAAAGGTCTGTTGCCGTTCACCCGGCAGATCATGAGCTCGACCGCGCACCTCTATGCCCGGCATTTGCTGGATCTAGCGCGACAGAACGTCGACTCACACGCGCTCGGGCTGCTGCTCGACAAGGCCTATTCAATGGCCGATCAGAACTACAGCGGCGATATCACCATTGTGCCACCCTCCTGGGTAGGAACCCTGTTCGACGTGTTCGCCAATCCGAGCGCTGAGCGCATCGTCGAATTCATCCGCAGCGGTGAGCGGTCGACCTGGCCGCAACTGGAACGGATTCGCAACGCGACCTGCATCAGCAGCACCTTCGAACGCTGCCTGGAGCGCTTGCGGGCGCGCTACTTGCCGTTGATTGCGGGCGGTGTGTCGGATCCGGTGGATGCGGACTGAATCTCTGTCGGGTTCCGCAGGCCTTCCAGCAGCAGTTGCAGCTCGACCGCATACTGGTAGTGCAGGTTCGGATCGCTGGCCAGCGCCAGATCACGCGAGCCGGCCAGGATCGCGCGCAACTTGTCCAGCAGCAGGCGGCCAGCAGCCGGCACGTTAGGGCTGGCGGCGGTTTGTTCCAGGCGTGCGGCTAGGGCGCTGGTATCGCCGGCGCGGATCGCATCGCCGATTTGCGCGCACAGCTTGGCGCCGGGATGGGTGTTTTCACCGCCCGCGCGCCGATAGGCTAGATATTTCTGGATGGCCTGTCGCCGCGCCTGATCGGCGACATCCGTGTCCTGAACCGACTGGCCGACATCGCGCAGACCGCGGCGGATCGCCCAGTTGCGGGCCGTGGCGCTGTCGGGCAGGTTGCACTCGCTGGCGCGGTAGAGTTCCTGGCGGGCTTCGTCGTGGCGCCGCAGCTGGATCAGCACGTTGGCCAGTTTGTTGCGGCTGGCTTCCTCGCCGCGCCCGTCACCCAGCTGGGCGTACAGCTCAGCCATGCGCTGATAGGCCAGCACTGCTTCCTCAAGCTGGTTCAGCGCCTGATGCAGGTGGCCAAGTTCGCCGAGGGTTTCGGCGATACCCGGGCGATTGCGCTGGCGCTCGTAGAGATAAAGTGCCTGTTGGCAGGCCTGCAGCGCGGGTAGCAGTTGCCCGTCAAGCTTGCGCGCCATGCCGAGCTGGCGCCAGGCCTGGGCGGTGTTTTCCGGATCGCCGAGCAGTTCAAAGGTCTGTCGGGCGGCTTCGTAAAGGG
>DAITNL010000224.1:0-4495 GCA_036834665.1 Candidatus Competibacteraceae bacterium | reverse complement strand
TTTCCCCGGAAGCCTGGAACGCCGAGTTTCCGAACGGCCAAGCGCATACGCCGATTGGTGATATCAAGCTGGGTGAAAATCAGCGGGACAAACTATCAGCGAAAGCGCGAGAGCGTTATTTCGGCCTGATTAAGCCCACGCTGGAAGCGCCGACTTACATCGTTGCCGATCATGAATCGCAGGCAAAAATACAGGAAAGACGGGATCGCGGCGAACCGGTAGAACGCCCGTCAGTGATTCAGTTTATCCGGGCTTTTTTGCAAGAGGACGGACGCCACCAAGGGTTTATGTGCGTCACAGTATCGCGGGACGGTTTGGAGATTTCAGTTAGCGCATCGCCAAGAAAAATAGCGCGATTAGCAAGATCGGTTAGAGAAGGGGCCATCCTCACTGTTGGATCTACCGTATCAGGTGAAACCGCAAGCCCTGGGAGGGAGGATGGCCTGAACAAGGCGGTTTCGTTTGAATATCTTACCGCCTTTGACGCCGAAAGTCAGCAAGGCGTCGTGATTTGCGCCTGGGATTTATTCAAAGCGCTGATCGAATTTGCTCCACAAGAAGAACCCCTCCTCAAGCGCATGCCCACCACGCCCGCCGGCGCACGCTGGATCACCGTGCACCCCGGTGGAAATAAAGACGCCAAGGGCATTCCGGTGATGGTGCAGGAGACGCAGCACGGCTCCGGCGTCTTTCACGTCATCGGCGGCGCAGGCGGCAAGCTCAACTACCTCAAGATGCGCGGCCTGAAATCGGAAGCGGAATACAAGGAGCACGCCGCCGAACGCCTCAAAACCAAGATGGAGCTGGAACGACAGCGCCGTGACCGGGATCGTGCTGCCGGTCTGGACACCTCCAAAACCAAGGAAAAGGACGCCGTCAAGCAGCAGCAGCACGCAGCCGAGAAGCAGTTTATTGCCGACGTGGCGCAGGCCGCCGGCTGGACGGAAAAGGACACCGCTTTTCCGCATGAACAGTACGCTCACCTGTCGCCGCGCGCCTTTCAGGCGATGCGCACCCGGCATCACGAGCAACTGGTAAGCAAGGCCGCCGAGTTCATCAAGCAGCAGAAAGCGCAAGTACTGGGCGATCCCGAGCGGCTCAAGGAAGCGCTGGGTGAAGTGCCCCTGACTGCGCCGGATGCCAAAACCCTCAGCACCAACGACGTGCTGGACGTCAAGCCCGGCGATACCGGCAAGGGCTTTGCAGCCGATTATGGCAAGCGCGCCGCTGAAAAGACCGAAGGCGGCAAACAGGCGCTGGAGCAGGACATTGCCGAGAAACAGCAGGCGCATTTTGAAGCCCTGCCAGAACAGACCCAGCGCGGCATTCTCAAGCGCAAGGAGACCGCCGAGAAGCTCAAGACGGAACTTGCGGACCAGCGGCCACCGGAACCGCCCAGCGCTGTTTCGGAAAAAGCACTGGAGACGCGCCAGGTACTCGACCTGATCAAGGCGGAAAAGGCCCTGAGCCAGGTGCGTCGCGCCAGTCAGAAAGCCAACCAGGCGATCGACGAAGCCAAAACCCTCGACGAAGTGAAAGCCTACAACGTGCAGGCCGGGCGCCGTCCAGTTGAAGACGCTGAAATCCAGCAGGACTTGCAGGACGAACTGCGCACGATCGCGACCCGCAGTTTTTTGAATGCCGTCGGCACGGTCGCCGAGGGCCAGAGGCCAGAGGATGCTCTGGGTCAGCATATTGGCGTTGGCGCACAGGCCGCTGCCGATGCGCTGGCCTTGACCGTGGCCGGCCATGGCCTGATCGATCGCAGCGTGGTGGACGTGCTGGGCATGGAAGGGGCGGCGCGCGCTATTGCGCACCGTCTGCATCAGACCCTGAGCGAACAGGAGCGCACCGACCTGCTCGGAGCGCTGGAAGATTACCACGTCGATCACTACACGAAGCGCGGCCAAGCTGCGCTGCAAGAAGCCAAAGCATGGCAGGACGTGGCCGCACAGATTGAAGTAGCCGCTGCCCAGAACGGTCATGATTTGCGCCAGGCCCAGCAGCTCAACGCCAAGCGCATCGAGGCGCTGGCGCATGCACGGCGCATCCTGGGAACGGCGCTGGGTGAATTCGAGATGAACGCCGCCCTGATTACCGCCCTGAAGCAGGGCCCTACGGGGCGAAGACTGGAAGTATCCCTGGGCAAGGTGGACATCAAAAGCGCAACTCAGCAGGCCCGCGCACTGGGTTTGCAGGAGAGCGATTATCGGCTGGACGCTATTGGTGGCAACCAGTTCCTGACCGTCTCCCCTGAAGGATTGAGCCGACTGACCCAGCCGATTGACCGCGACAAACTGATTCGCCAGCGCACTGCTCTGGACATCATTGCCGGCAAACGCGACGAGGAAAACTGGATGCCCACCGGCATTGCCCGCCGCCCCGATCTTGCGCTCAAGACCCCGCCCGGCGTGGCGCAAAGCCTGGCCGAGCCGTACAACGCCCAGCAGGAACCGGAACAGGCGCTGCGCGATTATGTGGGCGGTCGCACTGCCGACGGTGATGCCCCCGCCGATATCATGGCCGATCTTCTCAACGATGACTGGATACGGCGCAATATCCCGCAGCAGCAGCGCAGTGAATACATGGCGCGACTGAATCGGGTGATGCCCAGCCACCGAACCCGCATCAAGCTGGGTGATGATGGCCAGGAAAAACAGGTGCGCGAGCACGTTCTGCCGGAGCACTACCAGCCGCTGTTCACCCAGTGGGCAGATGATTTTACCCAGCGCCGCTATGGCGAAAAGCGCCAGCCCCTGCACAAGCAGGACATCCCCATCGATAAGACGGCAGTCGAAAGCCTGCATCGCGCCCTGAGTGCCGAGCCAGCAGGCGTTGCCGCGTATAAGGCCATTGGCGATCTGACCCCGCAGGACCAGGCCGCATTGCGCGCCTTTTTCGAGAAGCATGTCGGCGGCAGCACCGAGAAGCTGGCAGCGGTACGCAAGGAATTAGAGGACCATCTTGCCCGCGAGCCCAGGAAATATCAGGACAAACAGGAAGAGGAGCCGCCAGCGGATTTTGGCGGCATGTTCGGCCCGGCGCCGGACCCCGAGGAGATTCTCCAGCAGAAGTTGGACAAGCTGGAACAGGTGCCCATTGAGCAGCGTAATCAGGCATGGACTGCCGACTATCTTGTCACCCAGCGCAAGCTGGACGAAACCCGGGACGCCAAGGAGGTTGCGCGCCAGACCCCGGAATGGAAGCAATGGCACAAGGAGAAGCAGGAGAAGCAGAAGAAGGCGGATCGCGAGGGCGTGAATTGGAGTAATTACGTCCAGCTCATGGGGCGCAAGAACGCCTACGCCGCTGTCCAGGACCTGATCCGCAGTCATGTTGCCGAGCACTTCGGTAACGCCTACAACACGCTGCGCCCGAATGCGCCCCTTAAAACCGGCCGCATGGCAATCCGTCATCACCTCGATCACCTCAGTGCGGTTGATCCCGACGAGCGGGAAAAGCAATTGGCGGCACTGCGCAGCGACCAGGCCAAGGTGCGCCGCCGGGATCGCGGCAAGTTTTCTGAAGGCGGCATCAAGGCGGAAATGACCGCGCACAAGGAAGCCGAGGCCGGATTCAAGGCGGCGGAGATGAGCTTGTTTGGCGATGATACGCCTACGGACAAGCCCCTGTTGCCGCACCAGCGCCATACCTTGGGTCCGGTGATCGAGCAGCGCATTGCCGCACTCATGGGCGAAGTCGGCCCCAACTTCAAGCCCGGACAGCCCACTAAATTGTGGAACGTCAGCATGAGCGACGACTACATCCAGCAGCAGCGCGCCGTCAAATTGATCGAGGCCAACAAGCGGGTGGCGCTGCAACTGGGCACGGGCAGCGGCAAGACCTTGGTCGGGCTGGGCGCGTTCACGCATTTGCACGCCCAAGGGAAAGTGAAGCGCGGTATTTTTGTCGTGCCCAGCGTGGT
Organism: Candidatus Competibacteraceae bacterium; assembly: GCA_036834665.1. Classification (GTDB taxonomy): domain Bacteria; phylum Pseudomonadota; class Gammaproteobacteria; order Competibacterales; family Competibacteraceae; genus RXIX01. Next base: position 570 of record DAITNL010000224.1, on the reverse strand, counting down.
GCAGGCGCAGATGAGTGGCGAAGCGCTGCGCTACCTTTCGCCAGGCCAGTACCGCTGGCACGCACAGCCCGGCGCATCGCGGGAAGAACGAATTGCCGCACTGAAAGACCCAAACCATCATTTCGTCATCACGACCCACCAAAGCTTGCGTGACGACCTGTTGCATTTGGGCGCACAGCGCGAAGGGGTAAGCAGGGAGCAATTATCCGAGCATTTGGATAGCCTGTCCCCGCAGGCCCGCGCCGCGTGGATGAAGGATTTAATGGCGAAGGAAGGCATCCATGCCGATTACATGATGGTCGATGAAGCCCACTCGCTTTTAAATCGCGAAGGCAAGGACAACAGCAGCATGGCGAATGTGCTGGATGCAATGAGTGACAACGCCAGTCATTACGTGAACGCCACCGCCAACATGGTCAAGAACGACCCCAGCGAAATCTTTTCGCTGCTGCAGAAGCTCGACCCGGCCCGCTATACCGATCGCGCCGAATTCATGCGTCGTTACGGAGTAGACACGGTCAGTGCCAAGGCCGCATTGCAGCGGGAATTACTGCCCTATACCCTGAATGG
>DAITNL010000223.1:0-4506 GCA_036834665.1 Candidatus Competibacteraceae bacterium | reverse complement strand
ATCAGCGGGGGGCAGCTTATCGGCGAGAATGGCGATGAAGATCAGGTTATCGATACCCAGGACGATCTCCAGCACGACCAGAGTCGCCAGACCAATCCAGATCGTAGGATCAGCAATCCATTCCATGACAGCGGTTACCCTTTTGATTCAGTGGCGGGCCGGCAGGTATGCCCGTCCGCCAGCAGGTGGTTTTCCTGCGCGTGAATAGGATGCGGGGCATGCGAAAGCGCAAACAGGGATGGGACAGCACAGCAGGGTAGCGCAGGGTAGCGCCACGACGGGGGTTCGGGATCTGAAGACACGGGCCAATGGAGGTTTGTTGAACACAAATTGCATTTAAACAAACAATACCGGATGCTGCCAAGCACGCTCAGGCATCCGGTTCACCCGGCAGGCCCAGCCGCGCCAGAATGCCATCGCACTCGTCAAGACTGGCAAAGGTGATTTCGATGCGGCCGCGTCCCCGATCAGCGTCGTAGCGCAGGCGCACCGGTGCCGCCAGCCGCTCGCGCAACTGCTCTTCCAGACGCAGCAGATCGGGATTGCGCGCCACCGTTGGCGATGCAGTGACCGGCACGGAGCGCGGACTGCGCCGCCGCTCCAGCTCACGCACACTCCAGCCTTCGAGTACCGCCTGTTCCGCCAGCCGAAGCTGCGCCTCACGCGGCAGACCCAGCAGGGTCTTACCGTGCCCCGCTTCCAGGCGTCCGGCCTCGATATGCGCCTGCACCAGGGGATCCAGGCTGAGCAGCCCCAGCGTTTTGCTGATCGCCGACTGTGACACGCCCAGCAGCTCGGCCAGTTGCTCCTGGGTCAGGCCAAACTCCTCGCGCAAGCGGCGCAGCGCCCGCCCTTCCTCGATCGGGTTCAAATCGCGCCGCAGCAGATTTTCAACCAGGGCAATGGCAGCGGCGGTACGGTCATCAGCGGCGCGTACCATCACCGGCACCTGACGCAGACCAGCGCGCTGCGCCGCCTGCCAGCGCATATGCCCGGCAAGAATCTCGTAACTGCCATCCGCCAGCGGTCGCGCCACCAGTGGCTCGATCACCCCAAAGCGGCGAATGCTCTGCTCCAGATCATGCAAGTAGGTCTCATCGAGCTGCTGACGCGGCTGGTAGCGACCGCTGACCAGTTGATCGAGATCAAGCAGACGCACCCCGTCGGCATCACCACCCGCATCCTGGGCGAGTGACGCTTCGTCACTGTTAAGGCCGGGATTTGCATCATTCAGCAGGCTGCCCTCGAAACCATGCCCGCCGGCACCGAGCCAGTCGCTCAGGTTCATCGGAGTCTTGCGGCGGCTCATGACGCCACCCGCACCTGGTTAGCCTCGGCACTTTCGATACCGTTGAGGATTTCCTGCTGCCAGATCTGCCGCACCGCCAGCAGAATTTCCGCATTGACCCCATCCAGCATCATGAGCGCCCGATTATAGGTATCGCGGGAACCGCGCGGCTGGTCGATCTCGTAGATGCTGACCTGATCGCTGGCCGATTTCTGCAATTCCTTGGTCAGACCCATGCGGTTGCTGAGAATCAGCTCGCCGTAGGCGCCATTGATCACCGCGATATTGTTCAGGGTCTCGGTGCTGGCATCGACCTTGGTCAACAGGATGTTGAGACGCTGCACGTTAATTTCGCGTTCATACAGGGCGCAGACCTGCTCCAGGATGCGGAAGTACTGCACGCTGGACGAGATGTCGTACATATGCGGCACAATCGGCATGATGATCAGGTTGGCGGCGGCGATGGCATTCAGCGACAGCATGCCCAGCGAGGGCGGCGTGTCGGCAACGATGACATCGTAGTGCTCTTCGACAGTCTTGAGCGCGCGATGCAGGCGCACCGGGGGCGGACCGAGTCCTTCATGCTGGCGTTCCTGCGGCTGCGAAAGCTGCCAGTCGGTGTATTGCAGCGCCAGCCGCGCCGGGATCAGGTCGAGATTTTCCCAATGCGTGCGCCGGATCGCCGCCTCGATCAGCTCCGGCCCTTCGGTCAGGGCGGCGAATAAATCATCGCCATCCCTGAGATCGAGATCAGGAATGAAGCCGAAGGCACCGGTAGTCGTCGCCTGTGGATCGGCATCGACCAGCAGGACCCGATAGCCCTCGCGCGCCAGATACTGGGCAAAGTGCAGCGACATGGTGGTCTTGGCCACGCCACCCTTGAGGTTGGAAAACACCACGCGCACACAGCGCGCGCCGGCCGGTCTTCCGGGACGCTTGCCGATCGCGGCGCGAATGCGGTTGACCTCATTACAGTTGTAGATGCGCCGCTGAATCGAGCCGGCATCCACCAGCCGGGGCGCAGGCAGGTCGCCGCGACTTTCCAGATTCCGGATATGGCTGGCGGTGCAACCGGCCAGTTGCGCCGCGCGCTCGATGCCAAATTCCGGCAGGGTCTTGACGGTATGCCGGGCGCCGAGCGCATCCAGCAGCCGCTGCTGCATCTGGCCACCGCGTTCAGCCGCATTGCGGCACAGGGTCCGGAAATTGAATCGCATCGCTTGCATGGGCGCCGGCTCCGAAAGGGATAAAACAGTTTTCATTGCGATTTTAACGCATGCATGCCCAATTTTTGCAGCCAATGCCAAATTTGCGTCGTAGTGTTAAAAATCCGTCTGCGGGAAAAGGCTCGCATGCATGCCAGAATTCACTTCCCGGGCAATTCAGCTAAGGTTAAGACGGTTCCCCGCAGTATGGCCGCTACGTTCGCACTGCCCTGACTGCTGCTTTCGGCGTGGCGCCGCGGAATGAACCGCTCAACAACAACTCCATCCCATCTGGAGGATCATCACCATGAAATTGACGCATACACTGCTGGCGGCCGGCACTTTGTTCCTGCTGGTTCAGGCACCTCTGGTTCTGGCGGCCCAAAGCCGTTGCGATGACGAAAAGCAAATCTGCCGCGATCAATCCGGTCCCAATGTAGAACTGACCCGGCAGAAATACGGTGATCAGGCAGCCCAGCGCCTGCAGCGACGCATGGATGGCGGCGGCGGCCAGGGCCAGGGTGGCGGCAAGGGCCAGGGCCAGGGCGGTGGTCAAGGTCAAGGTCAAGGCCAAGGCCAGGGCGGTGGTCAAGGCCAGGGCGGTGGTCAAGGTCAAGGTCAAGGTGGTGGCAAACCACAGGGCGGTAAGCCGCAACATCCCTACTATATCCAGGACACGCCGGGCGAAGATCGTTACTATCGTAAGCCGTAACGTTATCCCGGGCCGCTCCGAACCCGCGGTCGCGGCCCGCCTTCACTACTGGAGAGCATACGATGAGTGGCTGGGGCTGCCCCCATGAATTCAATGGAACTTGTCAGCATGTCAAGGATCGCGTCTGCGATCCGGGCATGAAAGGCTGCGTGCTGGCGGGCCGGTTTCGCTTTAGCAACGACAGCAAGAACCGTCCAGCCCGGCCACAGCGCCGCGACAGCCACGGACGCGACGGCAATCCGCCACAAGGTCGCGGCGGCTCCTAGCCTGGATCAAAACCGCTCAGGGCATTCCCCTCCCAACTGGATAACGCCCACGACTCTGGTTGTGCCGGACGTGTGCAGGGCTTTTCATGTCATTTGGTTCCATGTCGTTCATCCCGCATACTATGGCCAAATCCACATCCCGGATTGCCCGGCCAGCCGCGGTAACTTCCCAGGAGAACGCATGATGCAAGACCATACACCGGCGCGATCCCACCCGGTTTTATATCTGGTGTACGCCACACCGCTGGCTGGCGGCGCTACTGTCACAGATACGGTGGCAGCCCGGGATGAAAGCGAAGCCTACCAGAAGGCGCGCGAACTCTACCCGCGCGAACACTTTGACGTGACGATCTATCTGCAGTCGGCCGACGATGACTGAATTCACTCTGCGCGGGGCAGCACTGGGTCTGCTGCTGGCGGCCGGATTGGCGGGTTGTGCCAGCACACCGCCGCCACCGAAGCCTGCTATCGCTCCGACTCCTTCCGGAGCACTCAGCGACAAGGCCCGCCATGAACAGCAGCAGGGCATTTTGAAGATGCGCGCCCGCACCCTGCGCCAGCTCTACAGCCTCAGGCCTCAGGCCCGTGCCGAAATCGAACAGGCAGCTGGCTACGGCGTGTTTGAGATCAATGGCCTCAACGCGGTGCTTGCCGATGTCCATGGCCGGGGCGTCATTCTCGACCGGGCCGGCGGTCAGTCCGTGTATATGCAACTGGCCTTGACCAACATCAGTCCCGGCACCGCGATACGACCCTATTGGCAAGTGCTGGTATTCAATGATCCAGCCCGACTGCGCCAGTTCGTCGCCTCGGGATCCCCGACCGATGTGTCGCGCGACCCCACCATCAAGGTCTACCGGCTTACGGAAAAGGGGGTCACGGTGCAGGCCGAATGGGGCGCCCGCTACTTCCGCAACCCTGACCTGAACTGACGGTGCTCAGCCAGCATCCGGCGCGGTTGCGGCGGGCTTGACCGTATCAAGCACCGCCTGCAGTGCTGCTTCATCCTCATGAGATAGAGACGTTTTCAACAAC
>DAITNL010000222.1:0-4589 GCA_036834665.1 Candidatus Competibacteraceae bacterium | reverse complement strand
CGGTTGGAGCTGCGAACAATGACGTTCTGGTTTTTAGCGATAGCGGTTTCGCTGTAAACGGTCATGGGTGGTTCCTCAGATCGTTACGCTGCCGGCATACGCCTTGGCGTACACGGAGCACAGAATAAAATTGACCGGAACCACTGGGCTGCACTCAAAGGTGGCATGCACCGTGTCGCCAGTCAGTTCAACGTTGATGTTGCGGAAGGGTGGGTTCGTGTCGTCACCCGCCAGCAGGCCCATACCGAAAGGTTCGTTTTTCGCCAGCATGCGCAAGGTACTGGCGATGGTTTCCGTGATGTGAATCAGCGACAACTGGTTGGCCTTGCGGCCCACAAAAATTTCGAGCTGTTCGCGCACCGTGCGCACCACATAATCCAGCGCCGCACCGGTGGACACTTCGACGCGGTTGTAATTGCCGTTGCTCAGCCAGGTACTGATGCTCTTGGTGACGCGATACCCGCCGCGTGCGGCCTGATGCACCGATAGCACGCCGCCCTTGATCAGGGAATCGGTATCGCCCGGCAGGGCAATAGGCCGCTCAAGGCCGCGAATCTTCACCGACTTGTTGGTCATCGGTTCGCCGGGGGTCAGACTGGCAAACGCAGCGGCCATCATGGCGGCCATGTGGTAGGCGGGCATGAGTTTGAGCACACCGGCAGCGGTGTAATCGTAAAACGCCGGATACACGTAGGAAGTGCGATCCGAGTTAATCGACGCCGCATCGGCAATGGCCTGCTCCAGCGTTTTCCCGGTGCCGCCGCCCACAAAGCAGCGCCGTTCGCGCCGGCCTACCGTGCTCATGAACTGGCAGTGCGTATCGGCAATACCCCAGACGGCGGGCGCATCGGAGAGCGGGGCCAGCCACTGCACATCCTCGGATTGCAGCACGTCAAAGGCATCACTCCAATCCTCGTTGGTGATGACGCCGTTATCCGCGCCAGACAAATAGGTGAACGGGATCGGAGCCAATCCGCCCGCGCCGGACCGCGAGCCGTTGATGACACGGGTGGACGTGACCATGGTGGTCCCCGTCAACCAATCCAGCGCCGCCTGCACATTGGCCTTGATGACTACGCCGCCTGCCGCCTTGGCATCGCCCATGGACAGGTTATCCAGCGCACCCAGCAGCGGGTATTCGCCAGCAGCGGAGTCCAGCGTCACAGTCCAATCGGCATTGCTGCGAATGCGCGCGGCCACCTGCGCGGCAGTCATGCCCGCCGAAAATTCAATGGCTACCGGGGGATCGTTGTATTTCTCCAGAGTTAGCCCGGTATCCGTTACGCTTAAAGTGGCTGTCGTTGCGGTACCGGTATAACGCACCGTCATGACGTCGCGCTTTAAATTATCGGCGACATGGGTCACGGTCTCGTTCTTGACCAGCGTGGTTTTGTAGCCGTCACCGCCGCTTGCGGCCTCGATCTTGAGCTTGATGTTGTTGGCATTCAGCCCGTAATCGACCGATTGGATGATGGCCAGCGCATCGAGACTGCTATTGCTCAGCGTCAGACTGGCCTGTGTCGCCGGATTGACGCGCACCGCATAAATCGCCCCGGGCGCTTCGGTTTCCGCGCTGGGAGAAAACGCCTTCTCTACGGCATACAGCAGATCGCCGCCACCCAGCACTTCGCGGGCATGGGCAATGCTGCGCATCCGTATGGGCGTCTTGGGCGCACCAGAATCCGAGGAGCCGATAAGGGCCAGGGAATTGCCCACCGCTGCACTCTGCGCGGCCATGCCGTCATCATAAACAGCGGTTTCAACCGTGGGGGTGGTCAACAGGCGACCGTTAAAAAATACTGACATGTCAGGATGCCTCGTTAGGAGCGAATGAAACGAGCGAATTCGGCGCGATACGTGGCCTCGGTGTCCTCAAGGCGGCCCGCGCGCCGCATGGCCATATGAAAGCCACCGATCAACGCATAGCGTCGGTTCTCCAGTGATAATTGCTGGCAGAACTCATCCAGCGACAGGGTGTTTTGTGGGGCAATCACGGGCGTGGACATAGGGGCTTCCTGGGCCGGTGGCTCTTCGATCACAGGGGGTGCCGCCTCTAAAACATCAAGGTTCGGCGGGTCGTTTTCGTCTGGGTTTACAGGGGTGCGCTTACTCAATTTGAACTCGCTGTAATGGCGTGGATGGCGGAAACCTGTGCGGTAATCGCGGCGGCATGCAGACACGAGAAGATGCCGACCGTCTGATACACCGGGGCGGAAAAACTCTGGAAATCCTCGCTGTCCTGCTGGCTCCAATCCGGGGTATAAAGCCCGTGCGCAGCAAACACCGGCAGATTGCCCATGATCAGGCGCTTGATGGCCAAACGCAGTGCAATGCGTTCATTGGGGTTCTGGCTCCAGCCAATGACACGGATTTCGGTGCGCGATAGCCAGCCTTCAGATTCCAGCCAATCGCCTGCTGGGGTGCGGCGGTCAAGATCGAGCTGTTCACCGATATAGCGCTCGGCGGCGGCATCGGATTCCAGATGCAGGGTGACAACAGGCCATGACGTGGTATCGGCCTGGGGGGGCGCAGTCAGTACCGGAATCCGCCCTGAGCTGGGGCGCAATCGACCGGCCTGCACTTCATCCACCAGACCAACCGACAGGCGATCGCGTAACAGCGTCAAGGGGTCCGGGTGCTGTGTGAAGGCGCGGCCTTGCGGAGTGATCGACCGCATCGTGCTGGATACCCAGCCGTCCCCGTCAAAGCCGCTGACCTGGTAGTAATAGGGGATGCCGTGCTGAATATCGGTGTCATCCAACAGGGGCGTGCGGGTGATCCATGGGATCGGTGGCCGCTCTTCGGCGTGAATCAGCGTACAACCAGTGAAATCCAGTGGATCGACAGGGAACAGGGGGTCGGTTCTGCGCCGCACATGCCATGCGCACATGCTGGGCGCAACCGCTACCGTCAACTCAATGGCGTGACCAATCGGCAGGGTTTCAAGAAAAATGATGTCCATACCGGACAGCGTACTGTCACGACCACAGCCGGCAGAAATCTATTCACCAAACATCGCCCGGATATCCATTTCAACCGCCTTTCTGATTGCGCGCTCGGCAAGCGGCTTGATTTTTTCGGCCACGGTCTTGGCGGGGAACTTGCCGGGAATGGCGGGGGCTTTCCAGCCGGGCGAGGTTTCGGACATGACCCGGAAGGTCAGGTAACTGGAATGCGCACTGCCACCGGACCCGCCGGGATTGCGGAAATTGACCATGCCGGCCATCGGGTGGGTTTTGTAGGCTTTGCCATTAAACTGCGTGCCAATACCCATGGCCCCCAGATGCTGCTGGGTCAGGCGTGCGCCCCATTCGTAGCGCCGCTGTGGAACCAGAAACGGCTGGCGGGTTTTGATATCGAAAGCGCCGGTGCCCGATACCCGTTGGCCGATACTGATAACCCGGCTGGGCGTTTTGTTCTGAAAGAAGGCGTGCACGGCGGGCGGCATGACGTTCTTGCCAAAGCCGGACGCGCCTGGCGTTCCCCAGCGAAACGGAATGATCAGATAACGCTTGCCGTCCTTGGTGCGCCGCACCTTTAGACTGCTGTCCAGTATCTTCTTGAGGTCGCGGGCCGGCATGCCATTTTCAATGGCTTCGGCGTAAGCGAGATCGGAAAACACCCGGTAGTGAAAGGGCGTGATCTGCTCCAATTGGATGCTGCGATGATAGGTGCCGCTGCGGGGGTTAATGACCAGCCCATTCGGCAATGGCGCGCCCTGGGCATATGCCAGCCATTGCTGATGCGCCGCATTGGCCAGTTCCTTCATTGCGCCGGTCAGCGTGGGGAACAGACCATCATCAAACGGCATTCCCGCAAACGCATCCAGATTGATGCCAGCACTATAACGGCTCACGGCAATTCGTCCTGGTCGCGGTTTTGCTCAATCGTGGTCTGGGCATTGCTGCGATAGCGATGCAGTTCGGCACGCAATTCCCGATTCTCGCGCAACAGGGATTCCATGAGCGTCTCCTCGTGGATATCGCCGCGCCATTCCCGGATCAACTCACGAATCCAGCGCCAAATGCCTGCAAGCAGGACGATGAACAGCGCCGACTTTTCCGGGTGATCGAAAAAAGCGCGCAGGACTGTTTCAAGCCAGCCACCAGAATTATCCGACACGCGGGCGGGTCCGTAAGATGCCCCACACTGACCAAATCGACAGCGCCACATAGGTCACAGCAGACAAGGGCGGCGGGACGTTCAACAGGTTGTTGCCTGCCAGCGACAACAGACAGAACGCGGTTGCCATGCGCCCGGCGAGAATGGCCAGAAAAGGCGGCATGCGCCAGGCAATGGTCACGGCAATACCAAACAGCCCGCAAGCGACAAACACGATGCCCCAATAGCGCTCGCTGGCCACATTCGCCATGGGCTGATAAACGCCGCCAATGTGGTCAAACAGGTCGGGGCTGGCAATCAGGAATATGCCGGCACTGAGCGCAATCAGCCCGGCCAGCAGGTCGTAGCTGCTCCAGGGCGCTTCTCTCATGATGCGGCGCAGGCGCTGGCAGGTGGTGCATTCTTGGCTCAACGAAAGTCTCCTAGCGGCCAAAAAGGTCGAAACGACGCAGAACCACATGCCGGGG
>DAITNL010000221.1:3032-4630 GCA_036834665.1 Candidatus Competibacteraceae bacterium | reverse complement strand
GACGCGCCCCAGCCTGAGCAATTTGACGCCCAGGTATCGATGATTAAAAGCGTGGGGCACGGGCTGATTCCCGCCGATGAACTCCAGCCGGTGATTGATTGGATCAATGACGATATGGAGCAGCAGCAGCTTGCAAAAGCCAAGGTGCTGCCCTTTCCGAATGACAGCCGGCAGAAACAAAAGGCCGGCATGCAGTCCCTCAATATCGACCGCTATCAATTGGCGGTCATGGGCGACTACTACGAAAAGCCCGGCAATATGGGCATGGATGCCTTGCGGGCGATGGTTGAGCAAACCCCGGTCCTGAGCGCCATTGTCCTGACCCGTGTTCGCCAGGTATCGCGCTTCTGTGCACCCAGTGAAGACGGCGGCCCCGGCTTTGAAATTCGCCATATCAACCGCCAGCACGTCATCAAGCCCGACGAAGAACGCAGCCTGACCCTGTTGCAGCGTTTCTTTTGCCATTGCGGCTGGGAGTTTAACCCGCGCCGCCGACGCGCCTTGAAACGGGACAATTTCCAGCAGTTCATGGCCAAGCTGGTGCGGGACAGTCTGGTGCTGGACGCCGCTGCCATTGAAACCGAGATGAAGAAGCAGCGCAATCTGGGTCTCGACGGCTTGTACGCGGTTGACGGGGCATCCATCCGATTGTGCACCGAGGACGGTCACGAGGGCGACAGTGATATTTTTGCCGTGCAGGTGGTGCAGAACCAGATACGCACCGCCTACACCTACAACGATCTGATCTATGAGCCGCGCAATCCGCGCGCCGATTTGCGCATGGCCGGCTATGGCCTTTCCGAAACCGAGCTGTTGATCCGCGTGGTTACCGGCTTCCTGAATGCCATGACCCTGAACATCAAGGGATTCAGCGATAACGCCATTCCCAAAGGCATCCTGCATTTGTCCGGCGATTACAGCGCCGAGGATTTGGCCGCCTTCAAGCGCTATTGGAATCAGACCGTCAAGGGCATCAATAATGCGTGGTCCCTGCCGGTCATGGTGTCCAAAGACCAGGAGAGCAAGGCGGAGTTTTCGCCTATAAATCAAGAATTCAACGAGATGTATTTCAGCAAGTGGATGACATTCCTGACCAGCATGATTTGCGCAGTCTATGGTGTCAGTCCCGACGAGATCAATTTCGAGTCCTTTTCAGGGAGCAACACCTCCAGCCTATCCGGTAGCGACACTGCCGAAAAGCTGGCCAGTGGCAAAGACAAGGGATTGCGCCCACTGCTGTCCTATTTCGAGAGTCTGTTTTCAGACTTCGTGGTTGCCGATTTCAGTGACAAATACGTGTTCCGCTGGGTGGGCCTGGACGAAAGAGACCAGCAGCAGGAATGGGAAGCCAAGAAACTGGTTCTGACTGTGAACGAATTGCGCGCCGAACAGGGCTATGACGCGATGGAGGGGCCGCTGGGTGAAGCGCCCTTGAACCCGTCCCTGATCGGCCCCTGGATGCAGGTCATGCAAGCCCAGCAGCCGGATGATTATGGCGAACCCCCGCAAGCGGCTGGCCCCGGAGAAGACGGCCCGCAAGGCCCCCAGGACGGCCCACAGGACACACCCAGCCAGGACGGAAACCAGGACAAGGGTGA
>DAITNL010000221.1:0-3022 GCA_036834665.1 Candidatus Competibacteraceae bacterium | reverse complement strand
GGTGATGGGCAAACCCCGCCAGAATCGCAGCAGAAACAGGCCGGTAGCCCGGACATTTCACCGGACAAAAAACCGGACAAGCCCGCGCCATTCGGTAAGGCGCTGCCGACGATTTATACGGTTTAAATCGCCATGATCGGCTAATTGTTTTATAATCCACTTTGCAAAGTACACCAAGAGAGCAAAGTGTGATGCCAGCAAAACTCAGCAAGCAGCAATTCATTGAAAGATCACAAAGCCGGCATGGAAGTCGGTATGACTACTCGATGGTTGAGTACGTCAACAATATGGTGAAAGTTAAAATCCGCTGTGAAAAGCATGGCGAATTCCCTCAACAACCCAATCACCACATGGATGGGCGCGGCTGTCCACATTGCAAGAACGAAGCAATCAGCGCCCGCTGCAAGCACGAACTTAGTGATTTTTTGCAGAAAGCAAAGGCGGCGCACGGTGACGTTTACGACTATTCGCGTGTCGTTTATAAAAAATCATCGATCAAGGTTGAGATTGGCTGCGAGAAACACGGCTCGTTCTGGCAAACCCCAAACAATCACACCAGCAAAAAAGCCGGCTGCCCAAAATGCGCCGGCAAGGCGATGACCACGGCTGATTTTATCGAAAAGGCCGTGGCAACACACGGCGACCGGTACCGCTACGACAAAACCGAATACCGGCTGATCAAAGGAAAAGTCACCATCACCTGCCAGCAACACGGCGATTTTTCACAACCCGCCGAAAGCCATTTGATCGGCTGCGGCTGCACTCAATGCTGGCACGAATCCTACTCCAGCAAAGATGAACAGGAACTCAGTCAGTGGATCGCGTCCCTCGGTCTGCCCGTTATCAACAACGACCGCAAAGCCTTAGAAAAAGGACTTGAGATTGATATTTACCTCCCGACGATCCGCGTAGGCATCGAATACAACGGCTGCTACTGGCACAGTGACAAGGCCGAAAAGAACCAGCGCAAGCATGAATTTAAGCACCTGTGCGCCGCAACCGATGGCATCCGACTGATCACGGTATGGGATTATGACTGGAAGACCAAAAAAGACATCGTGAAGCAACACCTGCTACACGCCATCGGTCTTGATTCGTCCCCGCTTATTCACGCCCGCGCCTGCGTCGTCGTACCCATTACCGGCACTGAGGCCAATCGGTTTTATGCCGCACACCACCTGCAAGGCCCGTGTCGAGGCGGCGTGTTCCATATCGGTTTGCGCCACAACGACACCCTGGTCGCAGCAATGTCGTTCACCCAGGGCGCAACCCGCCGAGGCAAGACCAACGCCCGCGAATGGGAACTGGCCCGATATGCCACGTCCGCACGTGTGCGCGGCGGCGCGACCCGGCTGTTTACGCACTTCATCCGACAGACCGGCGCGGAAAAAGTCTGGTCATTTTCAGATCAACAGCATTTCGCCGGCGCGCTATACCCCACACTTGGATTTGAAAAAGACGGCGTGCTGCCTTCCGATTACAAGGTCGTGAAATCATCATCGATGCGTGTTTGGCATAAAAGCCTGTGGCAACGAAAAAACATCCCCAAACGCATCCAAGAACTCGGATCGACCGAGACCTTTGACCCGAAAACCGATCCAAGAACCGAGCAGCAGATGCAAGACCAAATGCACGTCCTGCGGGTATGGGACGCCGGGAAAATTCGCTGGCTCTGGAAGAAAAAGACTTTGTGCCCATGAAAACCAACCAGGACGTAGACGACGCGATCCACGAACACCAGCAACTGGTCAAGGTGCTGCGCTCGACAAGTCGCGATGATGACCGCGTTGAGGCCAAAAAGCAGGCCAGGGAACTCCAGGAGCTGCGCCGCAAGAAGGCCCTTGCTGGACTTCCCCGCAAGAAAGCGCCCGACGCGCGTTCCGGTATTGAGTTGGGCGATAGCCTATATGTCCATCACCCGAAGCACGGACCCATGGCCGTCAAGGTGTGCGCCAAGGGCCAGCACGGCATCACCGGCAAGGACGATAAAGGCCGCGCGCATCAGGTGAAGTGGCAGCACGTTTTGGGCGCAAAGCAGCGCATCAGCCAGCAGTTCAGTGTGGTGGACCAGGGCGAAGATGGCGCAATTCTGGAAGATGCTCAGGGTGAACGCCGGTTTTTGAAGATAGGCCCGCAAACCCAGATCGAGCAGGAGCCGCAACCAAAAGGCAAGGCGCTGGCAACCCGCCGCCGGCCCCGCATGATCAAAGGGCTGATCCTGTTTTTTAAGGCGCGGCGGTTCAAAGATCAACCGGGTTATGCGCTACAAACCCATCGCTGGCACACCATCACCCCCAGCGACGAGCCTGGCGGAAAAAGTAGCACACCCGCGCCGTCACCCTTCCAGCCTGACCCGGCGCAAGCTCAAGCGTTTCGGCAAAGCCTTGATCGGGCGTTGACCAGCCGGCAATCAGTAGTCGCCCCTATTGTTGTTGGCGATACCCCAGCGGTTTTAACAGCGCTCGGCGTCCCCGCAAAACCTATCGTGATCAGCCGAGACGTGGCTCGCAAGGCCACCAATGGTGTCAAGCACAACGTCCCGATAGATGCCATCAAGCAACTGCCGGAAATTCTGGCCGATCCGGTGATGGTTTTTGATTCCGCCACGATTATCGGAGGGAGAGTAGTGCTGGCGGATTCTGTTGATCAGAATCAACGGCCCGTAGTGGTTGCATTACATCTTTCCGTGAAAGGAAAGCACCATATTGTCCACCAAATAGCCAGCCTGCACGGTCGCCCTGAACCGCAAATTATAAACTGGATTCGTGATGGCTTATTGCGATACCGCCAGACGCAAAAATGCCTTGAGTGGTTCCAGTACAGAGGGCTGCAATTGCCCAAAGAGGGAACGACGCAAGGCATTAAAGAAATAGTACTCACCGAAGCCGATATCGTCAAGCCGTCCGCCCCACTCCAGAAAGCCGCGACCCTGTTTTTTAAGGCGCACATCGACGACACCCATTATGCCCCTTCTCTTTGACCTTGACCCGCTGACCTGCTGCCAGACCGATCATGTGCTGGA
>DAITNL010000220.1:0-4631 GCA_036834665.1 Candidatus Competibacteraceae bacterium | reverse complement strand
ATAGGCTTCTGGATGCACGGCGGAACGGTCCAGTGGATTATCGCCATTGACGATGCGCAAAAAGCCAGCCGCCTGCTCAAAGGTCTTATCGCCCAGCCGCGCTACCTTCAGCAACTGCTCGCGGCGCCGGAATGGACCGTTGGCATCGCGAAACTCAACGATGTTGCGCGCCAGCGTCGCGTTCAGCCCGGCCACCCGCGCCAGCAGCGGCGCTGACGCGGTATTCACGTCCACACCCACCGCATTCACGCAATCTTCAACCACCGCATCCAGACTGCGCGCCAGCCGGGTCTGGCTGACATCGTGCTGATACTGGCCGACACCAATCGCCTTCGGCTCAATCTTCACCAGTTCAGCCAGCGGATCCTGCAGGCGGCGGGCAATCGACACCGCGCCGCGCAGCGACACATCGACCTCGGGAAACTCCCGCGCCGCCAGTTCCGAGGCCGAATACACCGAAGCACCCGCCTCCGACACCACCCGCTTTTGCAAACGCAGCTCCGGACAGCGCTGCAGCAGCTCGGTCACCAGCCGATCGGTTTCGCGCGACGCGGTGCCGTTGCCGATGCTGATCAGCTCGACCCGATGCCGCGCGCACAGCTCGGCGAGCAGGCGCAGGCTGTCCTGCCACTGATTGCGCGGCGGATGCGGGTAAAGGGTCGCGGTCTCGACCAGCTTGCCGGTGGTATCGACCACGGCCACCTTCACTCCAGTGCGCAGGCCCGGATCCAGGCCGAGCGTGGCCCGGGCGCCCGCCGGCGCGGCCAGCAGCAGATCGCGCAGGTTGCGCGCGAACACCCGGATCGCCTCTTCCTCGGCGGCCTCGCGCAGGCGCTGCTTGATTTCGGTATCCAGATGCGGCAACAGCTTGATTTTCCAGGCCCAGCGCACGGTTTCCCGCAGCCAGGCATCGCCCGGCCGACCGTGCTCGCCGATGCGAAAATGGGCGGCGACCCGCTGTTCGCCTGGATCGGGACCGGGCGCATCCGGAGCACCGATTTCCAGCGTCAGGTGCAGCACACCCTCATTGCGGCCGCGAAACAGCGCCAGCGCGCGATGCGAGGGAATCCTGTGGCACGCCTCGCGGTAGTCGAAATAGTCGCGAAACTTGGCACCCTCCTCAGCCTTGCCCTCGACGAGCTGGGCGCGCAGCACCGCGTTCTCCCACAGATAGTCGCGCAGGCCGCTCAGCAGGACGGCATCCTCGGCGAACTGTTCCATCAGAATCTGCCGTGCCCCATCCAGCGCGGCCTTGACATCGGCCACGCCGCGTTCGGCATCGATGAAGCCAGCGGCCAGCGTTTCCGGCACCCGGGAAGGATCATCGCGCAGGCCCTGCGCCAGCGGCCCCAGTCCCGCCTCACGGGCGATCTGCGCCTTGGTGCGGCGCTTGGGCTTGTACGGCAGATATAAATCTTCCAGCGCGGTCTTGGTATCGGCCGCCTGCACCGCCGCTTCCAGCGCGGCGCTGAGCTGGCCCTGATCGCGGATGCTGGCTAGGATCACGCCACGCCGCTCCTCCAGCTCGCGCCGATAGCCGAGGCGCTCTTCCAGCAAGCGCAGTTGCGTGTCATCCAGCCCGCCGGTGGCTTCCTTGCGGTAGCGGGCGATAAACGGCACGGTCGCGCCACCATCCATCAAGGCAACGGCGGCGGTGATTTGCCGTTCGGACACGGCGAGTTCACGGGCGAGGGCGGGAATGATATCGGGCATGGTGCAAAACGCGCGGGCTAGGAAACATGGGGATCTTGAAAACACGACGGGGGAGAGCGCTACCGCCCTCCCCCGCTGCGTGGCCAGGCGAGTTAAATCAGCGGCTTTTCCGCCAGCAGCAGACCATCCTCGTCGGCATAGAGATAGTGACCGGGCACGAAGGTCACCCCGGCAAAGCGCACCGGGATGTTGCGCTCGCCGACGCCGCGCTTGACGCTCTTGAGCGGATGCACGCCCAGGGCCTTGACGCCGATGCTGATGTCGGCAATGGCGGCGGAATCGCGGATGCAGCCGTTCACCACCACGCCGGCCCAGTCATTCTCCTCGGCCAGTTCGGCGAGCTGATCGCCAAGCAGCGCGCAGCGCATCGAGCCGCCGCCATCAACCACCAGCACCCGGCCCTCGCCCGGCTCTTCGAGCGCCGCGCGCACCAGCGAGTTATCCTCGAACACCTTCAGGGTGACGATGGGGCCGGAAAACATCAGTTCGTTGCCATAATCGCCAAAAATCGGCTCCGCCACCTGCAGGCGGTCGGCAAATTCATCACATAGATCGGTCGTCTTGAAGTCCATGGCTCTGGGTCTCGGGGAGTGGAAACGGGATTGTCAGGAGTCTAGCACAGGATGCAGCGGCCCTTAGCGGCTGGTGATCTTCAGCTCGATGCGCCGGTTGCGGCGATAGGCTTCGGGGTTGTCAGCCGGGTCGATCGGGTGATATTCAGCCATGCCGACTGCGGCCAGCCGCTGCGGCGGCACGCCCTGCTGCACCAGATAATTGACCACTTCCTGGGCGCGGGCGGTGGACAGCTCCCAGTTGGAGGCAAAGCGGCCACCGCGCACCGGCACCCGGTCGGTGTGGCCCTGCACTTCGATGATCACCGGCAGATCCGGCGGCAGACGCGCCGCCAGTTGCTGATAGACCATGGCGAACTTGTCCAGATCGCCGCGGCCATTGAGTGAGAGCGTCGCCTCGCCGGAACCGAACAGCACCTCGGACTGGAACACAAAGCGGTCGCCGACCACCTTGATATCCGGATTATTGGCGAACACCTCGCGCAGGCGGCCGAAGAAATCGCTGGCGTATTTCTCCAGCTCCTCGACCCGTTCCAGCAGCTTCTTCTTCAACGCGCTGTCGAGTGCTTCGATGCGGCCCTTCTGCTGCACAATCACCGCATCGCGCTGCGCCAGTTCCTGCTGGTTGGCCGCCAGGGCGCGATTGAGCCGCTCTAGTTCCGCCGCCAGGCGCTCGGCACGCACGCTGAGCAGGGCCGCCTGGGCCTGGGCCGTGCTCAGGCTCTGCTCGACCTGGCTCTTGTCACTGCTCAGGGCCTCACGCGCCGCCTGTGTGGTCGCCAGTTCGGCGCGCAACTGCGCCAGCACGCGCTCACGCTCGCTGACCGCGCCTTCCAGGCCCTGCACCCGGCCGCGCAGCCGCGCCGCTTCCTTTTCGGCATCGCCAGCCAGACCTTCCAGATGCTCGACGATGCGCTGCAACTGGCCAATCGCGGTGTCCTTGCCCATGATCTCGCGGCCGATCAGCACCTCGGTTATCACGAATACGGTAATCAGGAAGATCAACACCATCACCAGCCCACCGAGCGCGTCGGTAAAGGCCGGCCAGATGTTGAACTCGCTCAGTGCTTCACGGCGGCGGCGCATGATCCGCGTCTCCCGGTCGCGCCAGCAGGCGGGCGATGGCGCGCAGTTCGTGGCGCAGATCGGCAGTACGGTCGTGCTCGATATCACCCAGGGTCACGCGCAGCGACTCGATGCGCTCGCCGAGGCTGGCCACCTGCTCAGCAACCCGGGTAATGCCCTCGCCACGATTGGCCAGATATTCGGTAGTCGCCGCGACCCGCTCCAGGCGATCGGTGGTCGCCTGCAACAGGGCTGCCAGATGGCGCGGCGAAATGGTCTCGGTCTGCGCGGTCACCGTCACCACCGGTTGCCACAACGGTACCAGATCGCTGACGACCAGCGCTTCCAACTGCGCGTGGTGGTCGTTCTGGGCGTGGAACAGTTGCAGCTCCATGAAGCCCAGTGCCAGCGCTCCCATCAGACCAAACAGCGAAGCCGAAAACGAGGTGCCCATGCCGCCGAGTGGTGCCGCTAGCCGCTCCTTGAAGCTGGCGATCAGCGCCATGGTATCGGCGGCGCGCTCGGTGGAAAGCCCGGCGATGACATCGCGTACCCCGGCAATGGTCAACAGCAGACCATAAAAGGTACCGATCAGGCCCAGCAGCACCAGCGCCCCGACCAGATAGCGCACCAGCGCCCGCCGGTCATCGCCGCGCGTGGCCAGCGAGTCGAGCAGATAGGGCAAGGTCGCGGCGGCGTCGCCATGACTGATCACGCGCTGGACCTTGTGCAGGAAATCGCCCACGGGCCGGCCACCGCCATCGAGCAGGGCCTCGTTGACCTGCTTGAGCGACAGCTCGTGGCGGCGCGCCTTGAGCACTACACCGGCGGCCTGATCGGCGGCGCGGGTATCGCGCAGCGCTTCCTGCAGCGCTTTGAGGGTGTAGAGCACGCCAAACAGGAATGCCGCCGCGATGCTGCCATTCAGGTAGGGATTAGTCAGAAATGCAGCCGTCAACGGGCGCTGGAACACGGCCGCCAGCGCTACCAGCGCGGCCAGGAAGATCAGGGAACGTAACAGATAGCGCCCAGCACCACGCGCCGGCCGCCGTTCAGGAAGGGAAGTTGCTGCCATCGGTGATCCATCAACAGTCCAATCGGGAGCGCGTCACTATACAGGGTCGCGCTGGACAGCGGCATGGGTGTTACGGATTGCGCCTGCCGCTGTTGTACCGTGGCCGTGCCTCAGTCGGCCGGAAATGCCGCGTCCCAGCGCCCCTCGAACACGAACTGCGCCAGCGGCTTGCGGCTGCGGGGCGCCTGTTCCTTGTCGCGCAGCAC
>DAITNL010000219.1:0-4665 GCA_036834665.1 Candidatus Competibacteraceae bacterium | reverse complement strand
CGTCCGCTTGTTTGCCTTTTCCCCACGCTCGCGGTTCGTCACCCGCCAGGTACAGCCATGCCCAAGCGCACCGATTTGAAAAGCATCCTGATCATCGGCGCCGGTCCCATCGTGATCGGCCAGGCCTGCGAGTTCGACTACTCGGGCGCGCAGGCGTGCAAGGCCCTGCGGGAAGAGGGGTACCGGGTCATCCTGGTCAACTCCAATCCCGCCACCATCATGACCGACCCGAACATGGCCGATGCCGTATACATCGAGCCGATTCACTGGCGCACAGTAGCGCGCATCATCGCCCGCGAACGTCCCGATGCCCTGCTGCCGACCATGGGCGGCCAGACCGCGCTGAACTGCGCGCTCGATCTGGTGCGCCATGGCGTGCTTGAGCAGTACGCGGTAGAGATGATCGGCGCCTCGCCCGACGCCATCGACATGGCCGAGGACCGCGACCGCTTCCGCCGCGCCATGGCCGAAATCGGCCTGAAGACGCCGCGCTCGGTGATCGCCCACAGCATGGAAGAGGCCCTGAGCCAGCATGCAGCCATCGGCTTTCCGACCATCATCCGCCCATCCTTCACCCTCGGCGGCAGCGGCGGCGGCATCGCCTATAACCGCGAGGAACTGATCGAGATTCTGGAGCGCGGCCTGGATCTGTCGCCGACCCGTGAGGTGCTGCTGGAAGAATCCGTGCTGGGCTGGAAGGAATACGAGATGGAGGTGGTGCGCGACCGCGCCGACAACTGCATCATTGTCTGCTCGATCGAAAATCTCGATCCGATGGGCGTGCACACGGGCGACTCGATCACCGTCGCCCCGGCGCAAACCCTGACCGATAAGGAATACCAGATCCTGCGTGATGCCAGCCTGGCAGTGCTGCGCAAGATTGGCGTCGATACCGGCGGCTCCAACGTCCAGTTCGCCATCAATCCCGATGACGGGCGGCTGGTGATCATCGAGATGAATCCGCGCGTGTCGCGCTCCTCGGCGCTGGCCTCCAAGGCCACGGGCTTC
The DNA here is from genome assembly GCA_036834665.1 of Candidatus Competibacteraceae bacterium. Taxonomy (GTDB): domain Bacteria; phylum Pseudomonadota; class Gammaproteobacteria; order Competibacterales; family Competibacteraceae; genus RXIX01. Next base: position 3,657 of record DAITNL010000219.1, on the reverse strand, counting down.
CCGATTGCCAAGGTCGCCGCCAAGCTGGCGGTTGGCTACACCCTCGATGAACTGAAAAACGAAATCACCGGTGGGCGCACGCCGGCCTCCTTCGAGCCAAGCATCGACTATGTGGTCACCAAGGTGCCACGCTTCAATTTCGAGAAATTCCCCCAGGCCGATCCGCGTCTGACCACCCAGATGAAATCGGTCGGTGAGGTGATGGCCATTGGCCGCACTTTCCAGGAATCGCTGCAGAAAGCCTTGCGCGGCCTGGAAATCGGCACCGATGGCTTTAACGAAATCCTCGACATCAGCCACCCGGACCCGCACACCGTGCTCAAGCAGGCTCTGGGCGTACCCGGGCCGCGGCGACTGTGGTTCGTCGCGGAGGCGTTCCGGCTCGGCTACTCGGTCGAGCATCTTTACGACCTGACCCGCATCGACCCGTGGTTCCTGGTGCAAATCGAGGAACTGGTGCAGATCGCCGGCGAGGTGCGCGCCCTGGGCCTGGCGGCGCTGCACGATCGCGAACGGCTGTATTTCCTCAAGCGCAAGGGCTTTGCCGACAGCCGCCTGGCCAGTCTGGTCGGCGCGAGCGAAACCAGCGTGCGCCGCCTGCGCGAACAGCTCGGCGTGCATCCGGTATACAAGCGGGTGGATTCCTGCGCCGCCGAATTCGCTACCGGCACTGCCTACCTGTATTCGACCTACGAGGAAGAATGCGAGGCCGAACCGACTGACCGCGATAAGATCATGGTGCTCGGCGGCGGCCCAAACCGCATCGGCCAGGGCATCGAGTTTGACTATTGCTGTGTGCATGCCGCACTCGCCCTGCGCGAGGATGGCTACGAGACCATCATGGTCAACTGCAACCCGGAGACGGTGTCCACCGATTTCGACACCTCCGACCGGCTGTATTTTGAACCGCTGACCCTGGAAGACGTGCTGGAAATCGTCCGCAAGGAACAGCCCAAGGGGGTGATCGTCCAGTACGGCGGCCAGACACCGCTGAAGCTGGCCCGACCGCTGGAAGCCAACGGCGTACCGATCATCGGCACCAGCCCCGACGCCATCGACCGCGCCGAGGATCGCGAGCGCTTCCAGACCATGATCAACCAGCTCGGCCTGCTGCAGCCGCCCAATCGCACCGCCCGCGAACCCGAAGAAGCGGTCCGGCTGGCGGCACAGATCGGCTATCCGCTGGTGGTGCGTCCTTCCTATGTGCTCGGCGGCCGGGCCATGGAAATCGTCCACGAGGAAGAGGATCTGCGCCGCTACATGACCGAGGCGGTACAGGTTTCCAATGAATCGCCGGTGCTGCTGGACCGCTTCCTGAACGATGCCGTCGAAATCGACGTCGATGCGCTCTGCGACGGTCACGATGTGATCATCGGCGGCATCATGGAACACATCGAAGAAGCGGGCGTGCACTCGGGCGATTCGGCCTGTTCACTGCCGCCCTACTCACTCGGCACGGCGCTGCAGCATCGCCTGCGCGAGCAGGTGCGGGCGATGGCACTGGAACTGGGCGTGATCGGCCTGATGAACACCCAATTCGCCATCCAGGGTGAAGACATCTACGTACTGGAAGTCAACCCGCGCGCCTCGCGCACCGTGCCCTATGTCTCCAAGGCTACTGGCCGGCCGCTGGCCAAGATCGCCGCACGGTGCATGGTCGGGCGCCGCCTCGCTGAACAGGGCGTTTGCGGTGAGATCATTCCGAACTATTATTCGGTCAAGGAAGCGGTGTTTCCGTTTGTTAAATTCCCCGGGGTCGATCCGCTGCTCGGTCCGGAGATGAAATCCACCGGCGAGGTGATGGGCGTCGGGCGCAGTTTCGGCGAAGCCTTTGCCAAGGCGCAGCTGGGCGCCGGCAACCAGTTGCCGCGCGGCGGCCGCGCCTTCATCAGCGTCCGCGACGTCGACAAGCCCAAGGTCATCGACATCGCCCGCGAACTGGCCCAGTTCAACTTCACCCTGGTCGCCACCAAGGGTACGGCCCTGGCCCTGCGTGCGCATGGCCTGGCCTGCGAAGCCGTCCACAAGGTCGAGGAAGGCCGCCCGCACATTGTCGACATGATCAAGAACGACCAGATCAGCCTGATTATCAACACCACCGAGGGCAAGCAGGCCATCGCCGATTCCTTCTCGATCCGGCGCGAAGCCCTGATGCACAAGGTCAGCTACACCACCACGCTCGCTGCCGCCCGCGCGACCTGTCAGGCGCTGCGCGAAATCGACAATGGCACTGTAAACAGTCTCCAGGATCTGCACCGGGAATTGCACGCATGAGCAACAAAGTACCGATGACCACGGCCGGTGTGGCCAAGCTCCGCGCCGAATTGCATGAACTCAAGAGCGTAGCGCGCCCACAAATCATCGCCGCTATCGCCGAGGCGCGCGCACACGGTGATCTCAAGGAAAACGCCGAATATCATGCCGCGCGCGAGCAGCAGAGCTTCACCGAAGGCCGCATCGCTGAAATCGAATCGAAGCTGGCCAATGCCCAGGTCATCGATATCACCACGCTACCGCCTTCGGACAAGGTGATTTTTGGCGCCACCGTGCTACTGTTGGAGGAAGATAACGAGGAGGAAAAGCGCTATCAGATCGTGGGCGAGGATGAAGCCGACATCAAGGCAGGCAAAATCTCATTCGGCTCACCGATCGCCCGGGCGCTGATTGGCAAGGTGGTGGGCGACGTGGTCGATGTCCACACCCCCGGCGGCCTTAAAACCTACGAAATCATCGACGTCCTATATAAGTGAGCATACGCGCGATCATCACCACATACGCCCGGTGCGGCCCGGGACTGCTGCTTGGCCTTGGCCTGTTCATGGCCACCGCCACAGCGGCAGCGGATCTGGCCGATACCGTGGCGAAAATCAAGCCCAGCATCGTAGCCATCGGCGTTCTCGAACCGGCCGGGCGACCGCCGGCCCGCTTTCATGCGACCGGTTTCGTGGTTGGCCAGGGACTTCATGTGGTGACCAACGCGCACGCCCTGCCCGATTATCTCAACCCGCAGAACCGGGAAGCCCTGTCAATTTTCATCGGTCGCAACAGCAAGCTCGAATCGCGCCCGGCCCAGCGGGTTGCATTGGACCCGATCCACGATCTCGCCCTGCTGAGCTTTGAGGGACCGCCGCTGCCCGCGCTGACCCTAGGCGCCTCGCGCCGCCCGCGCGAAGGGCAGGAGATTGCATTTACCGGTTTTCCGCTTGGCGTGGTTCTGGGCCTGTTCCCGGTCACCCATAGCGGTATTATCGCCGCCATCAGTCCCATCGCCATTCCGGCGCCGGCCGCTGGCCAGCTCGATGCCATTACCCTTAAACGCCTGCAAAACGAACCCTACGACGTGCTACAACTGGATGCAACTGCGTATCCTGGTAATAGCGGCAGCCCGCTGTATGAACCGCAAACCGGGCGGGTGATTGGCGTGATTAACAAGGTCTTCGTCCAGGAAAGTAAGGAAACCCTTCTGGAGAAACCCAGCGGCATCACCTATGCGATCCCGGTCGAGCATGTCCAGGCACTGCTGCGCCAGGTGAATCCGGCGGCACAATAGGCTTGTCAGGCACACGCTGGCACGGTTATAATTATCATCTCGCTTGACGGGCGATTAGCTCAGCGGGAGAGCACTGCCTTCACACGGCAGGGGTCGCTGGTTCGAAC
>DAITNL010000218.1:0-4791 GCA_036834665.1 Candidatus Competibacteraceae bacterium | reverse complement strand
TTGGCGGCGCTTTGGTCGGGCTTTTTTGGCTCAGCAGGCGCAGCCTTGCCTTCCGGGGCGGGCTGCGCAGCCACCTTCACCCGCTGCCGTTTCTCTGCGACCACTTCGTCTACAATAATGGCGGCCGTTTGGTGACTCTTGCGTTTTGCCCATGCTTTGACTTCATCCAGCGCATCATCTGGAAGATCTTTCAGTAATTCCTTTACATACCTGGTGCCACGAATGATATTGCCGCGATCGTCGATTATCTCTTCGAACTTGGACAGGAATGCGGGCTGGTTCGACTCAGCGGGTGCGACATCTGGCTTCTTTGCCTCTGGCTTCTTTTCCGGGGCGGGTTTGAACTTAAACAACCACTCAATATCCTGCTTGGTCTTTTCCAGAACATCCTCGGGGATGCCTTTCATGGCCTCCAACTGGGCCAGGTAGAGCTTCTTGTGAACGCTACCCTGCTTAGGTGCGTGCTGAGCGTCAACCCTGGCATGAGCCAGCATCTGGTTGATCTTGGCCTGCATAAAGGCCAGCTTTTCAGGTGACAACGGCCTGGGCTTGCGAGGTGCTGGCTTTTTGGCTTCGGGGGCTGGCTGCTGCTGGACAGGGGCATCGTCAATATGCCCAAACAGATGACCGCTCAGGTTGGGCTTGTTTGCCTTGCGCCGCTTCCCCATGGTGGGGTTAATGAACCTACCGTTCCTCATATGCCCCTTGATGGGCACGATGTCTTCAAACAGACCAAGCTGCGTGGCCTTGAAGAACAGAATGACGGCGTTCTTGGGGAAAGCGGTATTAAAGAAATAGGTCATGGCGCGCATCCTGGGGCGATGCGCTCAGTGTGCTGTCACGACTCACTCAAGGCGCAATCCACACGCCGGCGGGTATGGCGTTCAGCCCGGCCAAGGCGGTCGCGGCAGTCAGGCGTAGCGGGTCAATCTGCAAGCGCGCCATCCATTGCTGTGCAGCGTCTGTGGTCTGCACGTACAGCGGGGCAGGCGTTACCCGATTCGCTTCAATGGGAATAGCGCCATTGCTGCCCAGCAGTGGGCGGCGCGTCCAGCCGGCATGAACCTTTACCAACAGGTCATGATAGCCACGGGCGATGGCCAGCCAATGCGTTTGCTGCGCGCCGGGCGCTTCGGCCTGTGCCAAGGACCATGCGGCCTGCGCACCAATCCGGCTGAGCGTGTGCGCCAGTTGCAGAATGGCCTGGTCACGGGCATTAAAGGGGTCGTTGCGCTGCAATGCGCTATCCGCTTCCGTTTGAACGCGGGCCATCAGGGTTTGCCATGCGGTCGGTAGCGCGCTCAAGACAGCATCCCTTCAATAATCCCGTCAACGAGGTCGAGCGTGGCATCCAAAAGATCGCTGTCCTCAACAACCTTTTCCAGGCCAATCATGCGCAGTTGATACTGATACAGCAGGGGCCGGGTTTTGTTCTTGCGCACTTGCAGGGACTGCGGGTAGACCTTGTAAAAGGCATCGTGTAAATGGTCGAAAAAATACAGCCGCACCTCGTCCGGTGACTTGCCATTCTGGGCGGCTTCCATGCGCTTCTCGTGGTAAACCTGAAACAGGTTGTAGCGCAGGTTATAGATGCGCTCCAGACCATCGGGGGAATTGCCTGATGCGTTGGCCGGGTCGGGCGCATGTCGCCATCCGGTGTGGCCATTGACCACGATCTCGGTGATGCCTTCGCCAAAGTCATCCACGAATGCACCGCCCAGTGTCTGGACAACGGTGGCACGGGTCGGGTGGGTATAGGTGATCTCTTCGGGGCGCACCACCATGTCATGCTGCCAGTTCAGTCCCGGCAACCAATCGGAACCAAAGCCGATCATGGCGAACTCGATCTTACGCGCGGTCTGGTCGGTAGGCGCAACGCCGGACTGGGTAATCAGGGTATCGGGATAAATCGAGGGCATGGCTAGCCGGCCTTGACGTTGGAGTCACTGATCAGAATCGCGCCGCAACTGACGCGGTCGCCGTTGCGCGCAACGCCTTCACCTTCGGCGAACACGCTACCGCTACCGGTTGCGATGCGTTGCAGCTTGTGCCGTGAGCACCACACCTTATCGCCGATGCGCGCAACCGGGCGGCCATTGGCATAGACCGTATCCGCGCCTTCCATCACATAACCGCCATGGGAATGCGTGTCGTTCTGGCGCACAATGGATTCGCCCATTAGTTCAGCTCGATCCGGGGCGCTTTCAGGCTAATCAGGCCGCTGGCCACGCCGCTGATTGTGCCGCCATTGACGGTGACGGTGGATTCTCCGGGTGAATACAGCGTCACGGCGGCGCCGGTTTTGTTGCGCTCCAGCTTCCACTTTTTATCGAAGTCGCTGGCCTCGGCAACCGCAATCGGCGTGCCGATACTGACATACGCACCGCCGGGATGGCGCTGGCAGTGGTTGGCCTGGTCATCGGTGACCTCGTAATAGTCGCTGGCGTGCCGCTCAATCCTGAGGTTTTTGGTCTCTTCCGGCATGGCCAGTTGATTGACCTGCGGATACAAAAAACCGATGCACAGCGGGATGCCATCGGCCAGCGCAATGACCCCTAGCACGTCCTGCTTCTCGCTCATCTCCAGTGACCACGGGTTGCTGGTGTCCGGCAGTTCTGGCTCAGGCAGGTCCACGCGGCCACTGCGGGTAGCGGCGCTCGTGGACAGTACCTGCACATTGGCCATGCGCGCGCCGTTATCCATCATCACCATGTCCACGCTGTGATCCGATGCGTGAATCTTGACCACTTTGCCGATGCGTAATACTGCGCCCTGGGGCTGTTGGCCGATCAACGTCAATCTCCTTTACGCCTGTTTGGGGTAGACGCCCTGCTTGCCTTCGTGCAAATAAGGCGAGTCGGTCAAGCGGATACGCTCAATAAATCCGGTGCCGCGAATAAACTGGACGGTGGTGGTGTACTGACGATAGGGCGCAAAGCGATGCGTAACCGACTGGGCATAGTATTCCGCCGTGATGTCGCCCCGCTTGATGCGCAGATATTTGCCGGCACGGATACGCTCATTGCCCTTGAGCACCAGAGTTCCATCTTCCAGCACCACGTTGTCGCAATTCATCTCCACCAGGGCCTTGCGCCTATTCTTGGCCCAGTCCGGCCATTCGCTGTACAGGCCGCCCGATCCCTTCATATCGGTTTCCGATTGCCCATCGAGGCCCTTGGTCATCAGGTCCGGCAGCAGCTTGGACGTTGTGACCATCTCGCGGTAACAGTACAAATCCGGGTCACTGTTGGGGTAAATGTCACCGTCCAGCAGCAAATATTCAGGCAGCGGCAACGCGCCGGAACTGCCGGACGGGCGCGCTCCAGCACCCGCCGCCTTGCTCATTTCAACGCTGATGGCCTGCTGCTGGGTCAAGGCCGATGAATTCACCCAGAACACATTGCTGACGTCCTGCTCGGATCGACTGGCATCCAGGTTGACCACATCGGCAATACTCAGGTCCACGATGTCGGGGGTCGATTTCTGTCCCATGATCTCAATCGGTTCGGCGGCGCTCAAAAGCTGGCCGTTGCGTATCCAGGTGCGATAGGGCGCGGGGCGAAAGCGCAACCGGGGCGGGTCGTTGTCCAGCGTCTCGGGGTCATCAATCCACAACTCGTTCCACGGCGAATCCGACCATTGCAGGAAGATATTCCAAATAGGGCCAATCAACTGGTCCTGCTGGGTCATGACCACGGTGCCTTTAACCTTTTCGGGGTCGTCCAGCGGAATGGTGGTAAAGCGCGCGTTCATGGTTTCCAACTGGCGCTGAATCAGGTGCGTCAACATGAGTTGAAAGAACTCGTTCACCTTGCGCGGCTTCTGGTTCTCGCCAATCTGGAAAAACCTATCCCATACCTGTTGATACTGCAAACCCAGTCCATACGAAAGATAAATCAAGGGCGGCATCTGGGTCATTTCAAAAATCCAGCCGTAATCATTGCCCTGAATGATGGTGGTGCGTTGCGGTCTGCCATTGCTGGACATGGATTCAGTGCGGCGAATGGACCGGATAAAACCGCGCATCAACAACGGCAGTTTGTTCCCGCCGTACTGCTCAGGGGAGCGCGCCAGCCGGATTTCGATCTCGTCCATCGGTTCCAGCAAGCCATACAGGGTATCGGCTACGCCGCCGTATTCCGGGGCCACGGCAAACGGTTGGTCTGGCAGGGTGATGACAAACGAGCCCTTGGGGCTTTGCAGGCTCTTGCTGACGCTGATTTCCGAGTTATCGCCAAAGTAGGACGTCAGGTCCCAAATCTGTAAGCCTTGCATTCGCGACGGCTGGCCGCTGTCAGACCGGGCGCGGGTCTTGAATGCCGTGATCGTGAAGGTGGGGCAATAGGTCGCGATACTCATTAAAGCACCCCATTGACGGCTTCAATGGACACCTGGCCATAGGGGCGGGCGGTGCGCATGTTCATCCGGTGGGTTACGTCCTGGCCGATGCGCGCGCCATAGATATCCTGCTGGCGGATCATGACATCGAGGTGCCCCAAGCCAAACCCGGCCTGTACCTGCTGCTGGACCATGGGCGTCTGGACGGAAAAGGCGGGCATGGGCGGCAAGCTCTCCATCGAGCGGTAATGGATGCCGCCGTTGGGCGCTGGGCGATATCCCAGCCCGCCACCGCCGCCAAACAATCCACCAAATGGGCGCGGTCCGGCGATAGCGGGGACCAATCCACCCAGTGGATGCGCTGCGCCGATGCTGTGCGCTGCGCTGCTGGGACCTTTGCCAAACAATCCACCAAATGGGCGCGGTCCGGCGATAGCGGGGACCAATCCACCC
>DAITNL010000217.1:4129-4822 GCA_036834665.1 Candidatus Competibacteraceae bacterium | reverse complement strand
CAGGGGTAATCCGCCCTCGCAGGCTATGGTCACCAGAAAAAGACGATTGCCGCTGTTGGCGCTTTTCAGCAGGGAGCGTTGCCACCACTTCAAGCCCTTTTCGACCCAGTCAACCAGTTGCTGGTGAGGGGGTACGCTTAACCCAAGTGGCCGGAAGATGGTGTCCCAAGCCCAGGAACCCTCGGCGTGCTCGCGGCGGAAGGTTTCAGCGGCATAGAGGCAGAAGAGCGGCGCGCAGTATGGGCTTACTCCTCTGCCTTGCTGCTCGCGTAAAACAATCTGCCGGAGATCTGCATAACTGGAGTCGCGCATCTTGTAGGCATATAGCGGGCGGCCATCGGGTGTGGTCTGGTCGGTGTGCATAGAGAGGAATTTTTTGAGCCAGTCCATGTTTTCTTATGCCTGCGGTGGTTTATAAACTTGACATATGACAATAAAGATACATTTTATTTTTCGGGAAGAGAATTTCAAATTTTTTAGTTTATTGATTTTTTAGTGGATTATTTTTTAACTCAGCGCGATGAATTGTTCATAAAATAATGACACCTGTGTTTTTGGCTGCCGTTATCTGCTGTGGAGTGTCCAGGTGCATGCTCAGGAGCGACCTGGTTTTTTGTGCCCCGATGCAGGCCGGGTTATGCTGAACCGGACAATTTGATGAACCGGGGAGGGTATGACCCATGATGGCAACGC
>DAITNL010000217.1:0-4119 GCA_036834665.1 Candidatus Competibacteraceae bacterium | reverse complement strand
TTTTTCGGGAAGAGAATTTCAAATTTTTTAGTTTATTGATTTTTTAATGAATTATGTTTTTAACCCAGCGCGATGAATTATTCATAAAAGAATGACACCAGTGTTTTTAGCTGCCGTTGTCTGCTGTGGAATGTCCAGGGTGCCTGTTTAAGAGCATCAGTTTTTGTGCCCCGGTACATGCCGGGTTATGCTGAACTAGACAATTTAATAAACCGGGGAGGGTATGACCCATGATGGCAACGCGTGTTGAGGCCGGGCGCGGCTGGGGCTGGCTGGTTGAGGGCTGGCAACTGTTCATCCAGGCGCCGGGAATCTGGATCGTGATGCTGTTGATTTATGTGGGCATCAGCATGGTGTTGATGCTGATTCCCTTTATCGGTGGCATCGCACAGGTGCTGCTCAGTCCGGTGCTGATCGGCGGCATGCTGTATGGTGCGGCGATGCAGGAGCGTGGCAGACCACTGGAGATAGGGCATCTGTTCCGTGGTTTCCAGGACCAGGAACGCATGGGGCCGCTGGTGATGCTGGGCCTGTTCAGCGTCGCCAGCTATGTCCTGATAGGACTGGTGGTGGTGGCACTGGTCGGTGGCAGCATGATGATGGGCATGATGATGGAGGGCACCGGCACGACTCTGCCGCCGGAAGCTGCCGGTGGACTGTTCGCCGGTATGGGGCTGGTGACCATGCTGCTGGTTCTGCTGGTCGTGACCGTGGCGGCCATGGCGCTGTTCTATGCGATCCCGCTGGTGATGCTGGCCGGACAGAATGCCTGGCCAGCGTTGCAGGCGAGTCTGGTGGGCTGCTGGATCAATATGCTGCCGCTGCTGGTGTTTGGCCTGATTTATATCGTGCTGGCGATAGTGGCAATGCTGCCGCTCGGGCTGGGCTTTCTGATTCTGGGTCCGGTAACGGCGTGCGCAGCCTATGCCAGTTACCGCGAGGTGTTCGCGGATACCGCAGATACCGTGGTGGGCATGCGTCTGGAGAAGTGAAGCGCGGGCCTTCCCTGGCCAGCGCATGCGGCGTTCCGGACCGGAGCGCCGCTAGAACTTGAACTCCTCGATCAGCAGTTGCAGTTGCAACAGCGCCTGCGCGCTGATGGTGCAAATGCGAAAGCCGGTATCGTAGAAGTCCGGGTTGATATCATGCGCGCACCACAGGGTTTCCGCTTCAAGATGAATGCGCTGACGCGGTGCGCTCTCGCGCGGTACGTCCAGCCATAAGCGAAAAGCGCGATTGATCGGCAATGGCTGGTCGCTGACCAGGCGCATGCCTTCCTTGTTAATATCAATGATATGGCCGAGCAGAGCGTTAGTGTCTTCGTCATACACCCGCAGATACAGGACAAGGTACCAACGCTTGAGCCTGCGGTTTTCGTTACCGGAAACGGAACTCATGGCAATCTCCTGGTGGCTGCGAAAGAGCGGTGCGCATGCGCTTGGCGCTGCTGGTCGTCCAAGGGCTGATGGACCGGCTCAGGCTGCCACGGCCGGATTCAGGCTATAGGTCACGGTCAGGCGGGCCTGATCGAGCATATGACCGGCGATAGCGGCGAGCACCTCGGGGCCGGTGAACACGCCATCCACCGGGCAGCGTTCGATATCGAGGGCATACAGGGTAAAAATGTAGTGATGGACGATGCTGTCGTTCCAGGGCGGGCAGGGGCCGTCATAGCCAAAATAGTGGCCGGCCATGGCCGGATCGCCGGCGAACCATTCCCGGTAATTATTCACGCCCTGACGAGTGCCGCGCGGCCCTTCCGGTCCCGGTTTGCCGCCCGGGGTAACGCCAGCGGAAAACTCGCCAGCGGCAAGCTGCGCCGGGTCCGGTGGCAGATCCACCAGAACCCAGTGATAGAAATCGGTGCGCGGCAGACTGGCCGGCACGACGCGCCCTTCCTGATTGACGTCATCGGCGCGGGTCGGTACGTCCGGGTCGTGGCAGATCAGCACCAGGGAGCGCGTCCCGGCTGGACAACCGCTCCACGCCAGTGGCGGGCTGGTGTTGGCGCCAAGCACGACATGTTGCTGGGGATCGGCGACTCCAAAGGCATACTCGGCGGGAATTGGGCGGGCCTCATGCAGGGCTGGGCTGGTGATCTTCATGCTTTCTCCTTGGGCAAGCAGTATCAGGGGTGATCAGTGTCAGGGCACGGCTGGATACGGGCGCCATGCGGTCCGGCCTGTTGCGGTATTCGTGACATCGACTTGACCTCCCCTGCGGGGTTCTCAAGAATGGCCAACCCGCGTATAACGCCGGTTACCTGGCTATTGGCAGTTGGCGAATCCTTAGATGATTAAAGCATAGCACCACCGTGATGGAGTCCGATTGGGGGGCGGTGGCTGATGTATGCAGGTGTGCGGTGCGCTTTTCCAGTTGCGCCGGTCCCGAGCGGGGCGCGGAATGAGCTTTAGTTCTGTTTCTCAATCCTCAGTGGACGGAGAGCCATCGGGTATGAATGAGCGGATTGTACAAAACGGGGCAACAGCGGAGCCGTCCACGGACGCGCCCCGGGCGGATTCGGGTCGCGACGATACGAACTGGGCGTTGGACGAACCGGTACCGCGGCCAGCGGAACGCAGCGGTGTGACGGAACGGACGCTGACCCCGCCGCGCTCCGTGACCCAGACCGGTTCCCGACCAGCACGACCGATCAACCCGCCGCGCTCACCGTTCAAAACCATACTGTACATGGTCGGCGTGCTGCTGATGCTGTTTAGCATCACCATGCTGCCGCCGATGGGAGTGGCCTGGTGGTACGACGGCATGAATGTAGTCCTGCCATTTGCCGAAGCCTTTGGCGCCATGCTCGGCCTGGGATTGCTGTGCTGGCTGCCGGTGTGCCGCTTCAAGGTTGATCTGCGCAATCGCGACGGTTTCATTGTTGTGGTGGCGTTCTGGTTTCTGCTCTCCCTGGTGGGTGCATTGCCGTTCATGCTGTCGGACAACCCGCATATGCCGCTGGTCGATGCGGTGTTCGAAACCGCCTCGGGTTTGACCACGACCGGGGCTACAGTCCTGTCCGACCTCGACAAAATGCCCCGGGCGATCGTTTACTACCGGGCGCAACTGAACTTCCTCGGTGGCATGGGCATCGTGGTGCTGGCGGTGGCGCTGCTGCCCATGCTCGGTATCGGTGGCATGCAATTATACAAGGCGGAAACGCCGGGACCGATGAAGGATGAAAAGCTCACCCCGCGCATCACCGAGACTGCCAAGAATCTCTGGTATATCTATGTTGGCTTGAATGTGGCCTGCACACTGGCCTTCTGGGCAGCGGGAATGGATTTCTTCGATGCGCTCTGCCACAGTTTTGCCACGCTGGCCTTGGGCGGTTTTTCCACACATGATGCCAGCATCGGTTTTTTCAAAAGCCCATCTATTGAATTGGTTGCTGGATTTTTCTCGCTTGTGGCGGCTGTGAATTTCGCGCTGTTTTTCCTGGCTTGGCGTTCCCGAAGCCTCAAGGCCATCTTCCGTGACGCCGAGTTTCAGTTCTGCATGGCGGTATTTGGGGGCATCATTGCCGTTGCCTGCGGCTATTTGTATATCAGTGGCAAGTTTCCGCTGTGGGAAGCGATCTATCACGGCTTTTTCCAAACCGCCTCAGTGATCACCGATAATGGCCTGGCTACGACCGGCTATCCTGCCGATTGGCCAATCTTCGTACCGCTCTTGCTGTTGCTGGGCAGTTTCTTTGGCGGATGCGTGGGTTCGACCTGTGGCGGCATCAAGGCGATCCGCTTTCTGCTGCTGTACAAGCAGAGTGTGCGCGAGGCGCGGCTGCTGATTCGGCCCTCGGCACAGATCGCAGTCAAACTCGGCAATCACGCCATTCCGGACCGGGTGATGCAGGCAGTATGGGGTTTTTATTATCTGTACATTTTCAGCTATTGCGTGTTTTCGCTGGGACTGGCGGCGACGGGTGTTGATCTGGTGACTGCTTTTGGTTCAGTGGCCGGTTGCCTGAATAATATGGGTATCGGTTTGGGTGAGACGGCGTCCAATTTCGCGCCGCTGAATGATGTCTCGACCTGGCTGCTGACGCTATCGATGCTGGTGGGGCGTCTGGAAGTATTCCCGCTGCTGCTGCTGTTCCTGCCGGATTTCTGGAAGTAG
>DAITNL010000216.1:0-4837 GCA_036834665.1 Candidatus Competibacteraceae bacterium | reverse complement strand
ATGCCCTGCGCGACAGCGAAGGCCAGGTGCTGTTCTTCGCTCAGGATCGCGCCTTTCTGGAAACGCTAGCGGAGAGCCTAGCCAACATGGCCGATCCCCGGAACGGCCAGCCGTTTCCCGATACGGCCATCACCACGCTGCACAGCGACACCCCACCCTGGGAACGGGAACGGCTGGCGCAGCCCGCCATGCGCGATCGCTTCCGGGTGGTGCTGATGACCTCCTCGGGTTCGCGCGGGATTTCCTTTCCACGTGCAACCCATATCATCGCCGTGGTGCCGCGCTTTAGCGTCGAAACCGGGCTGATGGAGCTGGCACAGTTGATCTACCGCGGTCGCGGCTACTATGACGATCCCGAGCGGCCGGGGCACCGGATCAGTGGCGATCATGCCAGCCGCACCCTGACTTTCATGGTGCGGGATTTCATCCTCAACGATGCCGATACCCCGGCCGAGGAGCGTGACCGCCAATGGGCCCGACAGGCGCTCGACCTGCTGACTTTCCTGATTTTATTGCGTGCCACGATTCACACCCGCCTGTCCGGCGATGCCGCCATGCCCGGACAGACGCTGAGCGTGGCGCCGGTGGGCTGCATCGGCAACGATGAGTTGCATACCTTCCTGGCCGATCACCTGCCCGGCTTCCTGCGTGAAATGCGGGCGATGATCGCCAGCCGCACCATAACCGACAAGGGGCGTTTCCGGTCGGCGCTGGACCGGGTGCAACGCCTGTTCTGCAACGCTACCTACCGGGACTGGCATTCCCTGATCGCCGATCGCGCGCACACCGCCCGGCTCAACCGCAGCCTGACCGCCAGTGCACAGCCCCTGGTCAGCGAGGTCGCGGAATGGATTTTGCCTGACAACCTCTATTGCGTCGGACCACTCTGGCTGGAACGCCAGGACCACAGCATCGCCGAAGAACTCTATCAATTCGATTTGAGCGATCCAGCACGGGAACATGAGGCGCAGCAATTACTGGGTCAGCTTTGGGCGATGAACCAGGATCAGCACCTGCCTAGAAGACTGCGCGAACATGCCGATGCCCTACATACCCTGCTCAAACACCTCAGACATGGGACTGATCCTACGGAATCCCGGCTGCCCGACAGGCGCTACACGACGGCAAAAAGCATAGCGGCCGGCCGCACCTGGATTGTCCTGCCGGTGGATTATCCACGCTTCCTGGATGGAGCTGCCGCCGCGCCAGCAACCCGCTCGATGGGGATTGCGGATGCAGCGCGCGATGATGAGCGCTGGTGGCAGGCCCTGTATCGGGCGGTAGCCGCAGTGCGCACGCCAGGCAGCGTATTTCCCGCCCTGCCCCCCTATCGCAAGATGCCCTTCCTGGTCATCATCGTGCCCGGCGACCCCACCGATCTTGAGCGCGCCCTGGATGATCGCTATTTCATGGCCTCATCAGAGCTGAACCTGCTCAACACACTGATGTTTACCACTATCGGCTAAAGCGCGGTGCCGCGAAGCTGATCATAGCCTGCTCGGCATCACCAGCCAGCAGCGCCGCCACCTGAGCCGCTGCGGATGGCCACAGATCCGGATATTCCTCGTGCAGAAAATCGATCATTTCCTCCACCGGCCAGGGGCCCAGCGAGGTCTGGTAATCAGCGAACTCGGCCTGGATTGCCCACCACGAGGCATAGGCACTGCGCGACAGGAGCAGCGCCGAGCGGGTATAGATGATGTGCAGCGGTGGAGACAGGAGCGGCGATATCGAGGCAGCCAGACGATCGCTCAATTTTGCGCGATGCCCTTGAGTGCGACCGCGTACTTTTCGGCGTCGGTAGCACGCAGCAGGTGGCGAACCGCTTCACTGAGTTCGGCGACGTTGCTGTTCTGGATCACCCGCTTGATCTCCAGCAGGCCGGTCGGATGCATGCTGAACTGGGTCAGGCCCAGCCCCAGCAGCAGGCGGGTATAATGCGGATCACCGGCCATCTCACCGCACAGGCTGACCGGGATATTGGCCTTGTGGCCGGCGCGAATGGTGTTGTGAATCAGCGTCAGCACCGCCGGGTGCAGCGGATCGTAGAGGTAGTTGACCTCGTCATCGACCCGGTCAATGGCCAGAGTGTACTGAATCAGATCGTTGGTACCGATTGACAGGAAATCCAGGTAGCGGGCGAACAGGTCGGCACACACCGCCGCCGCCGGAATCTCGATCATGCCACCCACCGGCAGGCGCTCATCAAAGGCCAGCCCACGCTCGCGCAGTTCCTGCTTGGTTTCCGCCACCAGGCGCAGCACCTGGAAGACCTCCTGCACCGAGCACAGCATCGGAATCATCATCCGCACCGGCCCGTGCGCTGAAGCGCGCAGGATGGCCCGTAACTGCGGACGGAACATGCCCAGATCCTTCAGGCACAAGCGGATCGCGCGCAGGCCCAGAGCCGGATTGGTACACACCGGTCCGCCACGACCACCATCCACCTGCTTGTCGGCGCCCAGATCGGCGGTGCGAATGGTGATCGGGCTGCCTTCCAGGGTCTTGATGACGTGCAGATACGAGGCCAGATGCTCTTCCTCATCGGGCGCGTCACTGCGGTTCATGAACAGAAATTCGGTGCGATACAGGCCGATGCCATCAGCGGCCACCTCGCGCACCGATGCCGCGTCCTCGGGCAGCTCGATGTTGGCCTGCAGGCCGATGGTCACGCCATCGCGGGTCACCGCCGGCTTGCCCTTGAGCTTGCTCAGTTCACGCAGCTCGCGGCGTTCTTCCTTCTGCCGGTGGCGGTAATAGCGCAGGATGCGCTCGTCCAGCCCGACCAGGATCACGCCGTTGCGACCGTCGATGATCACCGGTTCGTCATGGCTAAGATAGGCGCGGGCACTGCGCGCGCCCACCACCGCCGGAATACCCAGGCTGCGCGCCAGGATCGCGGTGTGCGACAGCGGTCCACCGTATTCGGTGACAAAGGCCAGCACCCCCTGATGCTGCATGAGAATGGTGTCAGCCGGGGTCAGATCGTCGGCAACGATGATGCGGCCCTCAAGACGGCTGGCAGCCAGCTCGGCGTAATCGGGGTCGTTCAGATAGGTCGGATCCTCGGCGACCAGGATGCGCTGCACCCGGCGCACCACATGCTCGACATCGTCCTTGCGGGTGCGCAGGTAGGGATCGTCCATCTGCTCGAAGACCTGCACCAGGGAATCACGCTGGATCTTCAGCGCCCACTCGGCGTTGCAGCGCCGCGCGCGGATCAGCTTGATCGGCACCTCGGTGAGGGTGGCATCCTCCAGCATCAGCAGGTGGGTATCGATAAACGCCGCCACATCCCGCGAGGATGTCGCCGGAATGCGCACGCGAATGTCGCGCAATTGCCGGCGGGCGATATCCAGACTGCTCAGAAACCGCTGGACTTCGTCCTCGACAATGGCTTCGGGAATGGTGTACTCGGTGATTTCGAGCTGATTACGCTGCAGCAGATACGTCCTGCCGATGGCGTAGCCCCGGGAAACCCCGATCCCCTGCAGCGAAAACGGCATGCGGCAAGCCTCTCATTCGTCCTCGTCAAAACGGCGCTGGACCAGTTCTTCGAGATGCGCCAGCGCCTGCTCGGCCTCAGGGCCGGCAGCCTGCAGCTCCAGGTGCGTACCGCAGGCGGCCGCCAGCATCATCACCCCCATGATGCTCTTGCCGTTGACTTCACGGCTGCCGCGCGCCAGACGGATCTCGGCATCAAAGCGGGAAGCCAGGGTCACAAACTTGGCAGCGGCGCGGGCGTGCAGCCCGAGCCGGTTGATGATGATGATGTCCCGTTTCAGCACCCTGGTGACCCCGTCATGCCACGTTGCCCCAACGGCGGCTGGGCTTGATGTTCCTTCATTTTAGTTCACGATGGCAGACCATGACATGGCGGCGAATGCTGCTGAAGTGGCGCACCAGCGCTTCGGTGATAAACACCGAGCGATGCTGGCCACCGGTGCAGCCAATCGCTACGGTCAGGTAGCTGCGGTTGCTGGCTTCAAAGCGCGGCAGCCACGCTTCAAGGAAACGGCGCAGATCGGCAATCATGTCCATCACCTCCGGCTGCCGGCAGAGAAATTCAATCACCGGGCGATCGCGCCCGGTCAGGGGGCGCAACTGCGGCTCCCAGTGCGGATTGGGCAGGCAGCGCACATCGAAGACAAAATCGGCATCGGCCGGCACCCCGTTCTTGAAGCCAAACGATTCAAACAGCAGCGACATCGCCTCATGCGGCGTGTCATGCACCCGGGCGCGGATCATTTCGCGCAACTGGTACAGGTTGGTGGCGCTGGTGTCGATAATCAGATCCGCATGGGCGACGATCGGCTCCAGCAGACGCCGTTCCTGCTGGATCACCTCGCGCAGCGGCACATCGCCTAGATGCAGCGGATGACGGCGCCGGGTTTCGCTATAGCGCTTGAGCAGCACCTCGTCTTCGGCCTGCAAAAACAGCACGTCCACGGTCAGACCATGGCTGCGCAGCTCGGCCAGCGCGCTCGGAAACCGCGCCATTTCATCCAGGAAATTGCGCGCATCCACACCCACCGCCAGGGGCAGCGGCGTTGTGCCCGCAGCCAGGATCTCCTGCGCCAGCGGCTGAATCAGCTTGAACGGCAGATTATCGACGCAGTAATAATCCAGATCCTCCAGGGTTTGCAGGGCAATGGTCTTGCCCGATCCGGATAGACCGCTGACGATTATGATTCGCATGTGGTTGCACTCGCCATGCTGCGCTCCATGCGCGTCATCATATCCTGCTCAGCGCGATAGCCACTCAGGCGCAGGACATGATCACGCACTGCGCACTCCACCAGCACCGCCAGATTGCGCCCCGGAGCGATGGGCAGGG
>DAITNL010000215.1:0-4855 GCA_036834665.1 Candidatus Competibacteraceae bacterium | reverse complement strand
GGGCAAGGCGCCGCCTTGCCCTTGGCCGGAGCCTTGGCCGCCGCAACCACAACCGGCGCCGCCTTGCCCTTGGCCGGAGCCTTGGCCGCCACTACCGGAGTCATTCTGGCAACAGCAGGTGTATGCGTCCTCTGCACCATCACCGGCTCATCATCGTCGGCAACCGGCGCCGCTGGGATCGGTACTGCCGGCGCGGGCGCTAGGCCATAGCGAGCAAACCCGTAGTCCAGCAGTTTGCGCGCATCCTGCCACAGCGTGACACTGCTCGGACTGTTGAGAATCGCCACGATCAACCGCACTCCGCCACGATCCACCTCGCCGACAAAGCAGCGCCGCGCTTTGAAGGTAAAACCGGTCTTGCCGCCGAGCGTGCCGTCATAGGACATCAGCAGACGGTTATGGGTTTGCACCGGTACCATCCGCCAGTCGCCGTAGCCGCCGCGCCCCGACTCGATGCGCAAATCAGCGCTGCGGGTGCGCACAATGTCCGCAAACACCGGGTGCATCATCGCCTGACGGAAAATCAGCGCCAAGTCATAGGCAGTCGTGTAGTGATCGTCATTGGGCAGACCGTGCGGATTCATGAAATGGCTTTCGCGGGCACCGATCTGCGCGGCCCTGACATTCATCATCTCGGCAAAGCCGGGCACTGAACCACCGGCCGCCTCGGCCAGGGTTTCGGCGGCATCATTGCCCGATTTCAGCATCAGCCCATAGAGCAGATCCTGTGTCATTGCCATCTCACCAGGGCGCAGTCCGATACGGCTGGGCGGCGCGCTGGCGGCCTGTGGGCTCACCGGCACCCGCGCATTCAGATCCAGGCGTTCCAGTGTCACCAGCGCGGTCAGGACCTTGGTGGTACTGGCCGGCGGCAGACGCATACGCGGCTCCTTGGCATAGATCACCTCGCCACTCGCCGGATTCATCAGCACCGCCGACAGCGCTGCGATTGACGGTGCCGGAGCCGCATACGCCCCCTCCTGTGCTCTCGCCGGGAGTACCACAGCCCAAAGCACTGCGCCTACTATCCCCAGGCGCCGCCACCGTGGGTAATCCCTGCCAAGCCATAACCGGAAAGACATGCTATCGACCTCATCACCATTGGAATTCGGGCGGACTGCCCTGGATACGCGGCGGTATGATCCGCCCGTCGCGCGCTATACAAAGCACACCGTCCTGTAATTCTGAGCAAAAAGTTGCCAAGCGGCTAGCTATTTGCTGCAAAAGAATCATGGCTTACCGCCCGGCTGCGCTCAAGCATCGCGCACGAACAGTAGATCATGGATCACATGACCCAGACGCAGGCCGCGCTGCTCGAACTTGGTCAGCGGCCGCTCCACCGGGCGGGCTGCGAAACCACCCGTCGTCACCGTGTTGCGCAGACCGGCCGTGCCCTGCAGAACAGCCAGGGCAAAGCCGGCATAGTCGCTGCAATCGGTCGCGACATGGACAATGCCGCCCGGCCTGAGCACCCGCAGCAGCATAGCCACGAACGCCGGCTGCAACAGGCGCCGCTTGTGATGCCGCGCCTTCGGCCAGGGATCCGGAAAAAAGATCTGCACCCGATCCAGGCAGCTCGCCGGCAGGCGCTGCTCGATCAGCTCAACCGCGTCCCCGCACCAGATGCGCAGATTGTGCAGATCCAGCGCTGCCGCCCGCAGCAGCAGATGCCCGACACCCGGGCGATGCACCTCAACCCCGAGAAAATCAACCTCAGGCGCGGCCTGCGCCATCGTCGCCAGCGCTTCACCGTCGCCAAAACCGATATCCAGCACCAGAGGCGCGGAACGCCCAAAGCAGTGCTGTGGATCCAGGGCAGTCACCGCCGGGTCGATGCCAAAACGCGCCCATTCCTCATCCAGGGCCCGTTGCTGGCCACGGGTCAGACGACCCTCGCGGCGTACGAAACTGCGGATGTGAGGCGCTGCCGTGAGAGCAGCATTTGAATTATCGTTACAGACGGTCATGAGGCAATCGCACGAATAGAGGTGAAAAAGAGAAAAAACCGGGAATGACGGGCGCATCATTTTTAGCAAACTCGCGGACACGGCCGACGGCCGGTATTATTCCGCGAACGCCCGGCTGAATAAAGACAATCACCGCATATACGCCTTCAAAGGAATTGCGAATCGAAAAAAAAATGCCCTACAATAGCCGGGTGACCCGTATCACATGATCTCTCATTCCACAATTAACCACGGTCTCCAAAACGATGAGCCAAACCCTCGACGACATCATTGAATCTTCCTCGATTGAAGAACTCAAGGCATTGATCAAACAGGCCGAATTAGCGATCGAAAAGAAAAAGCACAGCGAAATCGAAGAGATCCGCGAAGCCTGGATCAAGATGGCCGAGCGAATCGACATGACCCCAGAGGAAATCCTGCAGCACTCCGGACGCAAGAAGCGCTCCAGTGGCAAGGCCAAATATTGGAATCCCGCCAACCCCGCCCAGACCTGGACCGGCTTTGGTAAAAAACCCAACTGGCTAAAGGATGGGCTGGCTGCCGGGCAGCCGCTTGAGTCCTTCCTGATCCCTGAGTGATCATCCAGCCAGCCGCTCCTGCATCGCGTCAACATCCTGCGCGTATCGCGCTTGAATTTCGCTGCTCTTATCGCTACGATTGCGGTCCGGTTCAGCGGCGTGCTGGTCTGGCAATACTTGGCTTTATGCATTAGCGGGTGTAGTTCAATGGTAGAACCTCAGCTTCCCAAGCTGATGGCGTGGGTTCGATTCCCATCACCCGCTCCAAAACCCAGGGGCCGCGCATTGCGTGGCCCTTTTGGTTTTCCAGCCCCGCATTCCTATACCATGCCATAGCGCTCGCCCCGTCCTCTTGGGACGCGGTTGATACCACTCATTCCCGCCTTTCCCTGGGAGCACGCCAGCCATGATTCACGTCGCGATCGCCGGTGCCACCGGGCGCATGGGCCGCAATCTGCTTGAAGCCTGCCAGTCCACCCCGGGACTACACTGCAGTGCGGCCTCGGAACACCCGGACAGTCCGCTCATCGGTGCCGACGCTGGCGAAGTCGCCGGTCTGGGCCGTCTGGGCGTGGCGATCAGCGCCGATCTGGGCAGCCTGACCGAGTGCTTCGATGTCCTGATCGATTTCACCCGGCCAACGGCAACCCTCGAACACCTCAGCCTGTGCCAGGCAGCCGGCAAGGCCCTGGTGATTGGCACTACCGGTTTTTCCGCCGAGCAGAAAAATGCCATCGCCCGCGCCGCCCGCGATATCCCGATCGTGTTCGCGCCCAACATGAGCGCCGGGGTCAACCTGTGCTTCAAGCTGTTGGAGCTGGCCGCGCGCGCCCTCGGCGACAGTGTCGATATCGAGATCATCGAAGCCCATCACCGCCACAAGATCGACGCGCCCTCCGGCACCGCGCTGGCCATGGGCCGAGTGGTCGCCGAGGCCCTCGGCCGCGATCTGGCCGATTGCGCGGTGTATGGCCGTGAGGGCGTCACCGGCGAGCGCGAGCGCCAGACCATCGGCTTTGCCACCATCCGTGCCGGTGACATCGTCGGTGAACACACCGTGCTGTTCGCCGATGCCGGCGAGCGCATCGAAATCACCCATCGCGCGTCCAGCCGCATGACCTTCGCCAAGGGCGCCGCGCGCGCCGCTGCCTGGCTGGCCGGTCGGGCGCCGGGCCTGTACGACATGCAGGACGTGCTTGGCCTGCGCTAAGCCGCGCCTGCCCACACGGCTAGAGCGACGCGACGTGATTTGGTAGACTCCGCGCCAGCTCAGCCAAACCCTTATCGCACCGCACCGCACTGTCAGGAGTGGTCCTCGCGCCGCTCCTTTCTTATGTGCGCCTGCTCTGGAGGCTCCCCGTGAGGAAACCCGCGCTTCTGGCCCTGCAAGACGGCAGTCTGTTCCGGGGCGAATCCATCGGCGCCGATGGCCACGCCCAGGGCGAAGTCGTCTTTAATACCTCGCTCACCGGCTACCAGGAAATCCTGACGGACCCGTCCTATTGCCAGCAAATCATCACCCTGACCTATCCGCACATCGGGAATGTCGGCGTCAACCGGGGTGACGAGGAGGCAACGCGCATTCACGCCAGTGGCCTGGTGGTACGCGACTGCCCGCGCATCGCCAGCAACTGGCGCAGCCAGCAACCCCTGGACCACTACCTGCGCGAGCGCGGCGTGGTCGCCATTGCCAATATCGATACCCGGCGCCTGACCCGCCTGCTGCGCGAGAAGGGCGCCCAGAGCGGCTGCATCATGGCCGGCGACGCTCCCGACGCGGCGCAGGCGCTGCAACTGGCCGCTGCCTGTCCTGGCCTCAAGGGCATGGATCTGGCGCGGGTGGTCAGCACCAGCACGCCTTACACATGGAGCGAAGGCAGCTGGCGCCTTGAGGACAACGCCTTCCGCACCCCGGGCGAAGCGCGTTACCACGTCGTCGCCTACGACTATGGCGTCAAGCGCAATATCCTGCGCATGCTGGCCGACCGTGGCTGCCGGGTCACCGTAGTGCCGGCCCAGATGCCGGCGCGCGCCGTCCTCGATCTGCAGCCCGACGGCGTGTTTCTGTCCAACGGCCCGGGTGATCCTGAACCCTGCGATTACGCCATCGCCGCCATCCGCGAACTGCTCGCTGCGCAGATGCCGCTGTTTGGCATCTGCCTCGGCCACCAGTTGCTGGGTCTGGCCAGCGGCGCGCGCACCGTCAAGATGAAGTTCGGCCATCACGGCGGCAATCACCCGGTGCTCGATCTGGACAGCGGCCAGGTCATGATCAGCAGCCAGAACCACGGTTTCGCGGTCGATGAAGCGACCCTGCCAGACACGCTGCGCGCCACGCACCGTTCGCTGTTCGATGGCTCGCTGCAAGGC
>DAITNL010000214.1:0-4862 GCA_036834665.1 Candidatus Competibacteraceae bacterium | reverse complement strand
CCAGGCATCCCGCATTCCGGCCCAGTTCGGTATTGTTCGCGGCAAGGCGCGTATCAGGGTCCAGGCCAGCGCGCCAGACGCAAACATGACGCTTCAAGCACTGACGCTGTGATGCCCCTGAACGGCTTGGCATCGTGTAAGCACACAACGCGGCAGCGGCATGGCAAGCCAAAGCCAAAGGGCGTTTTCAGGCTGATTTTCACCCTCGCGAATACAAATATGTGGGAGCAGGTCACCCGTGTGCGTGGCATGGTGAGCCGCTCGGGCGGTTTTGGAGGCATTCGGGGTGGCGAGTGTAGCGCACTGTTAGACTTCGGGTTTCTCGCCGACATACTCCAAGCCCTTAACCTTACGTGGCGGTAATGAAACCACCCGCTCCGGGTGCATGGCCTGCTTTTTTATAAGATCCTCAAAAATAGCATCAGCATCGTAGTCAAACTGACGTGCATATTCATCTCTGAGAGAACGGGTTTCGGCAACAATCGGATCTGTCCACATGTTTAATCCTCCGTAAGTTCAAGTGGGGTGCAAATAACAGGTGGCTCGTAGCCGAGCGCCCGGCAGGTGGCTTCGATTCTAGGCCGTGTATGTGCGTTGGCAATATGTGTGCAATTCCATGTCAGCAAATACTCGGCGCCATTTACGACGGCAATAGCGACATGGTAGGCATCCGCCTCCGCTTTCGGCGGCAGCGCATGATTTTGAATGAGGGATTGAGCCAACCTCCGAACTTCGGGAGAAATTTGGAGCAATGGCAGATCGGCGATTACCGTTAACCGACGTTGCGCCGCTTCTGGATGGCCTTTACTGGCTTCGGATATGACAAGTTCAGATACAAAAACATCGTAATTCAAACGTTGCGTTTCCCACCAGTCCGATGTCGCGCTTTGGTTTGCCATAGCGCGCAAATCGTTGTTTGGCCGGGCCGTCAAATAGCTAAAAACAGATTTTTCAATATAAACGGATGCTTTCAAAGAAACCTCGCTTAGTCTTACCTGCCCTATGCTCTACTAACCACACAACGCGCGGCAGCGCCATGGCAAGCCAACGCCAGACACCCCTAGGATGCAGGATCGCAGGCGGGCCGGGCACCGCCCGATCATAGAAGCAACGACGCTCAACCCTGCCCTTTAGTGCGGTCGATCAATGCAAACAGCGGCCCCAACACACTCATCGTCAGTTGCTCAAATTCCGCATCCAACGGATCGCTATCACCAAAGGCCAGCCGATAATAGGGATTATCCCGTTCTGGAAAATTATGGTTCCGCTCACTGCCCCGCCATTCAAAACGCGCCGCCTGGAGCGCCTTTTCCGCACTGCCGCCCTTCTTGCGCATGTTCTCGATATAGACCAATGCACTCTTGGGAAAGAAATGCAGCAGACGCTGCGTGCCCTGCCAATAGATATCCAGCAGTCCGGTCAATAAGTCTGCTGCATCGCTGAGCGGCTCCAGTATCACCTGCTGATCCCTGCCCTCGCCGATCCAGCGACTGCAACGGGGCACCTCGACCGCCTCCTGTGCATCCAGCGCATTCAGGGCCAGATGATGCAGCCACAGTTGCAGATAATCCGGGGCCTTGATCTGTGCCATGCGGTAGCCAATCCAGCCGGCCGGCGTCAATCCCGCCAGCGGCCCAATCAGGCGAAAATCACCCAGGACCACATCCAGCGGCAGCGGCTCAGCAGCCCGGCGCGGCAGCAACCGCCCCAGTTCCCCGGCAAAGCGCAGCACCCGCTCCTGAGTGCGGGCCGCCACGCAGGCGCCCACTTCGCCATGCGGTAGCACCCCGCCGGCGCGCAGCAGCGTCGCGATCCGCGCCGGTGGCTCGCCATCGCGGTACAGCTCCAGCGCCTGCTCGGCCAACTGATAAGCCGCCAGACTGTTGAGCACGAACGGTTCGCGGGTTTCCAGCGCCACCTCATCATCGTCAACCCGCACCCCAAGCCGCTCACGCAGCAGCCAGCGGGCCGGGTTTTTGAAAAAGCCCACCAGCGTCTCCAGACTCACCAGGCGCAACGCCGGCTCTGCCTCCGGCAACGCCCCGCTCAACAGTACCGTTGCCTCACGCTCGCCGCGTCCGGCCTGCCGGCTGGCCTCGACCCATTCGTCGGCATAGCTGAACAGGCGTGCATCATCGGTGAAATAGCGCCGGCTGAACGGTTGCAGCGGATGCCGGGTCAGCAACTGCGCGCTGGGCCGGACACCCTTGGCACTGTTGGCACTGTAAAAAGCGCGATCCACTACATCAAGCAGCTCACTGACCAGTACCGACGGCGGCAGGCGCGCATTGTCGCGGATGTTCTGCCCGCAATAGCTCAGATACAGACACTGGCGGGCTGAAAGCAGGGTTTCCAGAAACAGATAGCGATCGTCCTGATGGCGCGCGCGATCGCCGCGCCGAAAGCGATTGGCCATCAAGTCAAAGCCTGGCGGCGGGTGCGGGCGCGGATAGGCGTCGTCATTCAGGCCCAGCAGGCACACTACGGCAAACGGAATGCTGCGCATCGGCACCATTGCGCAACAGGTCACGCCACCGCCGAGAAAGCGGCCGGCGCCACTGGCAACACTGTTCAACTGCTCGCGCAGCGCCGATTTCACCACCGCCAGACTGAGCGGTTCGCCAAAACCGGCCTGTTCTGCGGTATCGCCCAGTGCTTCCAGCGCAGCGCGCACCTGCTGCAACTCGTTTTCCTCGCGCTCACGCGGGTCGAAAAACTGCTCCAGCACCGTGCGCAGCACGCTTAACCATGCGGTCAGCGGTCGCTGCTCGCGCAGGCGCGCATCCAGACCAAACAGCGCTTCGGTAAAGCTTTCCAGGCCACCGAGCGCCAGAGCAGCGGACCCTTCCACCTCGTCGCAGGGCAGGATGTCCTGATACAGGCCGCGCCCCTCGCCAGGCAGCGCATAGCCGAGCAACAGGCGATCCAGACCGGTGCGCCAGGTGTGCTCGGCGGTAGCGGGCAGATCCCAGTGCTGTTTGGTCTCGGCATCGATGCCCCAGCGAATGCCGGCGCTGCGGACCCAGTGGCGTATGCGGATTACGTCTTCTTCGGCCAGGTCGAAACGCCGCCGCAAGGCCGGCGCTTCCAGCAGATCCAGCACCTGCACCGCGTCGAAGCGTCCGCCGCCCAGATCGAGCAGGGTAAAAAAGACTTCGACCAGCGGATTCTCCACGGCCACGCCTTGATCGGCGACGCTGAACGGGATGCGCCGTTCACGCGGCACGCTGTCGAATACCGCCTCGATCAGTGGCCCGTACACGGCAATATCCGGGGCCATCACCACGACATCGGAGGATTTCAGGCGCGGATCGGCGGCAAACAGTGCCAGCAGTTGATCGTGCAGCACTTCGACTTCGCGCATGGGGCCGTGGCAGGCGTGAATCTGCAACGAGCGGTCATCGGCGCGCAGCGGCAGGGGCGGACAGTCGGCGCTGCCACGTTCGCGCAGGTGCAGGATGTCGGCTTGCAGGTGATGCAACAGGCTGTCGCCAGCAGGCTCGGCGAAGCCGTCCCATTCGGTGCGCGGATAGTTCTGCAGCAGGTCGATGAAATCGCGGCCCTGTTTGCCGAGCGAGGCCAGCAGCGGGTTGCCGACCACCAGATAGGCTTCTTCGGGGTCGATTTCCTCATCCAGCCGTGCCAGGTCGCGCTCGGCGCGGATATCGCCCCAGTATTCCTGGCAGGGATTCAGCAGCAGCAGGTGCACATCGATCACGTTGGCCAGTTCCGCTAGCAGGTCCAGATACAGCGGGGGCAGGGTTGTCACGCCCAGCACCGCGACCCGTTCCGGTAAGTGGTTGCGAGCGAAGTTACCGGTGCGCAGTGCGGCGCGTAATTGCTCCTGTATCTGCACCCGATGCACGGCGCCGGCTGCGGTCAGCCGCTGCCACAATGCCGCTTGCCAGTGGTCCGGCGCGTCCCGCTCCCAGGTGCGGATCCAGTCGGGACGATAGACCAGGTATTGATCGAAGCAGTCGGCGATCCGACAGGCCAGTTGATAGCGGCGAAAATCGTCGCGGCCATCGCCCAGCCAGGCATGCAGCGGCGCGAGACAGGGCGTGTCGTCCAGCGCGCCCAGCAGTTCCAGCAGTCGCCAGCGCAGCACGGGCCGCTCGAATGCTGAGACTGAGGGCATGCCGCGTAGCAGCGCCCGGCTGATTTCCCATAGGAAGGTGGCGGGAAATTGCACGCTGAGATTGGCGCACACGCCGAGACGGTCGGCCAGGCGCAAAGCCAGCCAGCGCGCAAGGCCATTGCTGGGCGTAATGACGAGTTCCGGCGCTAGCGGTGTGCGCAGCGGCTGGCGCAGCACGTCGGCCAAACGGTCAACCAGGATTTCAAGGCGGTTGCTTTGATGGCAGTACAGCACGATGCGTAGTCCGGTTAGTTTGCCAATGCGCTAAATGGCATGGTGGATGGGCATGGGGTTAGGTGGTGTCAGGTCTGGTGCTGCTGATTTTATATTTGTGAAAGCTATTGTGACGTTTTGCTTTCGGTTTTTATCCAGTATCTTTTATCACGCTTACCTCTTTGCATGACAAAATACCAGAATCAAACATCAGCGCATAAGATTTGATTCTCTTTATTTAACCACGATCCACAACTCCATAAATATGTGGCCCACTGTATTTAGTAAAATTGCTTGCTATGCAATGTCAATAGTTGCTGGCGGCTGTTACCGAATCGGGGATTCTGGGAAGTTCGGGCGAGGCGATGATGGATGAGAGGGATGGGAAGGCTTGCGTGGTGATGGTGCAGAATATTAAATGCAAATGAGTTTTTGACTAGCTCCTCCCAACTCCTAGAATCAGGTAGTGGCTCACAGAGGAGAGCAGGTTAAATTGTACTGATGCAAGAAG
>DAITNL010000213.1:0-4867 GCA_036834665.1 Candidatus Competibacteraceae bacterium | reverse complement strand
GTCATCGCCAGGCCCCTCTCCCCGAAACCCCCCCAAAAAGGGGGTTTCGGCTTTTATAAGCCCCGAATTCGGCAGCTGATTTCCCCTGCCCGTGTAAACTCATTCTATCTTCTTGTCTTTCAAGGAAAGACTTGCTATAAAGCGAAATTCGCAGATACATCAAGCAAAGCTGCACATGTAAATCCCGGTTACGCCGGTTGGAGAGAATTCCGATGTCCAGAGTTTGTCAAGTGACCGGTAAAGGGCCTGTTACCGGAAATAACGTCTCCCACGCTAACAATAAAACCCGGCGCCGGTTCCTGCCGAACCTGCATGAGCACCGGTTCTGGGTGGAGAGCGAACAACGTTTCGTGACGTTGCGGGTTTCCTCGCATGGCATGCGCATCATCGATAAGCAGGGCATTGATGCGGTGCTAGCCCGGTTGCGCGCCCAGGGCGAAAAGGTTTAACGAGGAGGCAATTCCCATGCGTGACAAGATCAAGCTGGTTTCCACGGCTGGCACCGGGCACTTCTACACCACGACCAAGAACAAGCGTACGACGCCGGAAAAGCTGGAGATGAAAAAGTACGACCCGATCGTACGCAAGCATGTTCCCTACAAGGAAGCCAAGATCAAGTAATCGCCCTTGATCGTGCTGTCCGAATCCAGAACCCGCCACCCGGCGGGTTTCCTGTTTTGGGCGTTGAAGTACAGTCATGGCGACGATTAATCAGGCCGCCTTGTGTTTTGTGCATGGAAAAACCGTACAGCAAACCGGCACTGTCTTGCCTGGCTAGGAACTTTTTTTCGCAACCAGCCAGTAGCCAATGCTCAAGGCGAAGATAACCGCCGCCGTAGCCCAGATATACTCCGGCTCCACAACCTTATAGTCGAGTACGATCACTTTCCGGGCAATGGCCATCAAGGCTGTGGCTAGAACCAGCTTGACATGCAGTACATCGTCGCGCAAATACAGGACGATATTCATGAAAATTTCAATCGCGATCAATGTCGCCATGAACGCGCCGAATGAAGCCAGAATATCGTTGACGTTGAGTAGCCCCAGAGGCGAGCTGGATGCCCGCTGGTACAGCACCCAGGCTACATCGGCGACACTCCACATGATGACCAGAGTCATCAGGATTGCCAGTATCCGCACGCAGGAGCGGATCAGGATATGCAGCCAGTGGATGAGTGGCTCTTCATGCTCGTCGATACGCAGTCCATCCGCTGAGTCGTGGTCGGGAATGGCGGTGATCGATTCGGGCGGGTTGGGTTCTTTCTTCATGGGTCGCTCTTGGACGCGGATCGCCGTGGCGGCGCTTTGTTCAATTGTGCTGCTGAAAATGTCCCATCGGTCGGGACGCGCGCTGAAGATAGCATGAACACGACGCTTGCCGTGCTGCAGGTCGATAGTCTGAGTCGTCGCTTTGGCGCATTGCATGCGGTCGATGCGGTCAGTTTTAGCCTGCAGCGCGGACAGGTGCTTGGCTGGCTCGGCCCTAACGGTGCCGGCAAGTCCACCACCTTGCGCATGCTGGCCGGTGTACTGGCGCCGGATGCTGGCCAGATTGTGATCAACGGCGCCGACTTGTTCGATCAGCCGCGCCTGGCCCGCCAGGCGCTCGGCTATCTGCCCGAGCCGCCGCCGCTGTACCGCGAACTGCGTGTCGAGGAGCAACTGCGGTTCAGCGCGCGTCTGCACGGCTTAAGTCGCGTGGCCAGTCGCCGCGCCGTGGCGGATACCCTGGCCCGCTGCGGACTCGAAGCGGTGCAACGCCGCCTGATTGGTCACCTCTCGCGCGGTTATCAACAGCGGGTCGGCATTGCCCAGACGCTGCTCCATGATCCGCCACTGCTGCTGCTCGATGAACCGACCACCGGCCTTGATCCGCTGCAAGTGGCCGAACTGCACCAGCTCATCCGCGAACTGGGCCGCGATCACGGCGTTATTTTCTCCACGCACCGATTGGCCGATGTGCGTGCAGTCTGCACGCATGTCCAGATCATGCGCGATGGCCGGCTGGTTTACGCGGGTGCGCTCGCTGAGCTGGAGCGTGGTGATTTGACTACCGCACTGCGCGTGGGTTTCGAGAGATCGCCGCCGCTGACAGCATTGGCCGCATTGCCCGGTGTGACCGCGGTGGAGCCGCTGGGTCGGGACCGTTTCCGTCTGCGCCATGCGCCCGGCGCGAATCTGGCGCGGATGCTGGTCGAGCAGGCTGTGGCCGCCGGCTGGGGTTTGTGTGAATTGATCCCGGAAGGCGCTGGTTTGGAGCAGCGCTGCATCGAACTGTTGCTGGGAACGGAGGAAGCGTCTTGATCGGCATTATCGCGGCGCGCGAATGGCGGGCGCTGTTTGTTTCACCGCTGGCCTGGGGCATGCTGGCCGTGGCGCAGGGTGGACTGGCGTGGATTTTCGTCACTCTGGTGGCTGATTTCCAGGCCCTGCAGGGTCGGCTGGCTGGTCTGGACAGCGCGCCCGGTGTGACCGATCTGGTGGTGGCGCCGCTGTTCCAGGCTGCCGCCTGGGTTTTGCTGCTGCTGACACCGTTGCTGACCATGCGCCTGTTCAGCGAGGAACGGCGTGCGCATACCTTCGAACTGCTGCTATCGGCGCCCGTGTCGGCGAGTGCGATTGTGCTGGGCAAGTATCTGGGCGTACTGGCCTTTCTGCTGCTGGCGATTGCCCTGGTGGCGGTGATGCCGTTGACGCTGGCCTTGGGGACGACGCTTGATCAGGGCAAGCTGCTGGCTGGCCTGCTGGGTCTGGGTCTGCTGATCGCGGCCAGTGCTGCGGCGGGCTTATATCTGTCGTTGCTGACCACGCAACCGGCGCTGGCTGCGGTGGCCACCTTTGGCCTGCTGCTAATGCTGTGGCTGGCGGATATCGCCGGGGCGCGTGCCGATCTGGCCGGGCGTCTGCTCGGCTATCTGGCACCGCTGCGGCATTATGAGGCGCTGCTGCGCGGCCTGTTCGACAGTGCCGATGTCGCCTATTACCTGCTGTTCATCACCCTGTTTCTCGGTCTGGCGGTGCGCCGGCTCGATGATCTGCGGCTACGGGACTGAAGGCGATGCACTTTGATCGGACGATGCGCTGGCGGCTGCGTCTGCAGAGCGGGCTGTTTGTGCTGTTGCTGCTGCTGGCGGTGGGCCTATTGGCCTGGCTGAGCAACCGTTATGTCATGCAGGCCGACTGGACTGCCAGCGGTCGCAATTCACTGTCAGTGACCAGTCAATTGCTGCTGGAGCGCCTGCAGGGGCCATTGCGCGTCACAGCCTATGTTCGCGATACGACCCCGGTGCTGCGCGAGGCGATCAGCCGCCTGATGGAGCGCTATCAACGCCACAAGCCCGATGTGGAGCTGCGGTTCGTCAATCCCGACAGTCTGCCGGAGCAGTTGCGGGCGCTGGGTATTACCGCCGAAGGCGAGCTGTACCTGGAGTATCGTGGTCGCGGCGAGCGTGTGCGCCAGCTTAACGAACAGGCGCTGGCCGGGACCCTGCAACGCCTGAGTCGACCAGCACGGCGGGTGGTCCATTTTCTCGCCGGACAGGGTGAGCGTGCACCACAGGGCATTGCCAACCATGATCTGGACGCCTTCGGCCGGGAGCTGGAAAAGGCCGGCATCGACGCGCGTCCGTTCAATCCGGTCGAGACTCCGCAGCCAATGGACGGTGCCGCTCTGGTGATCGCCAGCCCGCGCTTGCCCCTGCCGCCGGTGGCCTTGCGCGCGGTACTCGATTATCTGGCGCAAGGTGGCAATCTGCTCTGGCTATTGGAGCCGAACGATCCATCCGCCCTGCAGCCGCTGGCGGAAGCGCTGGGCTTGACCATTCGGCCCGGGATGCTGCTGAACCGGGCTACGGGTCTGCCAGGGATTGCTAATCCGGCCTTTTTGCTGATCGCTGATTATGGCCCGCACCCGATCACCGCTGCGCTGCGTGCATCGACGCTGCTGCCCGAAGCGGCGGCGCTGGACTGGCACCCGATCGATGGGTGGACGATGGATGTGCTGCTGGAGAGTCCGGCCCGCACCGAAACCGATGACAGTGCAGCAGCGCTCACCGGTTTGTCAGTGCTGGGGCTGGCGCTGTCGCGACCGCATCCGGTCAGCGGCAGTGGCGCTGCGCGGGTTCCGGCGCGGCAACGCCTGGTGATCATCGGCGATGGCGATTTTCTGTCCAATACCTATCTGGGCAATGGCGCCAACCTGGAACTGGGCCTGAACATCATGAACTGGCTGACCTTGGACGATACCCTGGTGGCGATTCCGCCGCATGTGGTGCCGGATCGGCATCTGGATCTGTCGGAAACAGCGCTGGCGCTGCTGGCGGGCCTGTTTCTGTTTGGCCTGCCCGGTGCGCTGCTGGCCGGGGGCGTCTGGATGGTCTGGCGGCGGCGCTGACATGGACCTGTTCGCGCGGCAGCAGTGGCGCAACGGTGGCCTGCTGCTGCTGGTGGCTGTGCTGGCGTTGCTGGCGTGGTGGGAACCGGGCCACGAAACGGCACCGGCGGCATCGCCATTGCTGGATGTGGATCCAGTACACGTCCGGCGGATTCGCGTCGAGCGGCCTGATCAGGCGGCGCTGGTGTTTGAGCGGCGCGCCGAACACTGGGCGATGATTGCGCCGGAAAGCGGGCTGGCCAATCCGGTGTTGATGCGCCCGATTCTGCACCTGGCGACCCTGCGCTGTCCCTTGCGCTATCCGGCGGCGACGCTGAATCGGGCTGCACTGCATCTTGATCCGCCGCGGCTGGAAGTGCATCTGGATGAGGCCTGGATTCGCTTTGGCGACAGGGCACCGGCCGCCGATCTGCGCTATCTGCAGGCGGGGGATGTGGTCTATCTATGTCCAGAGGGGGTGTATGCCCTGTTGCG
>DAITNL010000212.1:0-4887 GCA_036834665.1 Candidatus Competibacteraceae bacterium | reverse complement strand
GGATTCCCGGTGCTTAGAAAAGCAAAGATCATCCCAGGAGTGGCAGCATGGCACGCATACTGATTGTCGACGATTCGCCCACCCAAGCGATGAGTCTTACCAGGCTCCTCAAGAAACATGGGCACGAGATCCTGACAGCCAGGGACGGCGCCGAAGGCGTCGAAGTCGCCAAGGCGGAATTGCCGGATCTGGTCCTGATGGATGTAGTGATGCCCAAAATCAACGGCTTCCAAGCCACCCGGCAGATCACCAAGGATCCAAACACCCGCCATATACCGGTGATTATCGTCACCACAAAGGATCAGGAAACCGACAAGATCTGGGGCGAGCGGCAGGGCGCCAAGGGTTACGTCATCAAGCCGGTCGAAGAAGATAAGCTCATCGAGACGATTAGTCCGTTTCTGCCCAAGTAGCCGCACCGGCGCTGCGACATCCGCGCCGATAGCCATGCCGCAGCACGGCAATCGCTGCGTTCAGTTCGCATGCACGCTGTTCGTCACCACCGCGATCCGGGTGATAGCGCATGGCCAGGCGCCGATACTGGCCTTCGATGCACGCCGCATCGACCGGATCGCGCAAGCCCAGTACCGCCAGTGCCGCTGCCCGTTGTCCGGCCATCCGGCGCTGGGCGTGAAATTCGTGCAGCAGCGCAGCCACTTCGGCGGCAGTCACCGTCGCCAAGCGCCGGATATCGGCATACCAGAACCCCAGATCCGGCACGCCCGCTGCCAGCGCGCCACCGGCATCCGCCTGCGCTTCCAGAACGATCCGCAACGGCTCGACGCGCACGCTGCCCTGTCCTGTGCGCAAGCGCCGCTCCCGCAGCCGGTAGAGGATATGAAACAGCAGGTAATGACCGCGAAACAGGCTAAGCGGTTCACGGGCGCTGAACGTCGCGAACAGCGGCTCCTCGCGGCGCAGCAGGCTCAGTAGCGCGTGCTCGCTCAAACCGGCTGGATGCGCCATCAGCAGCGCCAGCACACGGGCTTCCAGCGCCCGCAGCGCCGCTTCGGTCGGGATGGTGCCGTCCAATCAGCGCACCGCTTGTCCGCCCGCGCTGCCCTGACCCGCATCCAGCGACCGCGCCAATCCCACCAGGCTAAGAAACTCGCCGCGATAGCCGTAGGGATCGGCACCACGGGCATCACGGGCCAGCGTCAGCACATCCTCGTATCCGAATGTGCCGGTATAGCGCCCGCCACGCAGCAGTTGACCGAAACCCGCTACCGCCGCCGCGAAACGGAAACGCTCGCTGGTGTCGCGCCAATTCCCGGCCATCTGCGCACGGCGGATCGGCCACTCCAGCAACTGACTGGCCTCGCTGCCCGGCTGCTTGTAGCGCAGGCGCAGAAAGGCGATTTCATCACCGCGCGACGCATCATCGGCGGCCGCCTTGCCATAACGCAAAGGTTCGGTCAGGGCGCCACCGCTGCCCTTCAAGGCAATCTCATACAGCGCCGTCACCGTGTGGCCAGCGCCAATATCGCCGGCATCCACGGCATCGTTGTTGAAATCCTCGCGGCGCAACAGCCGATTCTCATAGCCGATCAGCCGGTATTCCTCGACCTGTGCCGGATTGAATTCGACCTGGATTTTCACATCCTTGGCAATGGTCAGCAGCGTGGCGCTCATCTGCTCGACCAGCACCTTGTTGGCCTCCTGCAGAGTGTCAATGTAGGCATAGTTGCCATTGCCGGCATCGGCGAGCTGTTCCATCAACTGATCATTGTAATTGCCGGTACCAAAGCCGAGCGTGGTCAGGGCGACGCCACTCTTGCGCTCGGTTTCCACCAGATTCTTCAGCGCCTCGAAACTGACCGTACCCACATTGAAATCGCCATCGGTGGCCAGGATCACCCGGTTGACGCCGTTTTTGACCAGACCTTGGCGGGCCAGGCTGTAGGCCAGTTGAATACCGGCGCTGCCATGGGTCGAACCGCCCGCGCTGAGCCGTTCCAACGCGGTTTCAATGTTCGCCTTCTGATCGCCAGCGGTCGGTTCCAGCACCACGCCCGCCGCGCCGGCATACACCACGATCGCCACCTTGTCCTCGGGGCGCAACTGCCGCAGCAACAGCTTGAACGATGATTTGAGCAGACCGAGCTTGTCGGGCGCTGCCATCGAGCCGGACACGTCGATCAGAAACACCAGATTGGCCGGCGGCAGCCTGGTTTTTGGCAGCTCGTAGCCCTTGATGCCAATGGCCAGCAGCACGGTTTTCGGGTTCCACGGCGCCGGCGCCAGTTCGGTGCTGACCCGGAATGGCGGCTGGCGGCTGTCCGGCAGCGGGTAGTCGTAATCGAAGTAATTGATCAGCTCCTCGACGCGCACCGCATCGCGCGGCGGCAACTGGCCGGCGTTGAGCATGCGGCGCACATTGGCATAGGCGCCGGTGTCCACGTCGATGCTGAACGTCGATACCGGCTGTTCAGCGACCCGCTTGACCGGGTTGTCTTCCTGATGGGCGTACTGCTCACGATCCGTAGCGCTGCTGGCAGCGCGCAGGGCATCCAATTCTGGACTCGACGCGACGCGCGCAGTGCTCGTCGGCCCAGTATTGGATCCGGCGGCCTGGGCACGCATCTCGGCGACCTGCGGCGGCGGCGATATTGGGACTGGCTGTGGCGTCGCCGCGATCTGGGCGGGCGATGTGGCCGATGGCGGGGCCTGTTCGGCTTTTGGCGTGCCGGGCGGACTGGCATTCGGTGAACAGGCAGCCAACAGCAAGGCCGCCAGAGCGCCAACCAAGGGCAGGATCGGGCTGTGCGACATGCGCATGGGTATCACCTCGAAAAATGGACGGTGTTAAGCGCTACCAGGAGCCGCAGTGCACCGCCAAGCGGACATAATCAGCGCTGCGCCGGCCTGCTGTTCAACCCGCGCTGATCGCTCAGCATTTGACGCGCAGACCGCTGCACGCAGAATTAACCGTCAAATCGTCAATAGGTCATGCAGGCGGCGTTCAGAATCCCGATCGCCAGCGAGAGCGCACCGAGAAAGACCCCGGTTGCGACCTGACCGGCAGGAATCGCCCGATCCAGATCCGGCAACAGCAGACGGGCCACGCCGTAGCCCAGCAGTTGCACCACCAGCGCTACCAGCCCCCAGATCAGCATGTCCAGCAGGCCGACGCTATGCGCAATCGCACTGCTCAGCGGCAGGACGAACCCGAGAATCGCGCCGCTCAGGCTGGCCGCAGCGGCGGTATTACCGGCCCGGATCAGGGCAATCTCGCGATAGGGCGTGATCAGGATATAGATCAGCAGAAACAGCGCCAGCAGACCGATGGCGCCGGCGAAATAGGATAGGAAGGCCGACAGGCCAAGCAGGGACGGGGACTGGGTCAGCATCAGGATTCGCTCGGGCTATAAGGGGTGGCCGGTGTGGCCGGATAGCGCCGACGCGATCGCCGGCCGGTTCAGCAGCCACGATTTTGGCAATGGGAACCAGTTGCCGCTCTGCGCTACATAGCGCTGCAGATCATCAAGGCGGTCCGAATCGCTGTCGATGGTAGCACGCAGCACGGCCAAGCGCCTCTCGACCATGGCCCGGATCATCACCGGATCAGCCAACAGATCAGCAATGCCCGCATCGTGCTGGTGAATGGTTGCCGTGATCAGCGGAAAATCCCGGGCCTCGTCGCTGCAGGCAATCGATCGGGCGGCGCAACCGGTATGGCCCAGCAGGAAAATGACCCGCACGCCATGCTTTTCGACCGCGATCCGCAAAGCCTCGATGACGCTGGGACCGACGGTGGCGCCGGGATTGGCAATATCATCGACAAAGCGCAGGTCGCCAAAGATCCGGCTCAGGTTAAGGCGTCGATCCATGCAGCGCACCACAGCGATATAGGTGGCGCTAAGAGGTGTCTTGGGCTGGCGGGATGCACGACTGTTATAAGCGCATACGTTGGCAATGATCTGCTCGGGCGAGGGATTGTCCAGCCGGTGCAGGGTCATTGATTCGGAACCCTGGCGAATCAGCATGGCCAAGGCATACAGGCGATCACTCAACCACCAGGCACTGTGTTCCAGCAGCGGAATGCGCCGAATCCACATCCAGAACTGAACCCAGTGCTCAAGCAGGGAAACCCGGTTCTTGTCCATGCCACGCCCCTATTTTTCGCTTTGTGAATTTTTGATCATCATACAAAAAATAGCTGCTGTCGGGCAAAACAGCGCGGCCTGTCAGACGCATGAACCGCTACACTTAGGGCCTAATTCCGTCATGGCGAGAAAAAAACCGTGATCCCCAGTCGTCTACCGCGCATTCCGGTGCTGCCCCTGGCATTCCTGCTGGCTGCATGCCTGCTCAGCAGTTGCGAGCAGCGCGCCCCCACGCCACCGGCAAGCTCGACAGCAGCGCCGGGCCCATTGCCCAACACCGCACAGAGCTTTGAGACTGCCAAGAAATGGCTGTATGAAAAGGTCTACTACGACCACACCCGAACCTTCTACTGCGACTGCACCTACACCCGCACCCCCGGCGAAGCGGGCCGGATCAATCTGAAAAGCTGTGGCCTGCAGGTACGACAGGATGCGGAACGGGCGCAGCGTCTGGAGGCCGAGCATGTGTTCCCGGCGGCGCAGTTTGGCAATTTCCGCGCCTGCTGGCGTGAGCCGGAACGTTTTGCCGAGTGCGCTAAAAGTAATGGCAAGACGCTGACCGGGCGTGAGTGCTGCCAGAAAGTCGATCCACTGTTCGAAGCCGCGCATAACGACCTGTACAACCTGTTTCCGGCCGAGGGTGAACTGAATGGCGACCGCCGCGATTACAACTGGGGCATGGTGCCCGGTGCGGCCAGTAGCGACTATGGGCGCTGCGCGTTGAAAATCGATGCCAGCATCCGCCGCGCCGAGCCACCGGATCGGGTCAAGGGCGATGTGG
>DAITNL010000211.1:1006-4890 GCA_036834665.1 Candidatus Competibacteraceae bacterium | reverse complement strand
AGTGTGTCCTGAACGACATCACTTTCAGCCCTATCCTGTCTCATCCTGATACAGCCTTTTCCCAGCGCCACCCACGAAAAAGCCCGCATAATGCGGGCCTTAGCGTCTGGCGCTATACCATCCCCTGTATGAATCTTGTGCTGAGCGCAGTCGAAGCATGCGTCTGATTCCTACTGTGCCGATCCCCAACAGCCCGCATTCCAGCCCTGTTCCGCAGGGTCCACGGCAGGGCGCGTATCACCCTCCAAGCCACCGCATCAGAGCCGCGCATAACACCTCAAGCCCCGCTACTGTGATGGCCTTGAGCGGCATGATTTGCGCCACGCCCGGACCCGTTGGCATGCACACCTGGGCGCCGATCACGGGCCAACATGCGCAACGGATTGCCCGCCGGCACCTGATGCGCACAAATTCCGGCACACCCAATAAAAAACGCCCTACCCAAAACTGCGGTAAGGCGTTGCTTTCATGGTGGGCCCTGTAGGATTCGAACCTACAACCAAGGGATTATGAGTCCCCTGCTCTGACCGTTGAGCTAAGGGCCCGCAACTTGCGCATTTTAACTACCGCCCGGCACCCTTGACCAGACGGCCCAACACTCACTCCAAATCCAGGAAACTGCGCAACTGCTCCGAACGGTTCGGATGACGCAGCTTGCGCAAAGCCTTAGCCTCGATCTGGCGGATGCGCTCACGGGTCACATCGAACTGCTTACCGACCTCCTCCAGAGTATGATCAGTCGGCATATCAATACCAAAGCGCATCCGCAGCACCTTTGCCTCACGCGGCGTCAAGGTTGACAGCACCTCGCGGGTTGCCTCGCGCAGACCCTCGACCGTAGCCGCCTCCACCGGCGACATCACGCTCAGATCCTCGATGAAATCGCCCAGATGCGAATCCTCATCATCCCCGATTGGCGTCTCCATCGAAATCGGCTCCTTGGCAATCTTCATCACCTTGCGCACCTTATCCTCAGGCATTTCCATGCGCTTGGCCAATTCCTCCGGCGTCGGCTCACGGCCCATCTCCTGCAACATCTGCCGCGAAATCCGGTTCAGCTTATTGATCGTCTCGATCATATGCACCGGAATGCGAATGGTGCGCGCCTGATCAGCAATCGACCGGGTAATCGCCTGACGAATCCACCACGTCGCATAGGTCGAGAATTTGTAGCCGCGCCGGTATTCAAACTTGTCCACCGCCTTCATCAGGCCAATATTCCCTTCCTGAATCAGATCAAGGAACTGCAAACCGCGATTGGTGTACTTCTTGGCAATCGAAATCACCAGACGCAAATTCGCCTCAACCATTTCCTTCTTGGCCCGCCGCGCCTTGGCCTCACCAATCGACATATGGCGATTGATATCCTTGATCTCATGAATCGACAGCCGCGCCGCGCGCTCAATATTCCGCAAGCGCAACTGCACCGCCTGCACCGCCGCGCGCTGCTCGGTCAATTGCGCTGCGTATTTCTTGCCAGACTGAATCTGCTCATCCACCCATTCCAGACGGGTTTCATTCTGCGGGAAGGTGGTGATAAAGGTCTTGCGCGGCATCTGCGCTACGCTCACGCAAATCCGCATCACCTCCTTTTCCTGGCCGCGAATACGCTCGGCCATTTCATGCAGATTGGCGATCAGCAAGTCCAGGGTCTTGGGCATCAGGCGGAACTGCATGAAGCGGTCGACCAGATGCTGACGCAATTCCTGGACCTCAGCATGTACCAGCCCGAGCTCATCCAGCCGCGCCAGGGTCTGCTGATACAGTGTGCGCAACTCCTCGAAACGGCGCGCGGTTTCCTCCGGATCGGGACCGCTCTCCACCACGCTCTGCGCGCCATCCTCATCCTCGTCGACATCAGCAGTGTCGGCCACTTCGTCGCCCTCCACCACCGCATCCGGATCGTCAGCAGCCAGAATCAGCGCTTCATCAGGCAAGGCCGGCGGCACTTCCTCCTCGACATCGTTGAAACCGCTGATGACATCCGCCAGCCGGGTACCGGTCTCGCTGATCGAGTCATAGATGCGCAACAGTTCGCCGACACTCAGCGGATAGCTGGCCAGTGCCGACAGCACCTGGCTCATGCCCTCCTCGATGCGCTTGGCGATCTGAATCTCGCCTTCGCGGGTCAACAGCTCAACGGTGCCCATCTCGCGCATGTACATGCGCACCGGATCCGTAGTGCGCCCAAATTCGCTATCGACCGCTGCGAGCGCAGCCGCCGCTTCCTCGGCGACTACATCATCGTCAGCACTGACCGGATTCTCGTTGAGCAACAAGGTCTCGGCGTCGGGCACGAATTCGTGCACCTCGATACCCATATCGTTGATCATCGCAATGATATCTTCGATCTGTTCAGGATCGACGATATCATCGGGCAGATGGTCATTCACCTCGGCATAGGTCAGGAAACCCTTTTCCTTGCCGCGGGCGATCAACTTTTTCAATTGCGACTGTTGCTGCTCGCTCATGACCTTTCACATAATGGAATGGAGGTAAAAGCTAAACTAACTATTTTAACACAACTCACCAGAAAGCCTCCAAAATAAACATTGATTTAGAGCTTTTTCGGCTTGCCAAGGTTCCGCAACACTTCCCGTTCCTCCGCGCTCAGCGCC
Source organism: Candidatus Competibacteraceae bacterium (assembly GCA_036834665.1). Classification (GTDB taxonomy): domain Bacteria; phylum Pseudomonadota; class Gammaproteobacteria; order Competibacterales; family Competibacteraceae; genus RXIX01. The sequence goes on along the minus strand of DAITNL010000211.1, from coordinate 2,272 downwards.
CGCGGCGTGCCACGCCGCAGCAGCATATCCGGCAATTGTTCGCGCGAGTCGTCGCGCCGGCGCAGATAAGCGAGGATATCGGCAAACTCCTCAGCGAAGCGGAAATCCTCTTCAGCCCCTTCCGGCCGCCATTGCGCCAACCGTGCCAGAATCTCGCCTTCGCGACTATCGCGATAGTGCTCCAGCAAGGCCGCTGCGGTTAATCCAGGCGTCTGCCGCAAGGCCGCCAGCAGCGCCGCCAGCAGCGCCATGCCGGGCGGGGTGCGCGCCTGCAGCGCCGGATCGTCGGCGGCGACCGTGGCCGCCAGTTCGGGCCGATACAGCAGCAGAGCAATGGCCTTGCGCAGCGGCGTGCGGGTGAGTTGAGCGTTGCGTTCGGCAGCGCCGCGCGCGTCAAGAGCGGGCGCGGTGGGTGGCCGCAGACGGGTTTGCACCAATTGCGCCTCCTGGCGCAGCCGCGCCGCCATCAGGTCGCGAAAATGGCCCTCGGGCAGTTTTTCCAGCAGGGGCTGGGCCCGTTCAGCCAGCCGGGCACGGCCAGCCAGCGTATCCGGGTCGCCGTGCGTGCGCAGCTCGCTGAACAGGTAATCAGCCAGCGGTACCGCCTGCGCCAGACGCTGCGCGAAAGCGACCTGACCCTCACGGCGCACCAGACTGTCGGGATCTTCGCCCTCGGGCAGGAACAGAAACTGGACCTGACGGCCATCGCGCAGCAGTGGCAGCGCCGTCTCCAATGCCCGCCAGGCGGCCGCCCGTCCGGCGCGATCGCCATCAAAGCAGAACAGCAGCGCATCGACCACCCGAAACAGCCGCTCGACATGCTCGGCGGTGGTGGCCGTGCCCAGGGTTGCCACCGCATCGGAGATGCCGTGCTGGGCCAGCGCCACCACATCCATGTAGCCCTCAACCACAATCAGCCGTTGCAGCGTCGCGTTGGCGCTGCGCGCTTCATGCAGGCCATAGAGTTCGCGGCCCTTGTGGAACAGCGCCGTTTCCGGCGAGTTGAGATACTTGGGCGTCCCGGCGGCAAGGTCCAGCGCGCGGCCACCAAAGGCGATCACCCGGCCACGGCGATCACGGATCGGGAACATGACCCGGTCGCGGAAACGGTCGCGCAAACGCCCCTGGCCATCACGACTGGCCAGTCCGGCAGCCAGCAGCGCTTCGGCACTGGCACCCTCGGCGAGCAGCGCCTGACACAGCGGATCCCAGCCCGGTGGCGCATACCCAACGGCAAAGCGCACCGCGATCTGGCCACTCAGGCCG
>DAITNL010000211.1:0-996 GCA_036834665.1 Candidatus Competibacteraceae bacterium | reverse complement strand
TGCAGCGTCGGGCGCGCTTCGCTGTTGCCGCGCGGCATGTCCAGTCCGGCCTGCCGCGCCAGATCCTCGACCGCATCCACAAACTCCAGGCGCTCATAGGCCATGAGAAAGCCGATGGCGCTGCCGTGTGCGCCACAGCCAAAGCAGTGATAGAACTGCTTGCGCGCACTGACCGTGAAAGAAGGGGTTTTCTCGGCATGAAATGGGCAACAGGCCACGAAATCATGGCCGGCACGGCGCAGCGGCACCCGGGCGTTGATGATCTCAACGAGATCCACGCGGGCGAGCAGTTGGTCAAGAAACTCCTGGGGAATGCGGCCGGCCATGAGTGAACAGCCTAGCAGACCGATGCCCGGTTGCCCGGGGAGAGGCAGCACGGAACTGTGCGTGCCGTGCGCCTAGTCGCTGAAATGAGCCTTGACCTGGGCACTGACCACAGTCATATCAGCCCGGCCCTGGGCTTGATCCTTGATCAGCGCCATGACCTTGCCCATGTCGCGCAGCGACTGAGCGCCGGTCACGGCGATGGCACTGGCGATGAGCGCGTCCAACTCGGTCGCGCTCAGCGGTACAGGTAGATAGGATTGGATCAGCTCGATCTCGAAGGCCTCGCGCGTGGCAAGGTCATCGCGACCGGCCGCCTGATACTGGGTCAGTGATTCCCGACGCTGCTTGATCATTTTTTCGAGCACACCGAGCACCTGGGCATCGTTCAGCTCGATACGTTCGTCCACTTCGCGCTGCTTGATGGCGGCCTGAATCAGGCGGATGGCGCCGAGGCGCTCCTTGTCCTTGGCACGCATGGCGGCTTTCATGTCATCCAGGATGCGGTCTTTGATCGACATGGCGGCGGGCTCGCAAGTGAAGATAAAAGGGACGAACCGCAGGAAACCGGATCAGTACAGGCGGGTGCGGCGGGCAACTTCCCGAGATAGCTTTTTCAGGTGGCGCTTGACGGCGGCAGCCCGTTTGCGCTTGCGTTCCTGGGTGGGCTTC
>DAITNL010000210.1:0-4926 GCA_036834665.1 Candidatus Competibacteraceae bacterium | reverse complement strand
AACCGCCCGTACGCCACTTGATATTGCAGCCGATGCTGGGCTGCTGTTCGACAGTGACCGCCTGGCCGGCCAGCACGGCATCGGCGGCAGCGCGCAGATCGGCGCCCGTCACCGGCACGGCATTGCCCGGACGGCTGGCATCGAAACGGCCACGGTAGACCAGCCGGCGCGCCGCGTCGAACAGGAAAAAATCGGGCGTGCAGGCCGCCTGATAGGCGCGGGCGACCGCCTGGCTTGCGTCGTGGAGATAGGGAAAGGGGTAGCCGAAGCGTGCTACCTCCTCGGCCATCTTCTCCGGACTGTCGCCCGGATAATTCACTGCATCATTGGCATTGATCGCCACCACCGCCACACCGCGTGGCTGATAATCGCGCGCAAACTCAATCAATCCGGCGCGGATGTGCTGCACAAAGGGACAGTGATTGCACATGAACATGACCAGCAAGGCCGGAGCACCCTGAAACTCGTCCAGGCTGCGAAGCCTGCCGGTGGCCGGCTCGGACAGATTAAATACTGGGGCGGGCGTGCCGAGAGGCAGCATGGTGGAAGGGGTTTGGGCCATGACGGTCAGTCTCCTGCGTAGTGTGGGTGTAAATCACGATGTTCCTCTCAGACTGTCAGCCCGCGTTTTCAGTTGCGCCAAGATAATTTTTGCCGGTTTATGACCCTCGAACCAAGCCCGCCCAGGATGGTCAATCCCCGCGAGCCGCATGGTTTTTGCGGCTGCCGCTCACCTTCCCGCGCGCAACAGTCCCTCGTTTGGAGAATCTCCATGCCCAGTCTGAAAAAGCCGCTCTGGCTGATCGCTGTCCTTGGCCTGCTCTGGCACAGCGCCCTGCAGGCCGCGGATTATCCGGATTTCGTCACCCTGGTCGAAAAATACAGCCCAGCGGTGGTCAGCATTCAGACCAAATCCGAGCCGAAAGCCATACCGCGCAACCACCCGCAGATCCCCGAAAACAGCCCGTTCTACGATTATTTCAAGCGTTTCTTCGATGAAATGCCCGACCGCCCAAACCAGCCGCAGACCTCGGTTGGCTCCGGCTTCATCATTTCCAGCGACGGCTATGTGGTCACCAACGCCCATGTGGTTGAGAACATGGACAGCATCACCGTCGGCCTGAATGACCGCAGCGAACTGCCAGCGGAACTGATCGGCAAGGACAGCCGCAGCGATGTCGCCCTGCTCAAGGTCAAGACCAGTACGCCCCTGCCGGCGGTGCGCATCGCCGACATGCGCAAGGTCAAGGTGGGCCAGTGGGTGCTGGCGATCGGCTCACCGTTTGGCTTCGAGCGCAGCGCCACCCAGGGCATCATCAGCGCCCTGGGCCGCAACCTGCCCAGCGACAACTATGTGCCGTTCATTCAGACCGACGCCGCCGTCAATCCCGGCAATTCCGGTGGACCGCTGTTCAATCTCGATGGCGAGGTGATCGGCGTCAATTCGCAGATCTACAGCCGTTCCGGCGGCTATCAGGGCCTGTCCTTCGCCATTCCGGTCGATGTAGCCATGGATGTGGTTGATCAGCTCAAGAGCGGCGGCAAGGTCAGTCGCGGCTGGCTGGGCGTACTGATTCAGGAAGTCACCCCGGAGCTGGCGCAATCGTTCAACCTCGATAAGCCGCAGGGCGCTCTGGTCGGCCAGGTGATGGCTGACAGCCCGGCCCAGACCGCGGGCATCAAGGTCGGCGACATCATCGTGACCTTCAACGGCCAGCCGGTGCAGCGCTCCAGCGAACTGCCGCTGATGGTCGGGCGCACCCGGCCGGGCATCGACGTGCCGCTGGTGGTGATCCGCGATGGTCAGGAACGCAGCCTGAGCATTCGCCTCGGCGAACTGCCCGAAGAGCCGCGCACCGCCCAAGCCATCGCCGAGCCACCCAGCCGCAATCGACTCGGTCTGCGCGTGGCACCGCTGCCCGCCGAGGCGCAAAAGAATGGCGAGCAGGGCGTGCTGGTGCAGGAGGCCAGCGAAGGTCCGGCGGCGACTGCCGGCATCCGCAGCGGCGACATCATCACCCGCATCAACAACACGGCGGTGAGCGATCCGGCCCAGTTCGCCGAACTGGTCAAGCAGTTACCGGTCGGGCGACCGGTGCCGGTGCTGGTCAAGCGTGATAACGGCGCCCTGTTCCTGGCCCTGACCGTGCCGGTCGGCGACGCCAAATAAGCGCTCAGGCATTCAGCCCTAACGCAGCCCGCGCTGTTCACGGATGGCGCGGGCTTTTATTTGCTGCAGTCGCAACTACCCGCCGGGAAATGCTTACCGCTATAATGCAAAAGCGTTTTTAAAAGCGATCGGGCATGTCCAGAGTCGCAGTTTTTCCCCATTCCTGCAGGCAGGATGCCCGAGTCCGCTTTTCGGCTTCCCCACCACCCGCCCCGGCGGGAGAATATAACCCCTCAAGGAGGCTTCTCCGTGCTCGAAAACTATCGCCAACATGCAGCTGAACGCGCCGCCATGGGCATTCCCGCCCTGCCGCTGAGTCCGCAACAGACTGCTGAGCTGGTCGCACTGCTCAAGAACCCGCCCCAGGGCGAGGAAGAGTTCCTGCTGGAACTGATCACCCATCGCGTGCCGGCGGGCGTCGATCAGGCGGCCTATGTCAAGGCTGCCTTCCTGGCCGCCGTGGCCAAAGGTGAAGCCCAGTCGCCGCTGATCTCGCGGGTGCGCGCCACTGAACTGCTTGGCACCATGCTCGGCGGCTACAACATTCAGCCGCTGATCGACCTGCTCGATGATGCCGAGTGCGCCCCGGCCGCCGCCAAGGCGCTGTCAAACACCCTGCTGATGTTCGATTACCGCCACGGCGTCAAGGCCAAGGCCGACGCGGGCAACACCCACGCCCAGCAGATCATGAAGTCCTGGGCCGAGGCTGAATGGTTCACCAGCCGGCCCAAAGTGCCGGAAAAAGCCACCGTCACCGTGTTCAAGGTGACCGGCGAAACCAATACGGACGACCTGTCCCCTGCCCCGGATGCCTGGAGCCGCCCTGACATCCCGCTGCATGGCCTGGCGATGCTGAAGATGGAGCGCCCCGGCATTCAGCCCGACGAGTCCGGCAAGGTCGGCCCGCTGAAGCTGATCGAATCGCTCAAGCAGAAAGGCCACCCGGTTGCCTATGTCGGTGACGTGGTCGGCACCGGCTCCAGCCGCAAGTCGGCGACCAACTCGGTGCTGTGGTGGACTGGCGAGGACATCCCCTACGTCCCCAACAAGCGCTTTGGTGGCTATTGCCTCGGCGGCAAGATCGCCCCGATCTTCTTCAACACCCAGGAAGACGCTGGCGCGCTGCCGATCACCGATTGCGACGTCACCAAGATGAATATGGGTGATGTCATCGACATCTATCCCTACGCCGGCAAGATCGAGAAAGGCGGCGAGGTCATCTCCACCTTCCAGTACAAGTCCGACGTGCTGCTCGACGAAGTGCAGGCGGGCGGGCGCATCAACCTGATCATCGGCCGTGGCCTGACCGACTGGGCGCGCGAAGTCCAAGGCCTCGGCCCGAGCACGATCTTCCGCCGCCCGGTGGCTCCGCAGGATTCCGGCAAGGGCTTCACCCTGGCGCAGAAGATGGTCGGCAAGGCCTGCGGCGTGGCCGGCATCCGTCCGGGCACCTACTGCGAGCCGAAGATGACCACCGTCGGCTCTCAGGACACCACCGGGCCGATGACCCGCGACGAACTGAAGGATCTGGCCTGCCTGGGCTTCTCCGCCGATCTGGTCATGCAGTCCTTCTGTCACACCGCTGCCTATCCGAAGCCGGTCGACGTGCAGACCCATCACACCCTGCCCGACTTCATCTCCAGCCGCGCCGGCGTGGCGCTGCGTCCGGGCGACGGCATCATTCACAGCTGGCTGAACCGCATGCTGCTGCCCGATACGGTCGGCACCGGCGGCGACTCGCACACCCGCTTCCCGATCGGCATCAGCTTCCCGGCCGGCTCCGGCCTGGTCGCCTTTGCCGCCGCCACCGGCTCGATGCCGCTGGATATGCCGGAATCGGTGCTGGTGCGCTTCAAGGGTCAGATGCAGCCCGGCATCACCCTGCGCGACCTGGTCAACGCCATTCCCTACGCGGCGATTCAGTCCGGCCTGCTGACCGTCGCTAAGGAAGGCAAGAAGAACATCTTCTCCGGGCGCATTCTGGAAATCGAAGGTCTGCCCGATTTGAAGGTCGAACAGGCCTTTGAACTGTCCGACGCTTCCGCCGAGCGCTCTGCCGCCGGCTGTACCGTGCGCCTGAACAAGGAGCCGATCATCGAGTACCTGAACAGCAACATCACGCTGCTCAAGTGGATGATCGCCAGCGGCTACCAGGATCCCAAGACCCTGGAGCGGCGCATCAAGGCCATGCAGGAATGGCTGGCCAACCCGACCCTGATGGAGCCGGACGCCGATGCCGAGTACGCGGCGGTGATCGAAATCGACCTGGCCGATATCAAGGAACCGCTGCTGGCCTGCCCGAATGATCCCGATGACGTCAAGACTCTGGCCGATGTGGCCGGCGCCAAGATCGACGAAGTCTTCATCGGCTCGTGCATGACCAACATCGGTCACTACCGCGCCGCCGGCAAGGTGCTGACCGGCAAGTCCAACATCCCGACCCGGCTGTGGATTTCCCCGCCGACCAAGATGGACGCCCACCAGCTCAGCGAAGAGGGCTACTACGCCATCTACGGCACTGCTGGCGCGCGCATGGAAATGCCCGGCTGCTCGCTGTGCATGGGCAATCAGGCGCGGGTGGCGGATAACGCTACGGTGGTCTCGACCTCGACCCGCAACTTCCCCAACCGTCTCGGCAAGGGCGCCAATGTGTACCTGAGCTCGGCGGAACTGGCGGCAGTCTGCGCGCTGCTCGGCAAGATCCCGACCTTCACCGAGTACATGAGCTACATGGGCGAGATCGGGGCCAAGGGCGC
>DAITNL010000209.1:4026-5020 GCA_036834665.1 Candidatus Competibacteraceae bacterium | reverse complement strand
AAAAAGCTGAAGGGCGCATCCTGGTCGGAACACAAGCCGGCCTCAGTGACGATGAATTCGACAAGATTCTCAAACCGCATGGTGGCAAAGCCCTTGGCCACATTCGCCAGATCAATCTGCATGTAGTTCAGGTCCCCCCGCAGGCTGAGGAAGCGGTAGCACGTGCACTGGCCAAAAATCCACATGTCAAGTTTGCCGAGCCGGATATGCTGGTGGAAGCGGAACAAATCCCTGATGACCCTAACTATGCCAGCGCTTGGCATCTGCCCAAGATTCAGGCCCCAACTGCATGGGATAACAGCCAGGGTATCGGAGTCATTATTGCGATTCTCGACACCGGCGTAGATGCCAGTCATCCCGATCTGGCCGGCAATCTGGTCGCCGGCTGGAACTCGGTTTCGGCCAATACCGATACGTCCGATGTCTATGGACATGGCACTAAAGTAGCCGGTTCGGCAGCGGCGATTGCCAATAACGGCGTCGGAGTCGTTGGCGTGGCAGGATCGGCCCGCATTATGCCGATTCGCATCACCAACGATCCCAGCGGCTATGCCTATTGGAGCAATATCGCCAATGGCCTGACCTGGGCTGCCGATCATGGCGCACAGGTTGCCAATATCAGCTATGAAGCCACCAGCAGTGCCTCAATTGCCAGTGCCGCTCAGTATCTGCGTAGCAAGGGCGGTGTCACCGTGGTGGCCGCGGGCAATTCGAGCACCGATCCTGGCTACAGCGATAGCCCGTACATGATTTCGGTCTCCGCCACCGACAGCAATGACGCCAAGGCCAGTTGGTCCAACTTTGGTTATTTCGTCGATGTCGCCGCGCCCGGCGTGAGCATCTGGACGACCACCAACGGCGGTGGTTACGGTGCGGTGAGCGGCACCTCGTTTGCCAGTCCGGTCACTGCGGGCGTGGTGGCGCTGATGATGGCGGCCAACCCCAGCCTGCCGCCCACGACGCTGGAACAGCGTCGTGGGCGGCAGGCTGGGGT
>DAITNL010000209.1:0-4016 GCA_036834665.1 Candidatus Competibacteraceae bacterium | reverse complement strand
CGCTGGAACAGGTTCTCGAAAACACCGCCACCGATCTCGGCGATGCTGGCTGGGATACCTCCTATGGCTATGGTCGGGTCAACGCAGCGGCGGCGGTACAGATCGCGCTGCAAACCCAGGCTGCCGATACCCAGACCCCGAGCACCTCGATCACTTCACCCAGCAGCGGCAGCAAGGTTGCCGGTGTCGCAACGGTCAACGTCAGCGCCAACGACAACGTCGGTGTCACCCGCGTCGAGCTGTACGCTGCGGGCAAGCTGGTCGCCAGCGATACCACCGCGCCCTTCGGCTTCAGTTGGGACACCACTGCACAGGCAGACGGCGCGACTTCCCTGGTCGCTTACGCCTATGACGCTGCAGGCAACAAGGGCATCTCCAGCAACGTATCGGTCACGGTGGACAATATCCCCGACGTAGCCGACACCCTTGCACCCACCGTGCGGATCAGTAATCCGGTCAATGGTGCCAAGGTGATCGGTACCAATATCACTATCAACATCAGCGCGTCCGACAATGTCGGCGTGACCAAGACCACCTGCGCGGTCGATGGTCAGGTGCTGGGCATCAGCAGCAGCGCAACGCTGAAATGCACCTGGAATATCAAGAAAGTCGCGGCAGGCATCCATAACATCAGCGCCACCGCTGAGGATGCAGCGGGCAACAAGTCCACCACGTCCATCCAGGTCACCAAATAACAACCCCTTTGCCATCATCTAGGCTTGTAACGGAATACCACACGATCCCCGGTATTCCGCGATGATCTGAGCCAAGGCCCGTTCCAGTAAGGAACGGGCTTTTTTTACCCTGAAACCCTACCCCGCCACCCGCGCCAGTGCGGTCTCGATCACCTCGACTCCCGCGCCACGCCGGCAGGCCTGTTCGCTCAGGGTGCGGCGCCAGGCCCGCGCGCCGGGCACACCCTGAAACAGGCCCAGGATATGCCGGGTCATGCTGTGCAGCAGCGTTCCCTGGCCCAGTTGCCGTTCCACATAGGGCAGAAACGCCTCGATCACCTGTCGCCGGCTCAATAGCGGCGTTGCATCACCAAACAGGCGCACATCGACCTCCGCCAGAAGGTAGGGATTTTCATAGGCGGCGCGGCCGATCATCACGCCATCGACCCACGCCAGTTGTTCGGCCACCTGATCCAGACCGGTCAGGCCACCGTTGAGAATGATCGTCAGGTCGGGAAAATCCCGCTTGAGCTGATGCGCCACGTCATAGCGCAGGGGCGGAATCTCGCGGTTCTCGCGCGGACTCAAGCCCTGCAACCAGGCCTTGCGCGCATGGATGATGAACACCGCGCAACCGCCGGCCGCAACCCGGCCAATGAAATCGACCAGTTCCGCATAGGAATCGCGCTCATCGATGCCGATGCGGGTCTTGACCGTGACCGGAACCGCCACCGCCGCGCACATTGCCGCCACACAATCGGCCACCAGATCCGGCTCGGCCATCAGGCACGCCCCAAAACGCCCCGATTGCACCCGATCGCTCGGACAGCCGACATTCAGATTCACCTCGTCATAACCAAATTCCACGGCAGTACGCGCACAGCGCGCCAGATCAGCAGGATCACTGCCGCCCAGTTGCAGAGCCAACGGATGCTCAGCCGGATCATAGGCCAGCAGCCAATCGCGATCACCGCGCAGCACCGCTCCGCTCGTGACCATCTCGGTGTACAACAGCGTGTGCCGACTCAGCAGTCGCAGGAAGTACCGGCAGTGCCGGTCGGTCCAGTCGAGCATCGGTGCAACTGACAGGCGCCACGGACTGAATGCCGCGGAATTCTCTACATTTTTCAAACTCTCTCCTGTGTATTTCGATCATTGGTACATCTGAACATTTAAAACAGAATTGCAGTATGCCGACCGACAGCGCGGGGAAGACGTCAACGATGCAACACGAATTCCCGGAGACGGCAGCGCAAGCCGCATACCTGTCATCAAAGGATGCCGCGCAAAGCGACGAACGGGTTACTCGGACCTTCTGACTTTTCTCAACCCGCTCCACGGTTCCCCAATTCGCCTGGCTCTGGATGACCATGTTGGTCATGCACCGGGTACCTTCCCGTTCCCACGGGCGCACCCGGTCACGGCTGACGCTGCTATCATCCGGGAAGGCTTCGCGGTCCAGCAACTGCATCCGCCGCATGAACCGATCGGTCTTGCCCTGAATCGCCCCAGTTCCAGGCCAACGTTGAGCGGTTCGATGTTGAGCTTGGCGCCTAATTGTCGGAGGAGCTGGGTCTTGCCGCTGCGGCTGGAACCCACCAGCAGGATCAACGTGCTGTTGAGATCACCGATTTCACCGATGAGACGTTCGAGTTTGGCGATCAATGGCGGCCACCGCCTGCTGAGCTCCAGCGGGGCCGCAGCGATGCGCTATTGAGTGGATATGCGTCATCGTTCACTCGAACAGACTGGACTGCTTGACGATGTAGCCCACTGGCTTCTTCTGCTTCTCAATCACGCCTTCGTCGATGAGACGCTGCAACCATGCCTTGGCCTGCGCGTTGGACACGTCCAGTACAGCGGCAATCTCGGCGTCTTTCATCGGGGCCTTCAGCAGTTGTTGCTTGATCACTTTCCGGACAGCCGCAAACAGCGTGTCCGCAGGTGTTGATGCCGTTGTCGCCATCGAGCCGGCTGCTTCGGGGTTGGCATCAGCCGCCAGCAAAAGCGATGAGGCTGGTTCAGGCGCCGGATTAACGGGTTCTTCACTCGGTGCAGAGACCGGTTGCTGCGCTGGCTCGGTCGGCGCTTCGATGGCCGGTGGCGTCTCCTGAATTGCTGGTAGCGTAGGCAAGATGTCAGACGGCCCGTCTCTGGAAAACAGCGCAAGGCCTGACTGCGGAGAGGGCGCCGGAGTAGGCGCAGCAACCTCGAACACATCTCCAAACGCCTCAACATCTTGCGGATTTGGCCAGGGGATTGCGCCCTTTCCGAGCAGCGCGTCAAGACCAGCAGAGGGATCGCCTGTCGATCGAACGTACACCGGCACGAATTTCAGTTTGTCGAGTTGCTCTGTCGCGCCGGCCCAGGTACCGCCTTTGTTGCGATCGGAGCTGACCACCAGGGATGCATCGGCCAATGCGTAGATCAGCTTGTTGCGCTGCATGGCGTTGCCGACGTTGAACCCCGCGCTCGGGTCGTAGGGCGAAATCAGCACCAATTGACCATCAAGCAGCAGGTTGCGGTGCTCGCGATTCATGGCTGTATTTTCCAGACTATCCGCCAGCACGCCACTAGCCTTGCCACCCGCTTCGAGCGCACCGCGCATGGCGGCCTGGTCGATGCCCTTGGCACCACCCGATACGAGCGTCCTTCCAGCCCGAGCAGCCAATCGGCCAACGGCCATCGTGTAGTCGATCAACGAATCGTCCACATGACGAGAGCCGACCACGGCGAGGCCGCCCGATTCCAGCAAGCCCGTGTCGCCGCAGCCGTAGATGACGGCCGGGGCGTCTTCGCGCAGGCGCGCCTTCAGGCGGCGCGGATATGCGGCATCGGCGCGGCTGACCACCCAAATGGCGCGCGCTTGCCAGCGTTCGATGACTTGGCTCAAGAGGAATCCACGACCAAGCAAGCGCTGCAGCCTGGACTCGTCGATCACCGGCTGGCAAGCATGCAGCAGATCGGCCGCATCGGTCGATACGAAGTCCGCAGGCTGGCGTTGGATCTCGCGCAGGTGGCGGGCAAGACGCTTGTATTCGCCTGGCGACAGCAGATCCGGGGAAGGCGTGCCGCGTCCAGCGATCAGCGGCGCCGTCAGCAGCAGAATCGCCTGGGTGTTGGGGGATAGGGCAGGCATCATTCGTCGTGTCCCGTTTGTGCAAGCGCCAGGGGGTGAACATCGCCGCTGCCGTTCTTGCGCAGCAGCCACGCGGCCACGGTCAGCGTCCAGCGCGAGTCCACCATGTCATCGACCAAGATCACCGGCTCGTGGGGCACCGGCTGACCGTTGAGTGCCAGAGAGCCGTCGATGTTGCGCGCCTGCTGTGTGCTGTTTGCCAT
>DAITNL010000208.1:0-5030 GCA_036834665.1 Candidatus Competibacteraceae bacterium | reverse complement strand
GGAAATCATGGCGAGTATGCCAGCGGGGTCGTCATCCATCCATGGATTCCTTCGATGATCGCTTGATCGGTGGCCTGTGGGCCGATCTGTCAAATGGCCGCTGCCGTTTCGTGATGGTCAAGGACAGGCACTGGGATTGGCTTGAACCGCTGCTTTCCTGACCGCCTGTTTCACCAGACTTGCGCGAGAAGCCCATGGATAGCGCACCGCGCAAAGCGTGGTCAAACGCCGGTTGATTACGCGCCCCGTTCGCCATGATTCTGTGGTTATAATCGCAGCCTACTGTAGCAGCCATGCTGCGAACCCCACCCCTCTCCACCATGACCGCTGCTCACACCGACTGCCTATGGAACCGGAACCGCTCTTCAAGATCGTCGCGCTCGGCGTCCAGCCCCTCCACGACCCCGATACCGTGCGCGCTCATCTCCGGCACATCCTCAGCGGCAACCCGGCCAGCGTCGAGGCGGCCATTCAGCATATCCTCGTCCAGGAAAGCGCCCTGCTCGCCTCCGGACTGACCGCCACGCAGGTCACCGAGTATCAGCAGCGCTGCGATGCGCTCGGCCTGCTATACACGGTTTCGCCCATGGTGCTGCACCTGCAGGATCAGGACGAGGTCGTCGAAAGAAAGTACTGTCCGGTCTGCAACCATCTGCAGCCGCAAACCACCCAAATCAACAACTGCCTGCGCTGCGGATCCCCGCTAGTCGAAAAGACGCGGAGCAAATGGCAGAACTGGACCGCACAACCCGCCCCACCGCCAGAAACCCAGCCCGCGCGCGCGGCGCCACCGGCCGCACCCGAATCCCTCGGACCTACCCTCAACGAACGCCTGCACACCCTGCGCGCGGAAATTCGCGACCAGTCCCCACAACAGCGCCTGACTCTGACCCTGATTCCGGTCGGTCTGGCCGCCATTCTCGCCGGTCTCGCCGGACTGCTGTTCTGGAAGCAACCCGACATCAGCATCAGCCCGCACCCCACGCCGCGCACCGAGGCCAGCGCGCCGAACGCCTCAACCGCGCCAGCCGCACATCCACAACAGGCCCTCAGCCCGCAACTGACTGCCGCCCTGGCCCTCTACCATCTCGCCGCCGGCGACAAGGCCGCTACCGAACGCGATCTGAAACTGCTGGACAGCCTGATCGGCGGCACCGCCACCCATACGCTGTCCAACGAAACCTTCGACACCCTCAACCGCCAGCGCGCCCAAGCCCTCGCCGGTCTCGCCCAATCCAGCGAGCCCGCCCAGGCTGCTGCCAATCGCGAACGCTGGAGCCGGGCGCTCACCCTGAGCAGCCTGATCAGCGCACCCAGCCCGCGCGCCCAAGCGCTGGCCACCCTCGCCCATGGCCTGCACAGTCAGGATGCCAAGACCGCCAGCGCTTATTTCAATCAGGCCATCGCCATCGCCAATGCCATAGCGGATCCCGCTGCGCGCGCTGAGTGCCTCAGCGCGATCGCCCGCGAACTGGCCGACACCGGCCAATTGCGTCGGGCTGATGAACTGTTCGCCCAGGCCAGCGACGCCGCCCGCAGCATTGAGCCGCCGCGCCAGTCAATCGCGCTTGCCGCCATCGCCAGGCACCGCGCCGAAGCCGGCGACAGCGCCATCGCTCAGGCACTGCTCGATCAGATCGCCCAGCAATGGCCAGCCTCGCCGCCGTGGAGCAATCTGGCAGCGTTGCCCGCCGAACTGATCCGCTACCGGCTGGAAACGCTGGGCGCAATGGCCCGCAACCGCGCCGCTGGCGGCAACTATGACCTGGCGCGCAAGGAATTCAATCAGGCCATCCGGCAGACTGCCGCGCTGGCCGATCCCGAACAGCGCGCCCTGGTGCAGCTCTACCTGGCCCGCAATATGGCCCTGGCCGGTGACGACATCAGCGCCGCGCAACTGCTCGCCACCGTACTGAGCGAATGGCAGCAGCACCTCAGCCGCTAGCGCCCCACAGCCGTAGCAGGCGTGCCGCCAGCAGCAGTTGATACAGGCCAAAACCGATCACCAACGCCCCGGCAATGCGGCGTACCCATAACCGGCGCAGCCAGCCGGCCAGCGCCGCCGCTGCCGTGCCCATAAGCAGCAGTGCCGGCAGCGTGCCCAGACCAAAACTCAGCAGCAGTACGGCCCCCGACAACGCCCCGCCGGCACCGACCGCCCACACCAGCACGCTGTAAACCAGTCCACAGGGCAGCCAGCCCCACACCAGTCCCATGCCCAGCGCCTGCGGCAGGGTTCGCACCGGGATAAAGCGCCGCCCGAGCGGCTCGATACGCCGCCACAGCCGCGCTCCGAACTGCTCCAGCCGCGCCAGCAGCGGCCACCAGCCGCCCAGATACAGCCCGAGCAGGAGCATGAACAACCCGGCCAGGCCCTGCAAAAGCACTTGCGCCTGATGCAGGGCGATCTGCTGCGTCGCCCACGCCCCCAGGCCACCGGCCAAGGCTCCGGCAGTGGCATAAGTCAGCAGGCGACCCAGGTTATAGGCGAGCAGAAAGGGCAGACGGGCGCGCAGTAAGGAACCGGGCGCGCTCGGCAGATTCAGGCTGAGGGCGCCGACAATGCCGCCGCACATGCCCACGCAATGCACCGCGCCGCTCAGACCAACCAGAAACGCCGCCAGATACAGCGACCAGGAGTCAACCGGCATGCCCATAGGCTCCTAGCGCAACACCACGGTCTTGTGGCCGTTGAGGAATACGCGCCGCTCCAGGTAGAAATGCAGCGCCCGCGCCAGGACGATGTTTTCAATATCGCGTCCGACTGCTACCAGTTGTTCCGGCGTATGGGCGTGATCGACCCGTTCCACTTCCTGTTCGATGATCGGTCCCTCGTCGAGATTGGCAGTGACGTAATGCGCAGTAGCGCCAATCAGCTTGACGCCACGGGCATGCGCCTGATGATAGGGCTTGGCGCCCTTGAAACCGGGCAGAAAGGAATGATGGATATTGATCGCCCGTCCGGCCAGGGCTGCGCACAGCGCCGGCGATAGGATTTGCATGTAGCGGGCCAGCACCACCAGTTCGGTGCGGCTCTGCTCGATCAGGTCGAGAATGCGCTGCTCCTGCTCGGCCCGGGTTGCCGGTGTCACCGGCAGGTGGTGATAGGGAATGGCGTGCCAGTCAGCCAGATGGGCCAGTTCGGTATGGTTGGACACAATGGCGGTGATCTCCATCGCCAGAGCGCCGGTGCGATGCCGATACAGCAGGTCATTCAGGCAGTGCTCGGCCTTGGATACCAGAATCATCACGCGCGGCCGGCGGCGCGGATCATGAAGTTTCCAATCCATCGCAAACTGCCGGGTCAGCGGGGCGAAATGTTCCAGCAGCGCCGGCGCGGCGGCCTCAGCCATCTCAAACACCAGGCGCATGAAAAAGCGCCCCGATTCGGTGTCGCTGAACTGGTCGGATTCGATGATATTGCCGCGATGGGCGGCCAGCACGCCGGAAACGGCGGCGACAATGCCCACCCGGTCCGGGCAGGCAATGGTCAGGATATAGCGTTGATTCAACATGGGCATTCTTCAGCCAGACAGTACAAAAGGGCCGCCAGTGTAGGGCAAAGCGCTTACTCCGGCCGATCCAGCATATCGCGCAGCAGCGGCAGATGCAGGCGCACACAGTCCATGCCGGCAGCGATCGCCTCGCCGGCATGGTCGAAATCCATCAGGCCCAGATGCGCCAAGCGCGGCGCCAGCACCACATCCGGCGGATCGCCGGCCATGCGCGCCCGGGTAATGCGATCCTGCATGATATTGATCGCCCCGGCCATGACATCGAACAGGCCCGGCGGCTCCTCGGTGACCGCCGGCTGCTCGACCGCGCCACCGCCGTTGCCCAGCACGGCCTGCCAGCCGGCGCTGAGCCGCGCCAGCAGTGGATTCGGCAGGGTACGCCGCGACGCCCGCCCGCTGAAATGGCGGCCGACGATATCGCCATTCAGATTCACCGCGATCACCTGATCGGCGCCCAGCGCCCGGCACAATGACACCGGCAGCGGATCCACCAGGCCACCATCGACCAGCCAGCGCTCCCGGTACTGCACCGGACTGAACAGCCCCGGCAGGGCAATCGAGGCGCGCACCGCTTCCAGCAGCGAACCCTCCTGAAACCACACTTCGCGGCCGGTGTACAGATCAGTAGCCACCGCGCCGAACGGTCGTGACAGGCTCTCGATCGGCACATCCTCGACCCGCTCGCTGAAGGCGCGCATCAGCCGCTCGCCCTCGACGCCACCCATGCGCAGATCCATGTAGCGGATGATTTCCCACCAGTCGATCTGCGTTACCCATTCTTCCAGGCGTGCCAGGCGGTCGCTGGCATAGGCCGCACCGACCAGCGCGCCAATCGAAGTACCGGCCACGACATCCGGGACAATCCCGGCCTGGGCCAGGGCCTTGAGCACGCCAATATGCGCCCAGCCGCGCGCCGAGCCGCTGCCAAGAGCGACACCGAGCCGGGGTTGCCGTTGTTGCATGACCAGTCCTCCGTTGCATCAAATTGCCCCCATACGTTAGGGGCATCTCCCCGTGGATGCCCTGTCTGGATTCCCGCCTAAGCGGCACAATCCGGGCGGCCACGCGGCGTTTCCATCGAATCCGGGCAACCACAGGGGGTCGCCCCTACCGAGGCGCTGGCGGAGCGGGGTTTTGGCCCGTGGTCAAATCGCGGGGTCACACCCACCCCCCGGAATGCCTCTCAGACCGCCGGAGAGCGTCTTTAAGGCACGCACGGGGTTAACCCGCTACCCATGCCTACCCGATGACATAAACGCGCCTAAAAACGCCTTCCACGCCACCGGTGCGCGGCGTGGCCGGCTGTTCGCTGCTCCCAATCCCACGGATAACAGGATAACAACGGCGGTAATCGGGGTCCTTGTCGCCTTCCATGCCGATTTCGTCGCCATAGTACTTCTTTGGAATCCGCGCCTTCCGATTACGCAGCCCGTTCCAGACGGGCAGCTTCATCGGATTGATCGGCATCGGTTCGCGCTTCATCGCAGGTGAGCGATACATGACCGCTCAAGTTCT